>JAUPUU010000177.1 GCA_030917395.1 Cyanobacteriota bacterium erpe_2018_sw_21hr_WHONDRS-SW48-000092_B_bin.40
AAGAAACCAAATAGTTCTTTCCAAGAGAACTTCTGATTTCTCCTCCTTCTTAGGATGCCATTAAATGTCCAGCGGCTTTCTCGCAGCTAAAAAACTGATGCCCAACCTTGGTGTTGGACTTGGTTTGCGGCGCGAGTTAGCCGCTGAAACATTTGAAAATGCCGACCAAATCGATTTTCTAGAATTAGTTCCAGAAAACTATATGGATCTCGGTGGAAGAATCCGCGAACGTCTCGATATAGCCTTGGAAAAATTTCCGCTAGTGACACATGGTGTCAACCTTTCTATCGGTAGTACAGACCCGCTGAGTGAAGATTATCTTGCCTCCATCTCAAGATTACTGAACAAGATCAATGCTCCCTGGTGGAGCGACCATCTATGTTTTGCCTCAATAGCAAATTCGTATCTACATGATCTATTGCCTCTTCCGCTCTCGCCTGAAGCACTCAAACATGTGGTCAAGCGTGTCAAGGTTGCGCAAGATACAGTGAAGCGCCCATTCTTGCTTGAGAATATCTCTTACTACATGCAAATGCCGGGCTCGCAGATGGACGAAGTTGATTTTCTCTCCGAAGTTTTAGAGAAAGCAGATTGCGGTTTGCTACTTGATGTCAATAATGTCTATGTCAATTCGGTCAATCACAATTTTGACCCTTATGCTTATCTCGACCGGTTGCCTCTCGAGCGCACAGTGCAGATTCACGTGGCTGGTCATGGCTATGGTGATGAGCTCTTGATAGATACTCACGGTGCCGCCGTGATCGAACCTGTTTTTGAGCTACTGGAATATGTCCTCAAACGTACCGAAGTTAAAGCTGTAATGCTTGAGCGTGATCAAAATTATCCGGCCTTTAGCGAAATATTGGCCGAGCTGGCCCAAATTCGCGAGATCATTAGAAGAGTTCAGCCTTCTGCTACCAGCGCTTCTATCAAACTAAGTTGAAAAATTGAAAGTGGATGCCCCCAGCCTACACGATATAGAACAAGCAATGACTTTGCTCTGGACGCGCCGAGAAAAGCGAGAACAGTTTCTTGCTGGCGACTCAGAGATCGATTCGTCTTTGATTCACCCTTCTTTGCTCAAGCATATTGATCATCGGGGTGTGAAACTCTACGCCTCTCTAATTGAATTGGGACGGCTTGATTTGATGTCTTCGATCTATCCGCTCTGCAAAAAAGTGCTCGGTAAACATTTTAGTGCTCTGGTTCATGAATACATGGAGACCATGCCTCCGGATCACTTTAATCTCAACCAGGCAGCTCGTAAGTTCCCCCAGTTTTTGGCGAACCACGCTGAAGCGCATTTGAAGCGTCATCCGTTTTTGGCTGAGCTAGCCGACTACGAATGGATTGAACTGGCTGTGATGGAAGCGGATGTACTGCTAGATCTTAGTTCTGATGTTTGTGACCAATCCGTTTTGCAGAGTAACAGCAGCGAAGAACTCGATTTAAAAGCCTTTGCCGCCAGTGTGCCGCGTTTGAATCCGACGGTTTTGATAAGAGCCTATAAGTACCCAATCTCTGAGATTGCCCACCTCTTAGAGGAGGGGGAGAAATTACCACGTCGGCAAAAAGCGCAAGCTTCCTGGATATTGGCTTATCGTGCCGTTGACCATAACTGCCACTATTTAGATGTGAGTGAATTGACCACTGAAATTGTTGAGGCAATGGCCAACAAAAGTGATAGTTCGTATGGCGAGCTAATTGCGCTGGCCTGCCGTCATTCAAGCAATATTGAAGAGACCGTTGCCGATTTTCTTTCTATGGTGGAAGAGTTCAAATCTCTGGGTGTGATTCTTTAAAGTGAGGCGAAAGCCTCTTTTACAACTGCTTCCGGGTCAATTGTAGGTTTAGGTTGCTCACTGCTGCCATTAGACTTGAGCCAGAGCAAGTACTCAATATTGCCCGATGGTCCTTTCAGCGGTGAATAAGTTAGACCATGTACTTCTAGCTTTTGTCTCTGGGCAAAATCAATTACCTGCTGCAAAACCTCTATGTGGCTAGCTGGTTCTCTGACGACGCCGCCTTTGCCTACTTTCTCGCGACCGGCCTCAAACTGAGGTTTTACTAAAATTACTAGTTCGCGCTCGCTTTCGCTCATCAAGTTAAGCAGTGCTTCTAAGACTTTGGTCACTGAAATGAATGAGAGGTCAGCTACGGCTAAAGTGGCTTTCTCATTTATTTTTTCACCGTAAAGTTTTTCTGCTGTGAGAAAGCGTATGTTTGTGCGTTCTAAAGTATGCACCCGGCTATCGCTACGCAGTGACCAATCGAGCTGGCCATAACCAACGTCTATGGCATAGACGAAAGCGGCACCACCCTGGAGCAAGCAGTCGGTAAAGCCACCGGTAGAGGCGCCAGCATCGATACAAATGCGTTGCTCTGTGTTTATGGCGAAACTAGCCAGGGCCTTTTCTAATTTGAGACCACCGCGGCTAACATAGGCACAGCGATTGTAGCTAGCAATTAGTTCGATATTTGCTTCTACACTGACAGCTTGTCCCGGTTTTGTTAACTTCGCACCATTCACTAAGATGCCACCATCCATGATGGCAGTTCGGGCGCTTTCCCTAGAGGGGAAAAGTTGTCGCGCCACTAATAGTTGATCTAAGCGTTCTTTGGCTTTCATTTGATTTAGAGCATTGGATCTAGGACAGTTTATTTTGACGATTTAGCTTGACAACGATGTTCTTTAAGCATTTGTTGGCGGCAGCAACTATTAGCGCAGACCTAATGTAGAATAACAAGTATCAGCTAAACCGTCATACGTGGAGTAGACCTGGCTGGATGAAGACACCGCCTTGAAAGCGGCTGCCCCGTAAGGGGTTGGGGGTTCGAGTCCCTCCTGCTCCGCCATCTTTTACCCTGTTCTTAGCTTTTAAAGCGAGAAATGCAAATCTGGGTAGCTATCTCAAATAACGACCTGACTTCTCTTGACCATAGAGAAGTTGAAGTCGAAGGCGCCTCTCTTTCTGATGCAGAAGGAAAATTGAGGGGGGCTAGTCGGCTGCGTTTCAGCCTTGAGAAAAATCATCTGCACTGCACTGTTGCTGGCCAGAAGTCAAAAGCTGTGGCTGGCGAACAGATAATATTAAAGGCTCAGGGGCCCATTACAATCGCGTCGATTAAGCGCGCTGGCGGCAACTCGCACCCTAGTTACCTCGGCGAAATCAGGGTTGCCAATCTAAAAGGCAAGCTCAGGGTTTCACTGCGTGTTAGTCTCGATCAATATCTCAGGGGCGTGCTTACCTCTGAAATGCCAGCAAGTTATCACCCTGAAGCACTCAAGTGTCAGGCTCTGGCTGCGCGTACTTATGCCCTCAAGCCGCGCTTGCCCCACGACCGTGACAATGCCAATGTTTGTGATTCTTATATGTGCTGTCAATATTTTGCTGGACTGGGGCAGATTGACGAACGCATAGAACGGGCGGTTGTGGCAACGGCCGGCCAGGTTCTTACTTACCAGGGGCAACCACTGCTTGCTCTCTTTAGCTCTAATGCTGGTGGTCATACCGAAAATTATGAAAATTGCTTCTCAGACCCCCTGACCAATGAGTTTCCCCCTGCCCCTCTGCCTTATTTGGCCGGGAGGCCAGAAGGGAAATTTACTGTCGCTGGTGGCTCAGAAGAATTTTTACGCTATTTGTATAAAGCAGCTGCGCTCAAACATGATACGAAAATTTCTATGGATAGCTGGACACCTAAGTTTCATTGGCGCGTAAGGCTACCTGCTGATGCCCTTGAAGCTCAGATGCACCATGTCGTGGAGAAGCTAGCGGCTGCTGCCGATACTGCACCATTCGTGATACCACCACAGTCTGGTAAATTTGGTCATATTGAACGCCTAGAAGTGCTCAAGCGTGGGGTTTCTGGTGTAGCTATAGCCATGAAAATTGTCACTAGCACCGGCGACTGGCAGATCAAAAAAGAACTGGTAATTCGTAAGGCCTTTGCCAATACTGAAGTTAAACTGGCTCGTCTTAATAGTGCCCGTATTTTCTTCTCTCATGAGACTGACGATCTCAAATTGCTCAAGACCGTCAATGTCTACGGTCTTGGCTTTGGTCATGGTGTTGGCTTGCAACAGACCGGGGCCCAGGGATTTGCGCAGGCTGGATATGACTATAAAAAGATCCTGGGACACTACTTCCCAGGATCTAATATCGAAGTTTTATAGAACCTCTTTTTACAGGCCTGAATCGCCTTCTGGCATGTCAACCTTGACTTTGTCGCCAGTGAGTTTTACCAAGAAGATCAGCTCAGGCTTCTTGATGTGCGGCACGTCTTTGAACGGTGCCGCGGCACTGACTGCTCGCTGCAGGGCGCTGGAAATCTTCTCTTTGTCTTCGTCTTCAAGGGCCTGTTTTTCTAGGCGCTTAACGTTGCCGTCAGCATCTACGCCAACAGTAAGTCTAATTTTCCATTTCTTGCGCTTCGATTTTTCTTTCTTCATCTCTTCTTGAGCGAAGTCAGGCAGCACAAGCTTTTCTTTGATGGCGTCTTTGACCTGGGCATAGAAGGCTTTAAGCTCGACGTCACTTGCTTCTTTAGCATTCTCGTCTTCAGGATCGCCCTCATCATCAGGCTCAGCATTTTTGTTGTTGGCCTGCTGAGTGCGCTCGGAAGCTAGTTGGTCGATAATACTTACCGCCCCTTTAGCATCGTAAGACAAGTTACCCGTATCTGTTTTAAGGGCTTGACCGATAACTAAGAATGACTTGCCAGCAATGATAGAAGGGAATGAAGCAACTAAGACTGTTTTGTCTTTTGCATCTTTATCCTTACCTTTAACCACCATCCAGTTCAGGGTGCCTTCGCCAAGAACTTGTTTGCCTTGATCAACCACACACTCGCGTGTGTCTTCGATGGTCATATCGGCATAAGGTGGCTTCCCAATGAAGGCGCTGAGATTGCTTACCGGTGAAAGATCGGCAAATTCAGTGCAGATAATCTTTTGATTGGCGCGCTCTGAATAGACACCAAATGAATCATTTGGTTTTGAGATTTCACTAGTGTCTTCGTACCAATGTTCGGGAATGGCTAGCACTTTGAAGCCCGCCGATTTGACCGCTAAGGCTGTGGCTTTTTCAGAAGATGGATGGGCTTCTGGTGCTACTGCTGTTGTACCAGCAGGTGTAGGAGGCGCAACCGGTGCTGGCTTCGGCATGCTCATGATTGTAATCAAGAAAAGTGGCACGAGCACCGCACCAGCAATAATCAATTGCTTTTTGGTCAGACCAGTTTTCTTCTGCATTACCTTTACAGCTTTGCTGGCTTTGCCCTTTACTGAGCTGGTATCAGGTTCTGCAGGTGGCGCTTCAATCATGTGACCGCAGCTAGAGCAGGCTCCGTAAGCGGCATTGCTAGAGAAGCAGACCGGACAAACAATGCGATCGATATCAGGCGTTGCTGCTGCAACAACTTCGGCATCGAGCTTGCTGCGTAGATTTCCAAGACCACCTTCGGTATCTTCGGCTTCAGTAGATGTGCGCAGTTTTTTACTGCTCATATCTAGTAAGGCGCCCATCCACATAAATTGATAGCATTTCACGGGAGGGGCAGCTTGACCAGCTTTCACTGATTGTGGACCGCTGTGCAAGCCAATCAATTTGTAGTCTTTGCATACTAAAGCACCAGTTATTTCTGATGGCACCACAATTGTGTGCAGCATGTTTTTAGGTTGTGCCGCACTGGCGCTGCCAAAATAATTTCCTTGCAGCCAGATTGGTTTACCTGACAGTGGATCTAAATAAAAGCACTGTAGATTGTCCCAGTTGTTGACTTCAAAGTCGGTGTGCGAAGTCAGAGGTGGCCCTATTGTGCCGTTACAGTGGAATGGAGTTTTGCGATTGATCTGCGAACAGACACCGCGGTTGACGAGCTCACGCACTGCCACCAAAACTGTATAGCTATCAGAACCAACACGCTCAGCCAGGTTCTCAAGGGTGAGGAAGCCGTCCATGGCTTCCCACAGGCGACCGACCATCCAGCGAATTTCTTCAGATGAACTGGCCGGATCGTAAGATTGCACTACTCTTTGGTAACGGGCATCTTTGCCGCCCAGTTGTGCGTAAACACTGTTTAGTTCGTTAGCACGGCGCATTCCTTCCCAAACCAAACGGTCGGCTGGGGCGCTAATTGGCACAGCATCTGGCCAGGGGAATTGCCCTTCTGGTTCGAAGGTGAAGCCATGGGCTGGATGCTTGATAACCAATTCGAAGAAGGCATAAGCTGGAAGTAGCTCAGGTTGGCGATAATAAACTAACGGAATAGTGCCTTCAGCCAGAAGCAGACGGGCTATTGGAATATTGTGAGTATCAATGAGAGTGAGCAGACCAGAGCGCTTCTGCTCTAAGAGAGTATTGATAACTTGCAAAAATTCTTGGCCGTGAATATTTCCCGATGATTCGACGCCATCTTTTTTAAAGGGAATAGACATAGCCCGCGTCAGTTCAGCTACTTTTTCGGCCTGAAGCTCTGGCAGCGTGCTGTCAACGACGAGGAGGGCCATATCATTGGGGAGAACCGGCAGCATTTCGCCGGGATAGCCAGTTTGCTGCAAATATTGGCTGCGAGCTTGCACTTTGTCAAAGTCATTGTGCAATGACAGGGTCTTCACGCCCATAGTGATATCGGCATGGGGGAAGTAAATGCTTAATGCCCAGGGGGCGTCTGGGTAGTGGAAGACGTTACCAGCGGTGGTGACGAATCTACTTTTAGATATCAAAAATCCCTGGGCGAGGAATTTTTGTGGGCTTACTGTGCGGTCATAGACAAAACCAATTGCATTGGCCATGTCCTGTTCCAGAATTTGAAAAGTCATAGGTATAGCTCGTTAGTAACCGTCCCTCAAAGTCGTTTATACCACAGACCAGCGCCACCTTTTACTGGTCAACGGTCTGATATCACAGGTTGTCTCATCTTGAAATGTCGAGGTTAATCAATTTGGCCTCAACGGTTCTTGTCACTGTCGCTAGGCAAAAACGGCATGGTTTATAGCCTTCGGCGACAGCTTGTTTTTTGCTTTCTAGCATTATCTTTCTAGAATGCGCCATAACCAGGCTGTAGGGACAATTGGGCTGGTGAAATTTGCGTGAGATCAAGTTGCCCTCATATTTATAGGTCGCCGAGCTGCAGCTCGAGTTTGAGCTCGTGGCTGGAAAACATTCGCTGGCCTGGCTTGGGCCGATTTGCCATAGACTAATGCCAGCGCCAAAGCAGGTAATTGAACGGGCAATTGATGGCCAAAGGGCACCTAATTTCGTCATTTTCATTTGTTGGCCTGGCGAAGGGGTAAACTTTGTCATTTATATGTAAAAACGTATTGGCTCCAGAAATAGTTCAAAAATAGGAAGCACTGACAAATGGAAAAAAACAGATCTGCTCTGAAAGATGCCCTATCCGGTGCGCCTAGTAATCTTTACCAACCGAGCCTTGCCACTTTGACTGATTTGTACCAACTGACTATGGCATATGGATATTTTGCTTCGGGGACTCTGAACAAAGAAGCTGTTTTTCATATGTCGTTTCGCAAGAACCCATTTGCCGGAGGTTTCGCCATAGCCGGAGGCTTGGAAGCGCTAATTGATTTTGTGGCAAATTTTCGCTTTACCCAGGCCGACCTTGAGTATCTGGCTACCTTAGAGGGTAGTGACCACTTACCTCTTTTTAGTGCAGAATTTCTCGCCTACTTGGGTGAATTGAAGCTCACTGTAGATATTGATGCCGTGCAAGAAGGTGAGGTGGTTTTTGCTCACGAGCCTTTAGTCAGAGTGCAAGGACCAATTATTCAGTGTCAGCTTTTAGAGACAGCCTTGCTCAATTTTGTTAACTTCCAGACTTTGATAGCTACCAAAGCCACCAGGCTAAAACTAGCAGCTCAAGGTGGTTCGATCTTAGAATTTGGTCTGCGCCGAGCCCAAGGAGCAGACGGAGGCCTATCTGCCAGTCGCGCTGCTTATTTGGGTGGCTGTGACGCCACCTCAAATGTCCTAGCTGGAAGGCTTTACGGTATCCCCGTTAAGGGCACCCATGCTCATAGCTGGGTGATGTCTTACGACAGCGAACTGACTGCTTTTCGCGAATATGCGCGAATCATGCCCAATAATTGCATCTTTTTGGTAGACACTTACGACACCCTGCAAGGGGTTGCTCACGCTATTGAAGCCGGGCTTGAATTGCGTGCCCATGGTCATGATTTGGCCGGTATCAGGCTTGACTCTGGCGACTTGGCTTACCTCAGCACTGAAGCACGCAAAATGCTAGATGCTGCTGGTTTTCTTCAAGCTAAAATCGTCGCTTCCAATGATCTGGATGAGTTTTTAATTGCTTCACTGATCGACCAAGGCGCTGCCATAGATGTCTGGGGCGTGGGTACTAAGCTCGTCACCGCTGGTGATCAGTCGTCTCTTGGTGGTGTTTATAAGTTGTCTTGTGTGCGTGATCATGACAAACAAGATTGGCAGTATCGCCTTAAGCTCTCCGAACAAGTAATCAAAATATCTACCCCCGGTATCCATCAAGTTAGACGCTTTTTCTTGAGTGGAGAGGGCCATAGTGATGGCCGTCCTGGGGATAAGCGCTTTATCGCCGATATGATTTTTGATTGTCAGAATCAGGCCATCGCAGAGACATTTGAAACCCCAGTGATTGTTGACCCCATCGATTTCACCAGGCGCAAGAGTATTCCGCCTGAGGCTGTCTACGAAGACTTACTCGTGCCGATCTTCAAAGGGGGCAAGCTGGTTTATTCTGTGCCTGGCTTGGATCAAGCAAGAGCCCTGCGCCAAGAGCGTCTTCAGGCCTTCCACCCATCTATTCTGCGTCTACTCAATCCGCACCAATATCCGGTGGGATTAGAATCAGGCCTGCACAAAATGAAGCTCGACATAGTAATGCGAGAGCGTGGTTTCGCCGAGCCAAAAATAACTTATTGAACAGTGTCTACTCTAAGAGAGTCGTGGTCGGCGAGAGGATAAACTGACTAAATTGTTTTCTCTTTGGTTACGTAGGTTAGAGGCTGTAGAGCCTCCAGACATGCGTCTTTCGATACCTTCCATCCACTTGCTCAATATTTCTAGGTGATGCAGTCCTTTTTCACCTAGCTTTTCTTTGTGCGCTTTTAGTTGACGGTAATATTTCAATAACGCTGTGAAAAGGCGGAAGGATGCCTCTGTGTCAGATTCACCGTAACAGCTCAGGCCCAGCTCAGGCACTGATGCTACAAAACGATTTTTGACTTTCCACAATTTTGCTGAAAGAAGGCCATCACTGAAGGGAAGAGGAACTTCTCTTACTTCCTGATTTTTTGTTAGCTTCATTCAAAAATGCCTATCCAAGAATAATCTTAGTATAGCTCTAATTGCGATGGCGTCTAGTCTTAGATATGTTGGTAGGATACTTTTTTCGCACTACATGCTTTTTATTTTGGTAATACACTGATCAAAAATGGCTCTGCTGTCTAGTTCGTCGATAGCAAACCAGTTCATTTGAGTGTTTGATCTGAACCAAATCAATTGCCGTCGAGCCAGTGCTACTGAGTGTTTGATGGTTTCTTCGCGGGCTTGCTCTAAGCTCAAAGTACCATCAATATGTTGTATAAATTCAGCGTATGCCACCGTATTCTTCAACGCTTGAGTGGCACCAAATTTAGTATAAATAGATTGCACTTCGGCTACTAAGCCATCTTGCAATTGCACGTCAATACGCCCAATGATTCGCTCTTTTAAAAGCTCGCGACGGGTAGCTGTGAGGCCAATCCAGACGATGTTGTAGGGCACCGGCTCGCGACTAGCTGCTTGCGAGAATGGCATATTCAAAACTCGAGAAACTTCGATGGCTCTAATTAGTCGAAAGCAATCGTTGATACCAATTTTTTCAGCTGAGATTGGATCTATTTGGCGCAGAATTTCACGTAAATGCTCAACACCATGCTGCTCTGCCACTTTCGCTAACTCGTCTCGAATCTCTTGTTGGGGTTCAACCTCAGGCATTTTTAGACCCTCGAGCAGGGCCCTTATATAAAAGCCCGTCCCACCGCAGACCACCGGAATTTTTCCAGCTGCAGTTAGTTGCCTAAGAATTTCTCCACCCTCGCGCTTAAACTGCGAAGCGGTGTAAACCTGGTCGGGCTCAATAATATCGAGCATGTGATGGGGCACTTGCGCTTGCTCGGCAGCAGTTGGCTTGGCTGTGCCAATATTCATATGCTTGTAGATTGTGCGTGAGTCACTGGCGACAATCTCTCCACCGAGCGCTTTTGCTAACTCAATGGCCAGGCTGGTTTTACCCGAGCAGGTCGGACCGACTACAGCGATAACCAGCGGTAATTGCGGCTGCATATTTTAGAAAGCAGCTAGTAGCTGTGAGATTAGGGAGAAGCTCGCCAGCCCAATCCAGAAAATATAAACCAGGGCCAGCACTGGTGGTACAACCAGCAAAATCAGCGCTAGTTTGATTGTTGAGGTACGCAGCGAAGTCTGAAAAGCGATCCACTCAAGGGCGATAAACCAGAATGCCGGTATGGTGGCGAGCAGAAAAAACAGAGGCGTATGTCGCATACAGGCAATCGGTGCAAAGAAGGCGAAGGGCAGAAAGGCCCAGCCTGTGGCAATAAAAGCATTACCGAAAGTGAGGCGATGGCCCCTTAACCAGATACTCAAATAATATAGAATGCAAGACAAGGTTACCCAATAGCCCAAGCCAGAGAATATGAAAAGCGAGCAGTTGAGCAGGCTGGCTGCTGTATTGTCCGGTTTGATCTTGAGAAAAGCAGTTATCGAAAGAGTTAGCACCACCAGCATTGCTGCTGAGCTGAAGTTGGCAAAATTGGTAGGAAAGCGGCTAGAGTCGCTCAAAATCATCATAGTCTGACGCGGGGCAACCAGTACGCCATAAAAAATGTCAGCCCAGAGAGTGAAACCATTTTTGTAGATGTCTTTAGTTTTGCCTTCAGGTGTTTCTTCTGCCGCCACTGGTTCCACCAGGGGATCGGCTTGGGAGCTTTCTCCGGCTTTAGGGGTTTGAATCAATACCTGCCTGAAGGCCAGCTCAAGCTCACGCGGATTGCTCTCTGAAATGCGCTTATCAGGAGAAATTGAATCTTCGTTGAGGGAGCTGTCGTCTGCCATTTCTATTGCATTAGCCAGAGCGGTTGCTTATTGAGTTCAGGATTGAACTGGGATGGAATCAATTTGTCTAA
>JAUPUU010000178.1 GCA_030917395.1 Cyanobacteriota bacterium erpe_2018_sw_21hr_WHONDRS-SW48-000092_B_bin.40
GTGGCCAGAATGCGGGCGCCATCGGGCCCTTCAAAGTCAGTGGTGGCAACTTCCACAGCAATAATTTCCTGCTCAGACGACAGGGCCTCTAGAGCAATTGGATGGCTGCCAGTACCCGATTTAAGCTTGGCGATGAAAGACTCACCCTTCGCTGATTTAGCAAAGAGCTTTTCGATTGACTGCTCGCCCAACTCTTCGTTTTGATAGCCAAAAAGCTTCTCTGCTGCCGGGTTGAGCGATTGAATACGGCCCTGCTCATCGGTCACAACCAGAGCAGCGGGTATATTGTTAATCAAGCTCTCCAGGCGCTCTTTGCTATCTTTGAGCAAAGCATTCATGTATTTTTCTTTGGTGCGAGCATCAGTAAGAGCCTCAGCCATATTATGGAAGAACGAGTCTAACTCACCGATTTCATCACTACTCCCCAAGCGCTCAAGCAGGGCCTTGTCTGAGGCAAATCGTCTGGTGTTTTCCTTCAAAATATTGAGCTTTGAAACAGTACCGCGCACAAAGACAACTGCTAAGAGCAAGGCCACAATGGCATTGACTAGAACCGTCATGTCGGTGGCTTGTTGCACCTTTTTGCGATAAGACTCTTCTCGCCCGCTAGCATCGCTCACTTTAGCTTGCTCAGATAGACCGAGGTCTTTTAGGGCAGTAAAAAGCTCTTTGGCCACATCGCGGAAGTGAATATTGCGCAGCAAGTCATCGCTAATAGTCGCCACTTGATTGTGTTCAGCAGGGTTAAACTGCGACTCTTTGAGAGCAACAATATAGTCGCGGGAAAGAAAGCGCAGGCGCTCAGCCTTCTCTTTATCGTGCTCTTTCTTCTCAATGATGTCGGCTAGCTCATCATTGCCTTTAATCAGATTCTCTTCGTACTTTTCAAAATAATGACGATTGGCGGTCTGGCCGTAGAGCTTAAATTGCATCAGCGACTGAAAGCCGTAAAAGCTATAGAGCAAAGTCTGGTTAACGCGATTGACCACATCGCGGCGCACATCAAGCTCTTCGGTCTGATGCTGCAACTCAGCTAAATCGCTCTTGAGCTTGAGGTAGACGCCACCCTGAATGGCCAGGGGAAGAGCGACCATCAATATGCCTTTGTGTGCGAGTTTTAGTTGGGGGAATGGCATCTAGTAAACACTGCTAACGCAAAGCGTAGACCAATTATAACCGCTTGACCAAAGTGGCGAGCATAACGACAGTAAACGGCCAGTCAATGCAGCTCAATCAATCGCCCAACTGAGTTACTTAACATTATCGCCAGATCACACAAGCTCGCAGTTCAGCTCGGCCCCTCGGACTTAAGATCGCAGCCTGCAAAAAACCTCTCAGCCTTTCACGGCCAAACGAAACCGAAGCCCAGCCGAGTTAGTTTACAAAAGGGTTTTGCTCCAAAAATTCGGCGAAATCCATGGTGATTCTCCCAAATAAACTTTGTACAGGCTCTCTTGCCGTCTACATTGGTGGCATAACTCCATTTGCAATTCATTTCCTGAGGCCACTGTCCAACCTCTCAAAAAGCCCAGCAAGCCTAATCTTAAGTTGTTCAATCTTCCGGCAGCGAAGTGCGGATGGAGCATTCCCTCTCTCAAGTTTGGGTGAGGTCTTTCTTTTATTTTTAATCGCTCGGCAACGGGCACAAATCTAATCAAAATGTCAAACGTAACATCAAAAGCAGCAAAGAAAATCAAAAACGCAAACAGAAAATTGTTCAGCTTTGCCCGCCTGCAAACAATCGATCCTTTCTTCCTTGAAGAAAACGAACTGGAAACTGCGCGCATCCAACACGAACAAATGACGGCGTTATTGAACGGCAGCAACTTGAATGCCACTCCGAGCCGCAAAGATTTTATTGAAGGCGAAGTCACCATCCAGACCAAGAAAGGTAGCTACGTCGCCATTGGTCAAAAATACGACGCATTCGTACCGACGAGCGAAGTGGGTGACTTAACAGTTGGCGAACGTGGCAACTTCTGGGTAATGTCGAACCAGACCAAAGAAGGCATGGTTACCCTTTCACACGTGCAAGCACAGGCCTGGGAAAAGCTGAAAGAAATCAGCGAAAGTGGAGAACACGTTGAAGCCAGAATCTTTGCCGTGGCCATGGATCGCCGCAGCCAGAGAGTATCTGGTGTGCGCATTGTCTTTGAAGACGGTGGCTTAAAAGGTATACGCGGATTCATCCCGAACACCGAACTGGCCATCGGCAGCGACCCTCGCAACATGGTCGACACGGTGATCACTGCCAAAGTGCAGGGCGCCGATCCTCATAAAGGAGGAGAATTCGGCTATGTCGTACTGAGCCAAAAAGATGCAGCCAAAGACGTGGCCAGCAAACATATTGCCAGCTTTGCTCCCGGCGACGCAGTGGCTGCCACAGTGTTGAAATTCATCAAAGCTTCGCCAAACGACAAAGACATGAGCGTGTTGGTGAACATCGGCAACGGCGTTACTGGTCTAATCTACCGCACAGAAGTGAGCGGCTACCCACGCAGAAAAGCCAATGACGTTTTGAAAGTTGGTGAAGAAATCGAAGTGGAAGTAACCAGGGTTCAACCTGAGTTGCAACGCATCTCTTTATCAATGAAAGCCCTGGGCAAGAAACGCACACTGAGCGCATTGGAACCCGGTTTTGTAGTGGAAGCAGACGTTGTTAACACGGCAACCTACGGATACTTCCTCCACATCGGTGGCGGAGTTGAAGGTCTGCTGCACGTAAGTGACCTGGCCAAAGATGAAAGCGGCAAGAATGAGTCGTTCAAAATCGGTGACCGCACACAAGTTGTGGTCTTGAGCTTGGGCGACAACGGTTCGCGCATCTCACTGGGTCGCAGACAAATTGTGGCAGCAGCAAAGAAGTAATGCTGCTGAAGTAATTCATTTATTGTTTAACCAGCGCCATCAGTTTTGCTGATGGCGCACAAACTTTTTCAACATGATTGCGCAAATCACAAAGTACAGTAACGAGCAGATACTGGCCGCAGCAAAATGCCTTATCACTCCTCACCAGGCTAATCGTCTGGAAGCAGCAGCTAAGCAAATGCTAGCGCTCTCGGCAGTGCTAACTCTGACAGTACTGGCTGAAAGTGACTACGAACAGTTGGTCTCAGACGTATCACAAAGCGGCTTGAAAGAAACGGCAGTAGAAAGAGCACTCGCCACCATGGCGCAGTTCGAATCTGCAGAACAGCAACAATTTGCTCACATCCGCCTCCTTGATCTTACCAGCCCGAATTCTGGCGACAACTATGACTCCAAAGGCAGTTCTCCTTGCAGCCATCCGAACTCTGCATGCTTTGAAGAGTCGGCCATTCGCGAAATCGAGCTGCTGAACCAGTTGGAGTTGCTCTATGGCTCCAGAGAACTAAACTTTGCTTCATAGGATCATGGCAATCCAACACCTGAAAGCAGCGGCCTCTCGCAGTACCTAGAGACCATGCTCACAAGACGATAGGACAGCACAGTCTATTTGTCGCTGAGCAAGTCGTCGACGGTCAATCTAATTTTCATTTTTTCAAACGAACAAAACAATGCAAAACAAAAGCAAAATCTCAGAGATGCTGAGAGAGGTTATGCGCTTCTGCGCCGGTCACCAACCACAAGACGAAGGTACGGACGACCTGCGGCAAATCCTGAAAAACATTCAGGCCCGCCCCAATAACGACCATCGCACGATTGTTGTGAGCAACGCCGCCTTAAAATGTATAGACGAGCACGCTTGGCTGCAAATCGAACTGCAAGAGCTGAGAATCAAGCTCTTCTACTTAGCGCATGACACTGAAAACTGCAGTGACTTGGTGCAAAGAGAAGAGCTCATGGTAGAAATGCTGGCGCTGACAAAATTGCTTGGACACATCAAATTGGCAAGCAATAGACTCAGCGAAGGCAGCAAAGAGCTGTTACTGCAGGCTATGACCTTTGTTATGGCTCAAAGCAACGCACAGCAGCCAGGATTGCCGCCAGACAGCACGATAGCCCCTCAGCTCAAAGTCTTGAACGAAGTTGTTGCCTCTGCACAAGAGCACTTAGCTGCCACCGCTGAGAGTGCCAAGAACAACATGTTGCACAACAGCTCAAGCGACAGTTACGAAGACCAGGTCAACAGAAAGGCCTTAGCAGTGCTTCTCGCCTTTGCCGAAAAGCTGCTCAACCGCGCAGTCAGCCTGAGCGAAGTAGCAATCAACACCTTGCCGATGTTCGGCACACTCAGCGAAGACAACGCCAAAGCGCAGAAGCAATGGCTTCTCGCTTATGCCATGACTGCAGGCACCATCGCAAATGCCTCCCGCAACATGTTGCAAGAGGCCGTACTGTCTTATGGCAACGTTGCCTAATTTCATTTTTTAAATCAATAACCAGATGCTGGGGGCAACATGCTTCCAGCATCACAAATTTTGCGCCCACTGAGCGCATCTTAACTGCCAATCGCGAGCGTAGCGCTGCCATCAAAGGCGGCTTTTATTGTTAGCACTTGCGGCACCGACGGAACTCACTCTTATTGCTTTACTTTTAAACCTAAAATCATGAACGAGAAAAATGCCCTCAATCAGCTTGAGCTGTGCGCGGAGACGTGTCGCTTTCGACGCGAACAATTTATTGCTCTCGGTGTCACCCTGGTGCGCTACGACCATTCGACTTTGGCCAAAGGAGCTATCACTTTCGGCAACATCGCACTGCTGCTAATAAAATCGGCAAACCAGCTGGAAGACTTGATGCTAGGCGAGATAGACAAGGCCAAAAGCAACATGAAGAAGATGCAGGACTTACCCGATGAGGTGCAATGGGAATACCGCATAGCCCATACTCTTGGTGTGGCGGAAGCAATAAACAAGGTTGGCACTCTGCAAAATCAACTGCGCGAGCACACCCAGTCGGCCTTACACAAAGCCTCTTTGCTAGCGCTTACTGCCAACGGCAAATCGGCCCTTCCAGCACATAGCCCCGGCCGAGCAGACAATTTGCATGCTATCGAAGAAGAAGCCAATGCCCGCCAAAACAAAAGGCTAAAAGAAATCTGCCGCTTAGGCCTTAGCCTTGCCGAGGTCTTCTACAAAGACGCACAAGACCAGGAAAGCTCGCAGGCTATCACCATAGCCTCAATTAGTGCCAACGCTTGCAATTTGACCACCGCGTCGTTACTAGTTGCTCTGGGCAATATGGCCACTGAGCACCTGAACTGGCTCGAAGGGGTCAAGGAAGAAAATCTCGAGCAATGGCAAACAGCACAAGCTACTGCAGCGGGAATAATTGGTGGCCTTATTACCGATTTGGTGCAAAAGCACGAGCCCTGGCTAGCAATTAGCCTGAATTAGCCTGCAGAAGAGTGAAAAAAATCAGTGTGAGGAATTGAAGTTGCAGGATTGTATCCTCCTTTGATTCCTCCGCTAATTTTTTGGCGCCATTGTAACTACGGCATTTAGTACCACAACTGTGCAAGAGAGCAGGTGGACACCAAAGCCTGGCAACATAGCAGCTCTGACATCGAATATAATCGGCACACTTACAAAGTAATTGGCGACAACATTGATAGCAACTTCCGAAGAACACGTTTTTATTCGCGATAAAGCAACATGGGTTGGATATCTGCTGATTGGCACGTATTGTTTGGTTCTGGCATCAATGGGGCCGGTTGTTCCTTATCTGCGCGATGAACAAGGGCTCAACTACACAATCAGCTCATTTCACTTCAGCGCCTGGGCACTCGGTGGTATCACAGCCGGTACATTCGGCAACCTGGTGATTAGCAAGCTCGGCTGCTCAAGGGCAATCTGGACATGCACCACCGGCCTGGCTCTGGCAACACTCATGCTAATCACGGCAAAGCTGCCGTTCTTCACTATTCTATCTGGCTACATCGGTGGCACTTGCGGCAGCATGATGGGCCATTCGCTGACCAGCATCATGTCTAAGCGCTTCGGCATGAAGCGCACAATTGGTATTACAGAAGCTAATATCGGTGGCAGCCTCTTTGCTCTCTGCGCCCCGCTTCTGGTTGGTCAATGCGTTCGCATGGGGCTATCCTGGCGAGCAGCTTTAGTGGTACCACTAATATTCTTCCTCTGTCTATTTCTATCCTCTGGCAAAGTCTTTAACAGCTTCAACGCAGCGACAAAAGGCTTCGCCACAGGAGTACTGCCAGTGAGATACTGGTTTTACTGGTTTGTTATCTGGTTTAGCGTCGCCAGTGAGTGGTCAATTATCTACTGGACATCAGAGTTTCTTGAAAAAGCAAAAGGCCTGGCTAGAGAAGACGCAATTCAAGCAATTAGCATATTTCTAGTGACCATGCTTTTGGGGCGAATTATCGGATTGAAACTTGCCCACAGTTTCAGAGTCGCTCCACTGCTTCTCAGTGTGTCGATAGTGGCTCTTAGTGGATTTCTACTCTATTGGCTGGCACCAAACCACGTACTTTCATTGGTCGGACTGGCAATCACAGGTCTCGGCACTGCCAATATTTATCCACTCAGCTATTCACAAGCCCTCGGTGCTGCCGATGAAAAAGCAGGCCTGGCAGCCGCCAGAATGTCGCTCAGCACAGGAACCGCTGTGCTAACCACGCCACTGTTACTCGGAGCAATTGGAGACCGCTATGGCATTGAGAAGGCCTTTGCCGTGGTGGCAATTCTCATGACACTAGCAATGATACTGCTGGCCATTGCCGCTAAGCGAAAAGGGAAGTGAGGGAAGGTTCCAGAGCCGCCAGAAAAGCTGGGCAGTCAGGCAGCAGAAAGGCTCAGATTGGAGAACGAAATGACGTCTACAGTGCCTGAACTTCAAGAGAATATACATTTCGAAAATGGGTTGTTTGGCTGAGCGTGACAGGCTACCTACTGTTTACGGTCTTGGGTATCTATGCGTGGCGCAGCGGCATTCTAAAGTACGCATGCATGCAACAGACGACGCCTTCAATGACGGCTCATTTGAATTTTCTATTTCATTCGCTAACCGGGACCTTTGCGGAAATAGTCTCCCTTATTCTAGGGTTGAACTTTGTTGCCATGATTGCCGATCTGATTTTTGGGCCAACGGTTTGGACTACTATTTATGGACACCTTCAGACTGCAAGACCTCACCTTTGGGCGCCACTATTAGCAGTCGCCTTATGGCTCACAAGCCAGATTCACCAATTTTCGCTCTCGCCGTTCTTGCCATCACTCGGGTTTTACCTTTTCCTCATTACCCTCTGTCTAAACTTGGATAGGTATCGAAAGGATTGAGTAAATTAGGCAACGACAGTGAATTGCTTGATTGAACAAAACGAAAAATCAGATGATAAATAAGGGCAAACCGAGCCGGACAAAGATTGAGCACTGATGACGTAGCGCATTTTTCTTGCGATAAATATCGATATCACAAGTTATTGAAGCTTTTGATCTACGAAGTCAAATAGTCCACATTTCTTACTCTTTCGTAAATTGGACAATCGCAAAACTATTGATCGAACAGCTACCAATTGCACAGTAGGGGTCAGTCATGTGCAATTGCTGTGACGGCTCCCATACTCCGAGACGCAAAATTCAGCTATTCTAGCCATATGAGGCAACTGTTTAATCTGCTACTTTCGATTTGCCTGGTCACGGCTCTGACCATTGCTCCCTCGTGTGCAGAAAAATTGATCGGAGCGCCAGTAAGCCTTGTTCCCTCTCCGTTTGCTCGGTGTCCGGAGAATAAACAAGCAGCCAAGTATTTCAGAGAAGCACAAAAGCTAGGGCGGGAAGGAGACATCGAAGGCTCCATTGCCTACTACAGCCAGGCGCTCGTTCTAGACCCGCAAAATTCATCCATTTATGAGGCCAGAGGAACGAGCCTGTTGATTAGGCTCCGATATGAGCAGGCCATAGACGATTTTGACAAAAGCATTTCCATAGACAAGAGCAACTACTTAAGCTATTCGGGTCGAGGTTCTGCCAAACAATTTCGAAATGACAGAACCGGTGCACTCCAGGACCTTAACATCGCTATAAGACTCTGTACTAAAGATAGTAGCCTGTACACAAGTCGCAGCGATGTTCGATTTGAACTTGGGGATAACGCAGGTGCTCTCGAAGATGCCAACAAAGCTATCTGCTTAGATCCCAACAACGGCTGGGTCTATTACAGGCGCTCCAGGCTTCTTGCTCAGACCGGTGACCGCACTGGTGCTCTTCGCGATTTAAGTAAAGCTAGCAGTCCTAATTCTCGCTTTAAGTGCAATCCGGTTCCACGGTACATATATGGGAATTGAATGGAACCGCTCTACAACAATGTCTTGAGCACATGCGAATTCACACAGGTTCTGGCTAAAAAACGAGGCGAAAAACAAGGACGGACCGACCGACTGATAAGAGCTTTTATGTTTCATTCGAATTTCAAAAAACCATATATCCAAAATATTTAGCTAAAGGCATTCACTTAGCTGCAAGGCTCTAGATAAATCACAACTATGGAACGGGTTTCACGGGTACTTCAATGTTCTCTTTCTTACCAGACTCGCGCAACCGCTTCAAACTTGCAATCGCGAACGTATCGCGTGGATTCTTCTCAAGTGCTAGCTCGTATTCTGCAATAGCCTGCTCAATTTTGCCCTGAGTTTCATACGCGCTGCCCAATCCAGCGTGTGCTTCTGCAGTACCAGTTCTGGCAACAGTAGACTTCCATTTCTCAATAGCAAGTTCGGCGTTAATCTTACCGTTTAACTCGGTCAAAGCCTTAGTAACGTCAGCGTTCTTTTCACTAAT
Organism: Cyanobacteriota bacterium erpe_2018_sw_21hr_WHONDRS-SW48-000092_B_bin.40; assembly: GCA_030917395.1. GTDB lineage: Bacteria > Cyanobacteriota > Vampirovibrionia > Obscuribacterales > Obscuribacteraceae. The sequence goes on from JAUPUU010000178.1 coordinate 8,727, forward strand.
GCGAGAAGCTTCTTTCAACTCAACTCTAGCCTCATCAGACTTACCTTCGCTTTGTAGCTGATTTGCTAGATCTATTCTCACCGCAACTGAAAGTGGATCTTTCCCGCTTTTTCGAAGAAGCTCATATGAATACGCTCGAGCTCGTCCATAAGCCGGATTATGAATGAGTGCCTTGCGCAAAAGCGAAAACTTTTGCCCAGGGTCGGGAGCAGCAAGTGCCTTAGCAAGGCAAATTTTGCTAGACAAGAGATGAGCATTCTGATTAACCTCATCCAAATTTAGAGCCTTCCGCAACAGTTCTTCTGCCTGGTTCACTTGGCCTGCTGCTATAAGTCGACTGGCTTCTACAACTTGCTTATCTGCTACTTCAGTTGTAACACTGCGGCCCCTCTTAGTCATAGTCCGTCGCGGCGTTGTCGTCCAATACTTAGCTAAGTCTGTAGAATCGAAAGTGAATTCAACATCAATAAATTCTTCTTTCCTACCCAGACGCGATAGCGAAATTGGTAGCGGCAGAATTGGCACCGACTCTAAAACGGCATTGCAAGCCAACTTGTCAAATTCTGGCGAAGACGATGGCGTGAGAACCTTAAGACCGGAAATGCTTCCATCTTTTAGAAGATGGAAGTGAACCACTGTTTTTCTATCAGTCGCTGCGCCTGAAGGATACACGGGATGGATCCAATTCAAAGAAAAATCATTTCTAAGCAAACTCATCAAATGCCTCTCGTCAGGAGTATCGGCATGGGCCGCTTGCAAAGGGAGAAACAGGCTTAGGATGCCAGTATAAATGGCTAAAACGGCAGTATGCATTTTGACCATAAACTCGGAACCTCAATTCAAAGTCTCTAATGGTACTTCTCAAAATGCAACTATTAGTTAAAACGGTCAGCAGTGATAAACAAAATAGGTATTTCGTTTACTGCAATAAGAGATCCACAGAGAAACTCAAACTAGCCTTGCCCGCGAGTCAGAAAAAGGCACCACAACCAGCAAAGGAGAGCTCACGAAGCTGCCATAAGATCATTGTGGTGCCTTTTCTGGGATACTGAAATCTGCAACTCCTCACCAAGAGCAGCAACAACACGCTCTGCGCGCTCAATTGAGATGCCATGGTAGTCATTGCGCTCATCACGGGAAACCTGAGACACATCTACTGCCAAGCGCTTAGCTAGCTCTGCCTGGGAAATTCCATTAGCTATCCTAA
>JAUPUU010000179.1 GCA_030917395.1 Cyanobacteriota bacterium erpe_2018_sw_21hr_WHONDRS-SW48-000092_B_bin.40
GTGCGGGTTTCAGACTCCATACTATCTGCATTGGCTGGCTATCCAGATTTAGGCGTAGAGATCATCGGTCACATATTGCATCAGCAAGAACGAGTGGAGACTATGTTGCCAGATCCCGAAAAGCGTAAGTATAGTGGCTTACCAATTGCTGGCGATATGGAATATATCGACGACAACTTTTTGGATCAGTATCTCGATCTTGTTAGAACTATGCCTAAAGAGTCTTAAGCAAAGTCGCAGCTTGCTCTTTTTCTGGACCGTTACTGTCTTCTATAAACCGCATCAGCTGTGCCTTTGCTTCAAGTGGCTTTTTCTTTTGCACATAGAGTAGAGCCAAGTTGTAGCGTGCTTTGCTATATTTTGGTGCTAGATTGATAGCCTTTGTATATTCTTCTATGGCTTCATCAACTTGCTTCTTCTCTGCCAGCACGAAGGCGCGGTTGTAGTGGCAGACTGGCTCTTGGGGGTATTGCTTGACCCATTGCAGGAGATATTTGAGTAAGTCTTTGTCTTCATTCATGATGTCTAGCACTTTCATCAAAGGCAAAAAGACTTGCTTCTTTTCAGCAAAACCATTGCTTACTTCTAGGGCGCGTTCAAACTGTAAGCGCGCTCCCAAAAACTCTTTATTGTCCATATGCAGCTTGCCCAGGGCCATATGAGACTCGGGGCTTTGCGGATAATCGCGGGTGGCTAGTGATGCTGTTTTGATGGCCTCATCGAGATCGCCCATTTTTGCTTGACACTGGGCTAGCTTTATTAGTGAGTCAGGGTTGGCTTTATTGAGACTGGCAGCTTGTTTTAGATAGACCGAGGCTTGTTTGTAGTTTTCATTCTGCATGGCCAGGTCACCAGCTGTGGTGAGAGCACCAGGATTGGTGGGGTAGCGTTTAACCATCTCATTAGCTAACTCTTGGGCACGCACTTTATCGCCTGATTGACTGTAGACGGCCAATCTAGTGCGCATATGAGCTAGGGCTAGTCGGCCAGAAAGGGGCACATCCAACTTTTCAAGGATGGCTAAAGCCGACGAGGCATCTTTGTTCGCTAGTAAAATATTGGCTTGGTTGAGGAGATTGATTGGATATTTAGCTGGACTATTGAGCCAGGGTGAAGTGCTAGAGGCCTTCTTTATAGCTGTTGCCGCGGCAGCGACATTGCCGCTCAGTGCTAAAAGGCAGAGGCGATTGTTCTCGATGCGTGCTTGAGCAGTAGCACTAAACTTCTCTTTGCTGCCCTCAAGTGCTGATTGTTTTGCCATAGCCTCGGCTAAACGGCCTGCTAGAGCCAAATCAAAGGCTTGCACAAGGTTGCAATTCGGGCCATTGATCTTGCTCAATAGTGCCCCTTCGCCCTCTGCCACCGGCGGTGCGCTAAATTCGTCTAGTACTTTGACATCGCTTGTGGCGCTGCCTAGAATCATCTGCTCTGCCTGAAAGCGTGTCTGTGCCAATCTCTTATCGTCTATCGAACCCTTTAGTTTAGGCCCGCTAGTAGGGCTTGCGACCTGACCAAAGGCCTGATAGCGGCCCAATAGCAAATGCAATTGCTCTGATTGAAAAGGTAAGCTGGCGTAGACATCGGCACCCCCATCTTCTTTATTGAGAAGATTGACCGCCAGTCTTTTATCGGTCTGCAGTCGCCTTTTCAATATACGATTGGCATAGACTGCAGCTGTGTCAGTTTGGTCGGCTTTAGTACCTGGTTCGGCGAAAGTGAACTGCGCATTTGCCGGCATAGCAATGAGCAGCAGGCAACTTGCACTAGTAATTGATTGAGTAATAAAAGCTTTCATCTATCTGGAATTATATCTATACTGGTCGTTTTGGGCTAAAAGCTCCAGTTTTAGGATTACCTTTTTGAACTACGCAGTCACTTTTGAACTTGAAGCTGAATGTCCCTGGTCGGGGGCAAGGGCGGGGAAATTTCACACCCCCCATGGCACGGTTGAAACCCCTGTATTTATGCCGGTGGGCACTAATGCTGCCTTGCGCGCCCTGACATTTGAGCAAACTGACGATTGCGGTGCTCAAATAGTACTTTCTAACTCATATCACCTTTATCTGCGCCCAGGCCATGAATTGATTAAAGAGGCCGGCGGCCTGCATAAGTTTATGAATTGGCACAAGCCAATTCTCACCGATTCAGGCGGGTTCCAGGTTTTCAGCCTTGATGAATTGCGCAAGATCACAGATAAAGGCGTCTTTTTTAAAGATCATCGCGGCGGTCGCGAGCACTTTATCGGACCGAGTGAGTCGATGACCATTCAAAATGCCATTGGCGCCGATATCATTATGGCCTTTGATGAATGCGTCAAGAATCCCGCTACCTTTGAAGAAGCTCAATCGGCAATGGAGCGCACCCACCGGTGGCTAGAAATTTGTGTGGACAAGCATGCTCGCAGCGCCGACCAGGCTCTGTTTGGCATTGTTCAAGGCAGTATCTATGAAGATCTGAGGCGGCAGTCGGCCAAGGCTGTAACGGCCTATGACCTTCCTGGTTTTGCCATTGGGGGCGTAGCCGTGGGCGAGGACCGCAAGACCATTGAGAATGTGGTGCTCTATACAACTCCTCTCTTGCCTCGCGAGAAGCCGCGCTACTTGATGGGAGTGGGCACTCCTTGGGACATCATCTATGCCATCAGATGCGGTATTGACATGTTCGACTGTGTCTCGCCCACCCGTCTGGCTCGGCACGGGGCGGCCTTTACCAAAGAAGGGCGTATTTCTCTGAAGAACTCCCCTTATAGAAAAGACTGGGGTCCCATTGATAGCGAGTGCACTTGCTCGACCTGTGCCAATCACAGCCGGGCTTACTTGCATCACCTGGTGCGCCAAAACGAGATGGCCGGAGCGATGTTGCTCTCCATTCATAATGTCAGCTATCTAATAGATGAGGCGCAGAATTGCCGCAAAGCTATTCTAGAAGGCCGTTTCCAAGACTACTTTAGTCGTTGGTCTTCAGCTCGCGAACATCCTGAGCTTCTATAGCTTCGACATTCTTGGTTTCTAGTAGAACAGGCTCTTGATTGTCTTTATCGCTGACGATGAGCTTTGGCTGGTCGCTGCTTGCAGGCGCGCCCATTTGGCCTTTGAGCATCATCAGTTCCATCTCGATATCGGTTTTGCCTTCAAAGTTTTTGAATTGCTTATCGAGTTGGTCGCTGCCTAGTTCGCCGAGTGCGGCGGCTTTGGCCTCGCGCTCCAATACTTTAGTTTCCATCCGTTCAATAACGTTCAAAGTGCCATTTGAATTGGTCTTTGAGAGAATCTCGTTGGCCTTCATTGTGGCTTTGGCAGCTTTGTCGCGGGCAATCAAAACTTGCTTTTTGGTGTGGGCCTTTTGTAGCTCATTTTCAAGCTCGGTGAGGCGCTGTCTCAGGCCCGATGTCGCCTCTTTTTGGACTTTAAGCTGTTGCTCTAAGTCGGTTGAAGCCTGCGCATACTGCTGCTTTCTCTGCAGGGCCTGACGGGCCAGTTCATCGTTGTTCTGTTGAACAGCCATGGCTGCGCGGTTCTGCCAGGTAGCAGCCTGGTCTTTATTCTTCTGCAATTGTTGCTCAAGCTGTTTTTCGGTGGCAATCGCTTGAGCGACGGCCTGCCTCACTTGAATTACATTGTTCTGTAAGTCGTTATAGGTCTGTTCTAGCATCATCTGTGGATCTTCTACCTTGCCCAGAATGGCATTGAAGGCAGCCTTGATGATTTGTGCAAGCCGATCGAACATCTACTGATAACTCCTCTTACCTGTCTAGACCAACCTAGACCCATCTAGACTAAAGTCTATTCTAAAGATAAAGACTTAATACTCATAGCATGAATTTGCTCTTAGCATTTCAACTGCTCAGGATAGGTCTCTACATTTTCACTTATGCCCGGTTTTAGCGCTCAAAAGCTGCCTAAACTTAAAACCTATGTTCTAGGGTGTACATTAGAATTAGCGCCGGAATTTGACGCTTTCCCATAGGTATGTTGAAAACTTTATGAAGAATCAAACCGACGAACCGATGGGCGGACTGGGCGCTCAAATTATGATGGCCTCAGAGCTGGGCTCGGCAATCGTCGTCTTAACTGTCGCTGGCTATTTTGCGGGAGGCTGGATGGACGGGCGTTTTCAGTCTTCGCCCTATGGTGTGATTGTCGGTATATCTGTTGGTTTTGGCCTTGGCATTGCCTTTGTTATAAAACGTTCAAACGACATGGACAAGAAGCGCTGAACCAGTCTCGGGTGGCGCTGGTTGGCATTACCAATCTTTTGCTCCAGGATTCAAAGCTTTTGCTGGCGCCAATTTGGCCAAAGTCTATCTGCTATTATTTGAGGCGTCTTCTCCTTGACTGAGCGGCGAAATTTGGCGGCGTAATCAAGTAGAGAGGCCAACTGAAGCTTGGCTTCAAAATTTTTATATGACTTACCTCTAAAAGAGCGGGAATAGCTGAATGTTAGGCGAGAGTTTACCCTTAAAAGAATTAGTGCACGACCCATCGATTACCGGCATTAAATTGCCCTTCGAGATGGGAACAGTGGGCGATATTCACGCTGACACTATCATCCTAAGCTGGACCGCCATGGCCCTGATTCTTTTGAGTTGCTCGGCCATTACCAGTAACCTCACTGTCGAAGGCCCCGGTGGTAAAGGCCAGGGAATTCTTGAGGGGCTTTATACCTTCATTCTTGATATTGCCAAAGGCTCAATTGGTGATCATCGCTATAAGCCTTATATGCCGCTTCTCTGCGGTCTATTCATGTTCATTTTGGCCAGCAACCTGATTGGCATTTTGCCTTATCAAGTGCTCGAGCATATGTCTTGGTGGCCCCATGTCGACGGCAAGCACTTTGAAGTGGCTGCGGCAACGACTGATTTCAACGTTACAGCTGGCCTCGCTGGTCTTGCCATCATTACTTATTTGGCTTCGGGTGTAATGGCTCACGGTCACCACTATGTTGGTCTTTTCTTCTGGAAACCAATCGCCCCGCTTGAGTGGCTCGACCTTGTGGTTCGTCCTGCAACACTAGCTCTTCGTCTTCTTCTGGTAATCACAGCCGACGAAATGTTGAGAAGCGCTTTCTTGGGTATGTGCCCAGTTATCTTGCCTTCGTTTGTTATGGCTTTCGAAGTCTTCATCGCTGTTGTTCAGGCCTTTGTCTTCACTCTTCTTACATCTATCTACATCGGTGCAGCAGTTGCCGACCACCACTAGGTCTTAACCGCTCATCGTTCATCGTTCACTGTGTTCACAATTTGACTTTATTGGTAGCCAAGAACTTCTCGATCGGAGTGGTCTTGGCTACTTGCTATCAACAATGGCTGCTAGTGCAGTGTTTAGTTACTAACTTCGTTAGGAAATTGTTCACTTTAATTCGCTGCTTTCGCGGCGCAATTTTAACGACAGAGAATAGAAAGCGCTTGGACAGCCAGTTCCGCTGCTGCTTAACCGCTTTTAAGCGCCAACGGGGCGATTTTGGGGTTATGCATCGACTGATATAATCAGTACGCCTTTTGAATTCGTTCCGCTATGGAGCGACAGTTCAAAATAGCTGGCGAAATTTTTCGATTGTGTTAAGGAGATTTTCTGTGGACCACCAACTGATTGCCCAGGCCGGAGCCGTCGCGGGCGGAATTGATAGTCAAACTGTAATCAGAGCAGCAGCCCTCATCGGCGCAGGCTTGGGAGCTATCGGTGTAGGCGTACCTGGTATCGGCATCGGTATCGCTGCTTCTAGAGCTCTAGAAGGTATGGCTCGCCAACCTGAAATGCAAGGCAAATTGCTTATCAACGGCATCATCTTCGCCGCTTTGATGGAAGCTCTTGGTCTATTCGCTTTCCTAGTTTCACTTCAGCTCTTCGGCCTTGGTAAAACCCCGTAAACAACGGTGTTATAGACCAAACTTGGAATTAAGAGTTAGTAGTGGAATCAGAGAGTAATTCAACAAAATGCTCGAGCTAAACGGTACAGTCGTCGTCCTATTGATCAGTTTTTTAGCCTTTATATGGGCTTTAGACTTGGTCTTTGTCAAGCCCGTGGCCAAGGTTCTGGAGGCGCGGGCTGCCAAAATTGAGAAAGATTTGGAAGCTTCAAAGGCCTCACGTGCCGAAGCTGATTTAGTTCTGGTGGAATACCAGAAGAGCTTAGCCGATGTGCGCAACAAGGCCCAATCGATTATCAATGAGGGCGTCACCGCCTCCCAGAAACTACGTAATGAAGAAATCTCGAAAGTGCAAGCTGGCGGTCGTCAAAGACTAGATGCTGCACGAGTCGAGTTGGCTGAAGAGAAGAAGGGTCTGGTAGATCAGCTAGTTGACCGTGAAATTGAATTGGTCAACATCATGATGGGCAAACTGATTGGTACTAGTCATGTTGCCTCTGGTCTCGATAGAAGCCAGGTGAAGAAAGCGCTTGAGGAGGCCTGCTAATGTTTTTGTTTGCTGAAGTCGAGCATAATCAGCTCTTTGCTATGTTCGAAAACAATGTCATTAACTGGGTTTTGCTCGTTGCTTTCTTCTGGTGGGTAATGGCTAAGAACCTGCCACCAGTCTTCAAAGCTCGGGACGAAAGTATCAATGCTACTTTGGCCGCTGCCCAGAAAGCTCGCCAGGATGCTGAAGCCCTTCTCGAAAAGCAAAAAGCAGCTGTTGCTAACGCTGAAAAAGAAGCCGAACAAATTCTTATTGAAGCCAAAACTATTGCTGCTGAGATGAAAGCCAATCTTGAGGCCCAGACTCAAAAAGACATAGCTGAAATGCTGGTCAAGTTTGAGAATGCCGTGGCTGGAGAGAGACAATTGCTGGTTAACGAATTGCGTCAGGCTTCGGTTAAAGCCGCTATTGAATTGACACGTGGACAGCTTGCCTCTCAGACCAGTGCTGAAGTGAAAGCTAATCTGCTCAATCAATTTATGGAGCAACTTGAAACGCTCAATACTAAGTCGCTGGTTTCATCCGGTGCACTTGAGTCTGTTTCTAAGTAAGTCTGTTTCTAATTAAAAAGGTCCATTGACTAGATGAATACCGAACTACAAGGAATAGCTAGCTCATACGCCGAAGCGGTGCTTGATCTGTCTAGCAAAAATGCTCAAGAAGAAAATGTTTTAGACGAACTGAAAATGGTCAACACCGTTTTCGCTTCAGACAAAGACATGAGCATCATCATCAATCACCCTGCCATTCGGGCTACTCAGAAGAAAGAAATTCTGCGAACCGTATTTAGTGGCAAGGTCTCGACACTGACAGATAACTTGATCAACTTGCTGGCTGATAAACGCAGACTAGATCTCCTTCCTTTCATTGAATCTGGTTACCGTGAACTGCTCAACAAACGCAAAAATGTTGTTAGCGCATTGTTGACCTGTTCAGAAACCATGGCTGACGCTAATGTCGCCAATATCAAAGCTCAACTAACCGAGCATCTCGGCAAACGCCTGGAGCTTGAAGTTAAAGTCGATCCTTCACTAATCGGTGGGGTTGTTCTCAGACTTGGTGACCAAGTTATTGATGGCAGCCTAAATGGCCGACTGAAAGCTCTCGAAAAAGCCCTCATGGCTGTTTAATTGCAACCTACAAAAAACAAAATCAACAAAGCAAACTGACCACAAACAAGAAAACAAGTAACTTAGAGGTTAATGACCATGGCAATCAGGCCCGACGAAATCACATCAGTATTGAAACAGCAACTGGAGCAATACCGTTCTGCGTTGAATGTCAGCAACGTCGGTAGCGTGCTTCAGGTGGGCGACGGTATTGCCCGTATTTACGGCATGGAAAAAGCCATGGCTGGAGAATTGGTCGAGTTCGACGATCCTGATAAGACTCGCGGCATGGTTCTCAACTTAGAAGAAGACAACGTCGGTGTTGTAATTCTTGGTGAAGGCCGCAAAATTTCAGAAGGTATGGAAGTTCGCACCACCGGCAAGATTGCTTCTGTGCCAGTTGGCGAAGCTCTTCTCGGTCGTGTCGTTAACCCGATTGGTATCCCATTAGATGGTAAAGGACCAATCAACGCCACTGAGACTTCACCAATCGAAGTTAAAGCTCCTGGTATCGTTTCCCGTAAATCAGTGCACGAACCAATGATGACCGGTATCGCCGCCATCGACGGTATGATTCCAATTGGTCGTGGTCAGCGCGAACTTATCATCGGTGACCGTCAAACTGGTAAGACTGCTGTCGCCATTGACGCCATCATCAACCAGAAGAATCAACCTAATCGCCCTATCTGTATTTATGTAGCTATCGGGCAGAAAGCTTCAAACGTCGGTAAAATCCAGAAAATTTTGGAAGATGCTGGCGCAATGGAATACACAATCATTGTTGCTTCATCGGCAACCGATGCTCCTGCCCTTCAGTTCTTGGCACCATACGCTGGTGTGGCCATGGGTGAGTACTTCATGAAGAAAGGCGGACATGCCCTTCTTGTTTATGATGACTTGTCCAAGCACGCTACTGCCTACAGAACAATGAGCTTGCTGCTTCGCCGTCCGCCAGGTCGTGAAGCTTTCCCTGGAGACGTTTTCTATCTGCACAGCCGCTTGCTTGAGCGCGCTGCAAAATTGTCAGATGCTCTCGGTGCTGGCTCTCTAACTGCTCTTCCGATCATTGAGACTCAAGCTGGTGACGTATCGGCTTACATTCCAACCAACGTAATTTCGATTACAGACGGACAAATCTTCTTAGAAACCGATTTGTTCTACGCTGGTGTGCGTCCTGCTATCAACGCTGGTATTTCGGTAAGCCGAGTGGGCGGTTCAGCCCAAACTAAGGCGATGAAATCTGTAGCCGGTAAGCTTCGTCTCGACCTTGCCCAATTCAGAGAATTAGAAGCATTCGCTCAGTTTGCCTCTGACCTCGACAAATCAACACAAGATCAAATTCGCCGCGGTCAAAAGTTGACTGAAGTGCTGAAACAAGCTCAGTATCGTCCGCTCAGCTTGGCTGAACAAGTTTCAATCTTGTTTGCTGCTAACAAGGGCATCCTTGATGATGTTGATACCAAAAACATCACCAAGTTCAAGGTCGAATGGTTCAAGTACCTTGGCGCACAGGCTAAAGATCTTGAAGCTAAGCTTCTCACCGGAGACAAACTCTCTGATGCTGATGAAACAGCGCTTGTTGACCACTTGAACAAGTTCAAGACCAACTTCTTCAAACCATAATTTAGAGAAAACAAAAGATGGCTAACCTCAAGGCAATACGTCAAAGAATCAAGAGCGTCCAGTCGACCCAGAAGATTACTCGGGCCATGAAACTGGTAGCCGCCGCTAAAGTCAGGCGCGCGCAGATGCGTGTGCTGGCAGCTCGACCCTTTACCCAGGCAGTCGTAAGGATGCTGAGAGAAGTGGTCGGGGAAGTGAGCCCAATAGATGTGCAAGAACTGCACTTGCTCACCAGACGTGATGTTAAAAAGGTAGCCATCGTTGTTTTATCTTCTGATAGAGGTCTTTGCGGCTCATATAACACCACGGTGTTTAGAGAAGTAATTGCTCGCATCTCCAAGCTTCAAAGCGAAGGTAAAGAAGTCTCTCTAATCTTGGTTGGTCTTAAGGCTGTCTCCTTCTTCAAATCAATCAAGATTGAAAAGCTCAAAACCTTTACTCTCTTGCCAGCTATACCAACAGTTGAAGAAGCTAAGTTGATTGCTAACTTTGCTTCTGAGCTTTATACCGAGAAGAAAGTTGATTCAATAGAAATTATTGGTACTGACTTCATTTCGATGTTGCGCTCTGAAGTTGTAACTACCAAATATTTGCCAATTGATCTGCCACCAGCAGAAAATAAAACTGTGTTGCAACCGATTCGTTTGTTCGAGCCCAGCATTATTGATGTTATGGAGCGCGAACTACTACCGAAGTATATTCAGAACGTTGTCTATCAAGGTCTGCTTGAGGCCTCAGCCGCTGAGTTAGCCTCGCGGATGAATGCTATGACTAATGCTTCTAATAACGCCCGTGATTTAATCGCCGGCTTGACTCTTGTTTATAACAAGGCCCGTCAGGCTGCTATTACTCAAGAATTGCTTGAAATCGTCGGTGGTGCTGAAGCACTGAAGGGTTAACCTGGAATTTTAGGGTTTTACACCCATTTTTAAGACAGACAGCCTAACAGGTTGTCTGTTTTTGCAAATACTCATGTACCAAAGTACTCGACTATTTCGCTTGGCACTGGTCTAATGTTCGCAAAATCTGCCAATAGGCAGGTTTATGAAATCGTCTATACAAACTTATTTTGGCGGCTATAATTGTGAAGTGGTAGCAATTGGTCGAAGTGAGTATCATGAATTTGTCAGTTACTACAAAAGATACTTCGGTCGCCACCGACGATGAGATGGCTGCCATCACCGCAGCTGTGCAGGCTTATCTATTAGAAGAGCAAGAACAGGTTTCGAGCGATTTATCGGCCTCACAAGCTCTGTCACCCTGGGCGGTGGCAAACCGACATCAAGCTATTGGTAGTGGCGATAGCCACGATGCCAGTGATAATCAACGTTGGTCAAAAGGTAAGCTCTGGGGTAGAGCCTTTGCTCTGGCAATTAGTCTTGCTGTAGCCAGTCTCCTTCCTGGTGGCCTATCGGCTCAAGCGGCGGATAAACAAATAAGAGTTTGTTTGTCATCTTCATTGCAGAAAGTTGATCTTGATTTTCCTGATGGTGGCAGTGTCTATACCGTTGCCGACGGTACTCTGGTCGGCAAAATAGCGCCGCAGAGCGCCTGGAACTTGAGTCTGGCTCGCTCGACCACTAAGGGTAATAGCACTATTGTTTTTAACGGCAAAAGTAGTCGAGACAAGATTGCGCCAGCAGCTACAATTGCCAAAGTCGCTTTTATACCAAGTACTGGTAGCTTTTTTGGTACAACCAACGATTCAAATCAGTTGGTCTTGCCCTTACTGGCCCCAGCCAAGAAAGGCGGGGTAACTGCCTCTTCTTCAGTAATCGATGCTTCCCAGGGATACATTGCAGTTCCTGACCAGGTGACAGATCCGGCCGATGGGCGAGAACCTAGTAGTGCTCCTTTGATTGGAGTAAACGGTAAGCTCTATCGTGGGGCAGTTGTCTTGCGTCCAACAACTAAAACCGACTCATCTGGCATAAGTGATACCACTGGTATCAATCTCATTAACGTTCTAGATTTGGAAGACTATCTCTTATCGGTAGTACCGTCTGAAGTGCCTTCATTATGGCCAAAAGAAGTATTGAAAGCCCAGGCTATTGCCGCTCGTTCATACGCTGTGGCTAATTTCGGCAAGCATAAGTCTGAGGGTTATGATGTCAAAGCCACTGTTGATGATCAGGTTTATCGTGGCGTAGTGGCTGAATCTGCTGAGACTAATGCAGCAGTGGCGGCAACCTCTGGTTTGGTATTGAAAAACGGTAATAAAGTTATTTCTGCTTTCTTCCATAGCACCAGTGGTGGTAGTACCGAGGTCTCTGAAAATGTTTGGGGTAAACCATTGCCCTACCTCAAGAGTGTCGTCGACTATGACGATGCGGCCCCGCAATTTACCTGGCGCAAAACCATAACCTCCCAAGCCCTGGCAAAAGCTCTTTTGGGCTCAGCTCCAGATAACCAACTTCTTGGCGTTTTGGTGATTGGTCGCCATCCCGGTGACTCGCAACGGGTAAGGGACATTCTTGTGGTTGGCCAAAATTCAGCAAGAATTATTGCTGGCACTGAGTTACGAAGATTATTTAACTTACCCAGTACCCAGTTCAGCCTCTTCCAGTCTGACAGTAGTTATATCTTCAGCGGTAGGGGCTATGGTCACGGCCTTGGCCTTTCTCAATGGGGAGCGAAAGCCCTGGCTGATAACGGATATAATGCAGAACAGATTCTGTCGTACTACTACAAAGATGTCACGATAGAGCCTCTGGCCCAAGAAGGTGCTATCTAGCCACGCTAAATAGCTCTAAGGCCAGTCACCTCATGAGGAATTGGTCTTGGAACAAGCTTTCGGTATTTTCATGATGCTCGCTATATTGAGCACTTTGATCATCGTTCATGAATGTGGCCATTTTCTGGTAGCCCGATTCTTTGGTTTCCAGACCCCGGTTTTCGGATTCGGTCTACCTTTTGGACCATCTTGGACTGTGGGCAAGCGCTGGAACACTGAATTTCGCATTCATGCTTGTATGCTGGGCGGTTATGTAGCCATTCCCGAACTTGGTGACGAAAGCAATGCCTCGGCTGAGGTATTCGGAGTTCAGCTTTCTCCATTCAAGAAGTTTCCTATCTGGCAGAGGGCCCTGGTTGCCGTAGCAGGCGTCACTTTTAATGTGCTCTTTGCTTATCTCGTGATGTTGATCATGATGACCGCTCTGGGCCGCCCAATACCCCAGGGTGTCTTCGTAGGCGAGCTACCAGCAGCCAACCCTATTGCCGCCACTGCCGGGGTGCTAACCAATGACGAATTACTGGGTGTCGATGACAAGAAGATTAAGACACCAGAAGAGTTCATCTCTTATCTAGCTACCAAGAAACTGACCCCCATTGTTTTGCATGTCAAGCGCGACGGACAAGCAATTGACCTGCCGATGACGCCCAATAAAGATGGCAAAGTCGGCATGGGTTTATCGCCGAAAGTACAATACGTCAAAATTGAAGGCAGCCCCATTGATGTGGCTACTATTGCGGCTACTGAACTAACAACTCAGACAGGGCAGATGGTCAATTCCATCGGTAGTCTTTTCCAGGGCGTCGCCAATAAAATTATTTCTCCCAATGCCAAGAGCAAAGATGGCAAGCCCCAGCCTGGTATTGAAAGTTTTCACGGTGTTATAGCCGTGGTCAAAATCGGCGCCGATTTTGCTAAAGAAGACTGGCGACAGCTTTTTATGTTCACTATTTTGATCTCGATGGATTTGGCAATCGTTAACTTACTTCCTTGGCCAGCACTGGATGGCGGCCACCTGGCCTTTATGCTTTTAGAAGCGGTGCGAGGCAAACCGATGGAAGAAAGGGCCCAAGGGGAGATCGTCAAATGGGGATTTCTCAGCTTGATCGCCTTGATGGTAGTGGTTCTTGTGAACGACGTTTCAGCCTGGGTTCATGGTGACCTAGACTTTAAGAAGAAAGACCCCAAGTCTAATTCGGCACCAAAGTCTGTACCTAAAAGTGAATCTTCACCTGATGTAAAGACCGAAGCTACTTCTACTTCTAGTTCTACAGCTAGCTCTACGTCTAGTCCTACTCCAGAAGAGTCTAAATAAAATGCCTAGTTATGATTATCGCTGCCAAGAATGTCGTGTGGCCTTTACCGTAGAGCGTTCAATGAACGACCCATCCGATACCAACTGTGCTGAATGCGGCTCTGCCAATGTTTCGCGCATCTGGAATATGATCCTGCGCTCTTCCGGGAGCACTCCAGATGTTGGTCAAAATTCTAAGAGTTCTGGCACTAAGAGCAGCTCTGGTGGTGGTGGTTGTGGCTCTTGCAGTACCCATTCGTGTCATAGTTGCTAAGCAAAAAAATAGTTAGCAGATCTCGCCGCTAGTAACGCTTTCTTGGGCAAGTTTGCGCTTGAGCTCTTCTTCTTCGTCTTTGGGAAGCAAGAATGATTCTGAAGCATTGGGGAAGTTCGCCGACTTCACATCTTCAGCATATTTACCGACCGCATCCTGGCAAACCTGGCTAAGATCGGCGTAGCGTCTCACAAAGCGCGGGAGAAAATCTGTAAATTTGCCCATGAGATCGTCAGTAACTAAAATCTGACCGTCACAGACATTGCCTGCACCAATGCCGACAGTGGGAATGGTCAGGCGTTCTGTAACGGCTTTAGCAACAGCCGTTGGCACCATTTCTAATACCACTGAAAAACAGCCTGCCATCTCAAGAGCGCGAGCATCGTCAATTAGTTTTATGGCTTCATCGGCTGAGCGCCCCTGTACTCTGGCGCCGCCTAGGCCGTGTATGGCTTGGGGAGTGTAACCAAGGTGTCCCATGACCGGAATACCCATGCCGACCAAGCGCTCAATAATTTCTAGATTGAGTCTTGTTGCGCCTTCTAACTTTACTGCATGTGCTTGTGCTTCCTTGACGAAGCGGCCAGCATTGGTAATTGCTTGGATGACATCGACTTGATAGCTCATAAAAGGCAGATCTGCAACTACCATGGCATTGCTCACACCTCTGGTAACTGCTCTGGTGTGGTGCAGCATTTCTTCCATAGTCACGGCGTGCGTGGTGCGATGACCTAAGGCGACCATGGCCAAGCTATCACCAACCAATATCAAATCAACTCCCGCTTTATCGAGAATCTTTGCCATTGAGTAGTCATAAGCCGTGAGGGCGACAATCTTGCGGCCGTCACGTTTATATTTTTGGAGTGTAAGAGTTGATACTGCTTTAGTCATGGCCAAATTTTAGCACCCGGTCTACCGTGACAGTCGTGGCTGTCTCGGCAGCAGCCGGTCTAGACTATTTACTTTGGCTGCGAACGCGCTCACGGGCAAGTTCTTGCTGCAGCGAAACAATATGTTTCGGGTCGTATGGATATTTACCGGAAAGCTCATGAAAACGCTTGTACCAGGCGCCAGCCTCAGCTTTCATATTCTCTTTCTCTAGCAAGTAAGCCATGTTGTAATACAAACCGTCGTATTTGGGCTTGAGATCAAGAGCTGCTTGATACTGCATCGTGGCATTTGCCAGGTCGCCCTGGGCTTCGAGGATGCCACCGAGATTTTGATAGGCAAGGAATGACTTAGGATCAAGCTCTATGGCCCTGCTGAAACTGGCTTTGGCAGCATCGAGCTCTCCCGATTCAGTCTGGTGGATGCCCTGAGAGACAATCGCTTTAATTTCAGCTGGGTCAACTTCTTTGGCGCTTCTACGGCCACCACTTCTAGTTAAACGACTCAACTCGGCAATATGTTTAGTTGTCTGGGAATTATTAGCCGTCAGGCTGGCTACATCTTTAAGTGACTCAATTGCAGCCTCGTAATTATCGGTCAGCTCTTCGCACTTGGCCTGTAGCTGTTTAACCTTTACTCGATCAATAGATGGATATTTTTTCCCTTCTGTATAAATCGGGCTTACTCGTTGTGACTCTTTTAACTCAAATAATGCTCGATTGGGATCACCTCTGAGATAGCGCAAACGACCCAACTCAAAATGGGCTGCAGCAAGCTTCGGGTCAAATTTAAGAGCTTTGCGAAATTCGATTTCGGCTTCATCTAGATTGCCATCACAACAATAAATATTGGCCAAGTGATAGTGAATCATTGGATTCTGCGGCACTAGTTGAGCTGCTACTTCTAGCTTCTCTAAACATTCGGCAATCTCTCCGCCATCACCGCGTTCGAACTTTTGAAAAATTGCTAGACCAAGGTCGCGGTTGGCTTCAAAATAACTGCTATCAAGACGTGTGGCAGTGCGAAACGACTCAATAGCTGAGTCAAAATCACCCTGATCAAAATAAACTGTACCCAGGTTGTAGTGGGCTTTGGGATAGCGTGAATTGATACGGATGCAATCGTTAAATTGCTTCTTGGCCTCGTCGAATTTTCCGATTTTCTTGAGCAATATGCCGTAGTTGTTGCGACATTCAACAAAGTTGTAATCGAGGCTAAGGGCCGATCTAAATTGAATTTCTGCGTTCTTATTGTCACCCAGCTGCGCATAGGCCAAGGCCATGAGGTGCGGTATTTGTTTGTTGCGAGCGTCGCCAGTCTGAGCCTGTCTGAGCAAATTGATGCAGTTTTGGTAGTCACCAACCCCAAACATTTGGGTGGCGCTGCGATACTTGGCCTGGGCTAAGACCAGACCATTCTGTTCTTCATACTGAGCGATCGCTGGCCTGGCCACAATCGAGCCAGAAAATGTCAGGCAAATGGTCGAGATTAATGCCAGCCTAGACAGTTGCCAGCCCATTAAATGCGGTCTGACCACTATTCGCTGCACTAATCGCTGAACTATTTTGGGCTCGTTTCTGTTCACGCCTATACTCACGATCAAATAACCAAAAACTCATAATAGCGCGTTTTTAGCTTTAACCTTATCGTGCCTAAGGTCTATTTTTCTGGTTGGCCTTCAAGTATTTGTTTGCTGGCTCCTTGCATGTAAGCAATATTACTTAGCGTTCTGTCTTGCAGTGGTGTCTTGGCTGGCGCAGTAGGCTCAAAGCTCATTCTTGGGAATTTGCTGCTAGCTGAATCACTCGCTTCTCTTTGCTTTTGCGCTTCCATATTGCGGATGTAGCTGCCAATCTCAACTGAACCCAGGGCCCCACCGAGAGATGAAGTGCGATCTCCCAGTCCGTTGAAGAAGGCTGGTGTTTTGCCGATTGCTATACCAGTGTTTTCAGTGGCGGCCGCAGCAACACGCCTTGTGGAGGCGGCAATATCTTTGGGTGAAGTCAGTCTGATTGCTTGCAGGGTGGTTGGTTTGAGCGGGTCAACGTGTGGGTCATTGTCGTGATAGAGAGCGCGCAAGAAGTCGGACATCTTGTTCACTGCTTTATTCGCTTCAGTGGCATCCATACCTTGGGCGACCAGTCTCATAGCAGCTGGCATACCAGCACCAAAGACCTGGTTAATTGAATAGTGCTGGGTGTCGAAAGGAATTTCGTTAGGCTTTTTGCCTTTGTTGACAGCGTCGACCATTAGGCCTGCCAAGTTATCCATCTTGGCCATATGGGCAGGAAGGTCAGGCAGTATGTCGCCAAATGTCTTGCCGTGCAAAGCTGGCAATGGAGTATTCATTTGAGCATCAATTAAGTGTGGAATGACATCTTCGAGATCTTTTCTGGTGATTGTGATCGTTTCACCAGGCTTATCCATATTAGCGAAGACATAGTCACCAGGCCGCGAGGCTTCATCGGAATAGCGGTCTAAGGCTTTGGCGTGATCAAGTACATTCTTATCACCATTGGCTCTGGCTCGCATGGTGGCAGCTACGATTTTTGGTCTTAAGGCATCAAAGGCATGCACTTCAAAGCCAAGTGGATTATCGGGAGCGACAAATTCTTTGCCGAAGACGTTTCTTGTCTCAAGCTGTCCGCCTTTTCTCAGTGACTGCAACAGAATACCGAGGGCACCGCCACCGTTGTGGCCAGTCCAAGCTGCTCCCCAAATGTCAGCAGTGTTCTCATCTGCTTGGGCTTTGAAGATATGTTCAATCAGTTCTGCCTTGGTCATATCGCCATGGCCAGGTACTGCCACTTTATCTTGAGCGCGAGTGCCCAGGCCTTTTTCTACTGCGGTTTTGATGACGTTTTCGCGAATAGATTCTTCAAATTTGAGGATGCCACCATACTGGTCGTGTCCGATTTCATGACCATGAATACCACTAGTGGTGACGCTTCTTACACCAACCATGTTGCGTGGATAGAGCACGTGGTCTACGTTCCACACACCATCAATTTGGCGCATGGTGTGGGGGCCGGCTCCACCGTCATGCATAATTGAGAAGATTGGTGGGTTTTTCGAGCGCAGAACTTGGTCTGGGTCAACGCCAGCTTTTTTCATGTTGCGCACTAAAGTACTGTGAATTTCTTGGGCCAGAAGATCCAGTTCACGTTTGTAGTTGGCTGTTTCGCTCAGACCTTTAGAGATGTGTTGGTTTGCTGCTGAGCTAAAGCGCCCGAGTAGTGGATCTATGTACCGATAGTCTTGTTCACTACGTACTTGGCTGCCTAGGCTCACGGCTTGGTTTCTAGCTTGGATGAAGCCAGGGTCCATTTTGCTACCACTAGGTGTGATGGCAGCATGAATTGGTCCGAGGGCTGCTTCAACCGCGTCAGCAATCAATACTTTGTTGTCTGGCCACTCTTTCATTTCTTTGGTATTCATTTCAGCAAGTTTTGAAATGGTGCCAACGTTTAGCTCTTGTTCGGCCTTGGTTAAATAAGGCTTGCCCACAGCTGCTGCTGGAGTGACTTCTAATTGGCCCTCTGGCTTAGTGGCGTCAGTTGGTTTACCTGAATCAGTTGGTTTAGTGGGAGGGACTAATTCATCAGGTGTATGGCCGGGTTTTTCATTTGGCCCAATAATAGATTTGGCGGGGCTGCCCGGTAAAACATCACTGGCAGAGTTCACTCTCACAGTGAGGTCGATAGGTTTGGCTGTAGCTGTAGGTTCTGCAGTTTTTAGCAGAGCAAGGGCTTCGTTGTTTGAAAGCTTGCGTGGGTCGTGACCGCCAATAATTAAGTCTAGTGACTGCGAGAATCCTAGTGGTTGAGAGTCTGCCGTTGCCATTCCTTTAAAATGCATGTTGGCATTGAGTGTGGTGTAGGCATTCTGCTCTTTCACTTCAGCCATTTTGCGCACGGCTTCATCGAGCGATATCTTAGGTTCTTCTGGCTTACGTGTCATGCGCTCAGATACTGAAGTAAGAACGCTGCTTATTGGCCGTGTTATGTTGTTTAGTGTGCGCCCTACAAAATATTCATCTGATGAGAAGAAGTCGACTTTAGCCTTTTCAAAATTGGAATATCTTGTGGTGCCAAGTTTTGCCTCTA
>JAUPUU010000180.1 GCA_030917395.1 Cyanobacteriota bacterium erpe_2018_sw_21hr_WHONDRS-SW48-000092_B_bin.40
AGAATAGTGGCAATCTAGAATAGTGGTAAGTAGATACGCGGGTGAGGGAAGTAAACCAATCTTAGCGGCTACATTCTCAAATCACACTATTTCACAGAGGCAGCCTTCAGGCACCGCGAGGTAACCTGAGCACGCACGTCTATTTAGCCTCTGTGGGAAGACCATCAAACATGCCCCTGCTTCCATCGAAGAATAACACCAAAGAATTTGACCAGTCTGCAGTTGCAGTGCTCACCGATCTTAAAAAAGGTGGCAATGACAAGCGCAACGAGTTCATATGGGTGCACCAAGAACGCATCTACGCAGTGGCCTTACTAGGCACTGGCGACCATGAACATGCTGCCGAAGTTACTATTTCATCTTTCAACAATGCCTTCAGCGCTCTCAATCAAGGATTACCGAAAAATCCTGATATGTCTATCTGGGACTGGCTTTCTCAATATGTTGTTGAAGCCATGGGTGAATATCACAGCCAGAATAGCGGACCGCCAGACGAAGAAGATACAGACCCAGCTCAAGATGGTTCGGCCAGTATGGATTGGGAAACAACTGTATTGCTAGGCGTTCAAAGAGTAAAACGCTGTATCGGTTCTTTACCACAAGAACTAAAGCGAATTTTCCTCTTGCGACACAGTCTTGATCTTAACTACGAACAAATTTCCATCGTAACCAATCAAAGAGTAGAGAAATGCATGGCCTTGCTCTACAGAGCCAGGGTGCAAGTAGTCAAATGTCTAGGTCGCGGGTGATGCAGAATATGGCAAGTAGAAGGTTGATATCTCATGTCTGACGCCGAGTACAGATTACTGATTCAAAGATCGTTCGATGAAGAACTCTCTAAACAAGAGCATCGCGCCTTCGTCAATCACCTAGAAACTTCTGACTCGGGTCAAAAGTTTCATCACCAACTCGATCAAATGATTCAAGCCGCTCAGGACACTCCACTTCCTGACGATTTGCGTCCCCAGAACCCGGAAGCACTCGCGAGAACGATCATGGAACAACTCCCTCAGAAAAAAGGTTCTATCTTCGCCATGTTCACCAACTTGTTTGGTGGCGGGCAACCTAAGGCCAAAGCCAGTCAGAGCAAAGATTCTGGCAGAGGCAAGGCAGATAAGACCGATAAAAAAGGCGCCATCAATAGAGGCGGCAAGAAAGGCAAGGGCAAAGACCCAGTAGAAGACGACGAAGTTGAATCACCAAGCGATCGACGCAAACCCGGCGTCAAATTCGGCCGCAAAGACAAAGAAGCTGACATTTCAGCAGATGAACGCGAAGATCAGATGGGAACGTTCTCTCGTCTTAAATCAATTAGCTCCCGCGCCAATGATGCCGCTGAAAATCGCGACAATCAATCGACCACCAGATCTCTTGGCGAGAAATTTGGTATGCCAGGCGGTGCTACTTCCAATCCACTAGACGAAGCGCCTCTTACGCTGGCTGAATCGATCAAACGAAAAGTATCTGAATCACAGAAACTCTCACCTTTAGAGATGGATTCTGATGATTACTCCAGTCAAGAAATGCCTGCAACCGGAGGAGACTTCGGTCGCCCACAGAGCCAAGGACAAGAAGTTGCTGATGCCGACTCAAGCTGGAGTGCACCAACACCAATTGGCCTACCTATAAAGCAGAAGATGGGCGCACCAGTCACGGCCCAAGGGCTAGACTGGAGTGGGGCTCCCGCTGGCAGTCCAGCAAGTTCATTCGAGCAACATCCTGGTTCAGCAATTGGCTTGGCACCACCGGGGCAAAAGCCCACCACCGGTTCCAACCCTGCCGCTCCCTCGGGCGGCGGTCTAGATTGGAGTTCGGGAACCGCCTCAACAAGTAATGCAAGCAGCACTCAAAGTGGCTGGGGTAGTAATGCGCCAGCTATGGAGCCCACCGCAGTACCAGCCAAGACTGACAGCGGCTGGGGTTCTAGTTGGGGAAGTGAAAACCAAGCGGGCGTGGCACCTCAAAATACTGGCGTTCCCTTGAAGTCATCTGATTCGTGGGCCGTGCCAGGTTCTGAAGCTGCTGACGCCTGGGGTCAACCAGCAGCTCAAGCGGCTCCAAGCCCAGCGGCTCAAGCTGCTGTATCTCAACCTGCACCAGTCCCACCACAGAATGGACAAGATCCATGGGGAAGTGCAGCTGTAGCCGGTTCTGGCGCAGCCAATCCGTCAGATGGTGGCGGCTGGTCTAGCCCAGGCAGCAACGCCGCTTCGAGCCCCGCAAGCGCCACCGAAGGCGATGGCGGCAATTGGGGACAGGCTGCTAGTTGGGGCGCTCCCAACACACCAGTACCTAATAATACATCTAACTCCCTGCCGTCAGCGGCCGCACCGACAGCTCAAGCTCCTGCAGCTAATGACCCTTGGGCGCAGCCAGCGCAACCAGCAGCAGCAGCAGCAACCGACCCGTGGGCATCTGCGGCTGCACCAGCTCCTACTAACAATGATCCTTGGGCCGCCGCTTCTCCAGCTCCAGCTCCAGCTCCTACAACTAATGATCCTTGGGCCGCGGCTTCTTCTGCTCCAGCTCCTACAACCAATGATCCTTGGGCCGCTGCTTCTCCTGCTCCAGCTCCTACAACCAATGATCCTTGGGCCGCTGCTTCTCCGGCTCCAGCTCCTACAACCAATGATCCTTGGTCAGCCTCGGCAGCTTCGGCAGCTCCTGCTGCCGCTCCAGCAGTCAGTGACCCTTGGGCAGCCGCCGCTGCAGCCCCTCAGGCTATAGCAGCTCCAGCTACTGACTCAGCTTGGGGAGCGCCAGCTCAATCAGAAAACAAAGAACAGGCTCCAGCCGCTATGGGCTGGGGGCAATCAGCTGCGCCTCAATCATCCACAGAACCAGCCGCCTGGGGTGCACCCGCACCTTCTCCTGCTCCTGCGCCAGCAGCTCCAGCCATCGGTGCCAATCAAAGTTGGTCACCAGAAGGTGAGCAGATGGAAACAGGGGTATGGAAATCGTTCACACCTAAAACAGGACCACTGGCACCAGCAGCCCAAGCTCCTGCGCCGGCAGCATCTACAGCAGACCGCTGGGATTCACCAATTCAAGACCGACCTAAAGAAGCAGCACCGGCAGCAGCAGCTCCAGTAGGGGCATCGGCTGACCGCTGGGATGTGCCAATTCAAGCACGCAGTGCTAGCGCTGAGTTACCGGCTCCCCAAGCGGTATCGGCGGTTGGTTCTTCAGGACTACCAGTCAATCAAATCGTTGAGAAAATGGGTTCTGTCCTCGGTGGCGGTGCCGCAACGGATAGCCGCTGGGATGTACCAATTCAGGCACGCAGTGCGGCCGAGATGCCAGCAGCCGCACCACCAGCAGCACCAGCGGTGAATTCATCTGGTATTCCAGTCAATCAAATTGTAGAGAAAATGGGCACAGTACTTGGTGGCCCTGCTGCCGGTGCAGACAGCCGCTGGGATCTTCCAATTCAAGAACGCAGCAAAGAGACTAAAGCTGAACCTGAGCAAGCACCAGCTCCAGTTCAGAGCTTTGCTCAGCCAGCCGCGCCAGCCGCTTGGGGTGAGACTCCAGCCGCTAGTAGCACCTGGGGAACTCATCCAGAACAACCCACCACAACACCATGGGGTGCGGTCAGTGCAGCTCCAGAGCCAGCTCAAAGCCCTGCCGCTGCTCCATCAGGATGGGGCTCCGAGCCGGCAGCACCAGCAGCATGGGCAGCGCCAGCTGCAGCTCCAGTTGCGCCTGCAGGTACACCATCACCGACTGCTTGGGGCACCGAAGCACCTACAGCGGCAGCTCCAGCCAATAGTTGGGATGCCGCTGCCGCCGCGTCACCGGGTTGGGGCAGCGAACCACAACCGCAAGCAGCTCCAGCCAGCGCTCCCGATCAATGGGGCCAACCGCCAGCCTGGGGTCAGTCTCAAGTGCCACAAGCTGCTGCACCGACCTTCGCACCAGCTCCAGTCGCTGCTCCAGAAGTAACTGACAAAACAGCTCCTAGCGGCATGTTCAACCTGGGCGATCAAGATATCGACAAGATCTTTGGCGATAACCTGGGCGTTAGCGAACCAGTTGGCCGCACCCTGGTCAATAATGGTGCCGAACCGCAAGCTTCGGCTAGCGCACCGGCTCAAGCACCGAATCTAGTTCCGGCTGCCCAGCCAGCACAAACCAACAACTTCGCCCCACCTCAAGCGGCACCAAGCATCACAGCCCCAGCGGCAGCCGCTGATCCAAATGCCGCAAAAAACGGTCTCTTCCAATTAACCGATAACGACCTCGATAAGCTCTTCAGTAGCAATCTTGGCGTGGATGAACCTTCCACACAAGTTGGTGTGCAAGCAACCATCTCGCCTGTTCAATCTGCAGCGGCAGCGCCGAACAATTTTGCCCCACCAGCGGCTGCCAACAGCGCTCCTGGTTGGAATACCGGCGCCGAACAGCAAGCACCTTCAGGTTGGGGAGTATCGGCACCAACTCCATCCCCAGTTGCAGCAGCAGGTGGAGCTAATGGTTGGTCGGGCGCTCCACAAGCACCAAGTGGATGGGGAATGGAACAGCCACCTGCTAGTGGACCTAGTGGTTGGTCCAATGCACCAGCCGCTGCTCCGGCAGAAGCTCAGCCCAGTGGTTGGGGTTCACCTACTCCTCCCACACCACCGGCATGGAATCAACCGGCAGCTCAAGCACCTGCAGCAAACGTTGCTACTAGCCCAGAGCCAGCTAAAGGTGGTCTATTCTCAGTTGACGACAATGTCATGAACCGGATATTCTCCGACAATCTTGGCATTCCAGAAGACGCCACTTCTAAGCCTGATGCCTATGCTATTCCAGATCAAGGCGGTGAGCAGGTCTCCCCACCTAAGATTGCTGGTATCGGCCGTCTCGATGCTTCCGGTGATCAAAACCAAGACGCTGGTTCTGGCAGAATTGCTTCAATTGGCAAATTCTTACTCGATCAAAAAGATCTAGATAAGATTGGCAAATTGACCAGTTCAGACTTGAACGAAGGCAAGATGAGAATTCTCACTCTAGAGGCATCTCAAGATTTGCAGTCGTTACTGAGTCAGATAGGAACTCAGCAGGGCGTGATTGGATCAGTGATCGTGGGCCATGATGGTCTATTGATTGCTAACACCATGCCTGGAGACATGGACGCAGAATCAGTTGGAGTTTGGGCACTCGGTGTCTATATGAACACTGAACATGTCACCAAGAAAATGGGTCATGACCGCGTGCACCAGGTTGTTTCAAGAACACCCCGGGGCTATGTTGTTATTGCCGATTTTGGTGGAGGCCTTCTAGTCACAGTCACTGATGGCAGAGACACTGACTCGTTGATTCCACTGATGAGAACAATTACACAGCTAGTCAACTAATAGCTAAGCAATAAGCTCTAGTTACTTGCCCTGTGATAGAACGTAGTTACTCAAAGTTCTCGCACCAAATCCGGTGCCGCCTTTGCATAGCTCATCGCGTTCTCGGTCAATCCAACCCACCCCAGCAATATCGAGGTGAGCCCAAGGCTTACCTTCGGTGAATTCTTTGAGGAACATAGCAGCGGAGCTAGAGCCAGCTTCACCGCGGGAGCCAGCATTTTTCAAATCAGCAATATCACTCTTCAGGCCCTCTTTGTATTCTACAAACAGAGGAAGCTGCCAGAACTGTTCGCCGCAGATTTTGCCGCTAGCTATGACATTGTCAACCAGGGTCTGATCACTGCCCATGATACCAGCCGCTACTCTACCTAGGGCAGAAACCACGGCCCCAGTCAATGTGGCAATATCGATCAGTTCGTCAACGCCTTCTCGAATGGCATAAGTAATAGCGTCAGCCAAAATTAAGCGCCCTTCAGCGTCAGTGTTGTTGACTTCAATTGTCTTGCCGTTCATTGATTTCAACACATCACCAGGATGCAGGGCATTAGAGCCAGGCATATTCTCAGTTGATGCCACCACGGCCAAGACCGACACATTGGGCTTGAGTTGACCAATGACCTGCATGGCAGCAAGCACTGCCGCTGCTCCAGCCATGTCGTACTTCATATGTTCCATACCTACAGCGGTCTTGAGAGAGAGGCCGCCAGAATCAAAGGTGATGCCTTTACCAATCAGACCAATAGTTTTCTTAGCCTTAGGCGCAGTATATTTGAGCACAATTAAGCGCAACGGTTCTTTCGCACCCTTGGCCACACCTAAAAGCGCTCCCATGCCCAGCTTTTCTACTTGAGCCGGTTGAAGTACTTTGACAGAAAGACTGTGGGCCGAAGCAATACGCTGAGCCTCAGCGGCTAATCTAGTTGGTGTCATATACGATGGTGGCTCAGCAATCAAGGTGCGAGCCATGTTAGTCGCTGAAGCTATAGCAATAGCTTTCTCACTGACTTTCTTCACCGTGGCAAGGTCAAGGCCAGAGGCCTGGACGTGGAGGGTCAGATTCAAGCTGTCAGCTTTTTGATTAGCAGCTTTATCGTCATCTTTAACAGACTTATACTTCAAGAAACTAAAGGAAGACAAAATCCAAGCCTCAACCACAGCCTCAAGACCAGCAGCCGCACTGAAAGAACTTGCCCCTTTCTTAGCAGACTTACCTTTAGCACTTGAGCTGACACGTAAACAAAGCGAAACGTTAGCAGCCTTGGTCTTACTAACAGCGGCGGAAGCACTAGATATAGAGGCCATGCGCTTAGCACCTTGTACACCAAGCTTGCGAAAAGCTGCAGCGCCAACTTCACTGGCGCTGCCTAAACCAACCAACAGCAAGCGCTTAAATGGAGCCTTATCATAGGTTGGCAAAATCACTTGCTGTCCTGCTTTACCAGCAAAACCTTCTTCTGCAGCCATTTTAGACAAAGAGTCTAGAAGATGCTTGTCGACATTTTTGCCAGAAGCATTGCTCAGTTTTGACTCAGCCAGGACATCAGCAATGTTCTCTTGGGCGAAAACACCTATGATAAGAAGGTCTGCCTTGATGGAGCCAATATCAGTTGCCAATTTTACATGCATGCCATGATTCCTATTTATGTTTATGTACTAGTACTAATCACACGAGAAACAATTTCGTCGACAACTTTGGCGTCAATCTGCCTGCGACAATAGGCTAGATAAGCTTCCATCCAGCGCCTGAGCTCGAGCAACACGGCCGAAACTGGCACCCCTGCTCTCTTCATCTGCGACAAGTTTACCGAGATACGCCCTTCATGATCGATATGAAAGCGTGCTTTCGCCGGTGAATCACCATGCACGTAATGGAGAGAAGAGTGGAGCAAAGCTTTGTTGTCTTCCCGCCCGATGAGCTCTTGCATCTCAGAGCCGATCTTTTGCAAAACGGTAAGCGGCCGGAAGAGACTAGCCTGCTGGATGTTAGCTAGTTTCAGTTCAACTAGCATAAACAGTGCTTTGACAATTTTATGAGTAGGCCAATTATCAAAGGCCTTAATTACTTCATCTAAAGTAGATAGACCGTCAATCTGAGCTGCTAGATCAGCAATCATAAAGCGTTCATCATTACTCAGTACAGTCTCATCCATAAGGCGCAGAGGGGTCCCTGCTAACTGCTGCCAGAGCATCTCAAAATTCCAGACACGTTCTAAAATCGAATCGCGCCCCTGAGGCAAACTAGCAAAGATTTGACTGACTTGATCTTGACACAGGGCCGAATCTAACAAAAGTCGCTCTAGTGTCTGAGTGATGCGACAGGTATCATCAAACTCTTGCGAAACACCTTTGTCTCTAAAGACAAAAATACCTTCGCCCCAGGTTGTAAGAAACTCAACCATGGCATGATAGCCCAAAAGTTTATTCATCTTGGCATGAGTTGGCTTGCCATCAACAAAGGCGACAATCAATATCTTGTCGCGGTCTTCAACTGTGAGCAAACCCGTTTTCTTTGCCGTGGCCAAAGACTGCAGCAAACCGGCAGTGTCAATGGCACCAAGGCTACCAATCATCGAATCACGCATTGTTTCAATATTAACAGTGCGCGAAACACCTGGCAGCTCATCTTCAGTACGGCGGTGATAGCCACCATAAAGATATTGATCATCGAGCAAAACTTCGAGTTCACGAGTATTTATATAGCCAGCCCGCACAGCCAAGAGCCCCAAGAAAGTGCGCTGCGATTTTCCCCAGCCTTCTTCCTGTTGTCGCTCTAAGAGCTCTCTCAGCTGAGCTTCAGTGACAATGCCGCAAGCTACCATGTAGCGGCCGAGACGGAAAGGTTTGCGGTTGTGATAGCAATTAGAAAGAAACTGAATGCGGGAGAATACAGGAAAAATCAAGCGAGCAGCCTCAAGCTCTTGCAAAATTCGCAAGGCTTCATCAGAAGGCAGCTGGTGATGCGACTCGACATTGCGCACAATCGACTCTACTGAGGCATAGTCTTCAACCATTTGCATAACCCAATTCTGGGGAGCAGGCAAAGTAAAGTCACCTTTGATCTGCTTTCCATCGCTGGTCAATACAGGAATAGAGGTCGACAAAATATGATTAGCAAGAGTACTACCGCCGCCCTTCAGTCTTCTTCTATCGATACCACTGACAGTGGCACAAGCGTAGTCAGCCAGCAGGGGATAGCGGGTAAATATTCCAAAAGGACTATCGTAGATATTGAACGTCAAGCCACCGGCAGGGTCATCCTTGGTCAAAGTGATGGCGCCATCGCCCTTAACAAAAAGCAGCACCCCTTGCGGGTTAAGCAATTTTTTTGCATACATGGAAAATTTCACTAAGGCATCAAGCGGCAGCGAAAAGCCAGTCTGCATCAAATCAATTATCAAGCCATCAAGACTTTTACCCTGTTCAACAAGTTTATCGAGTTGGCTATAGAGATTTTCACGGTAAGAGAAAGTAAGAAACGACAGGGATGAATTGAGATAGCTTTCAGTAGACTCCCTTTCATTGCTGGCGCCAGGAGAGACCCGAGGTAAATCACTAGGTGAAAAGTCAGCCATTTCCTCAATTCTTTGGCTTGGCATTAGCAGGGTTAGCAGCAGCGGCAGCAGCTGGATTGCCACCAGGCAGAACCATCGTGCCGCTCAAGCGCTGAGCAATAGCATCTGGAGGAGCAATGAATAAAGCTCTAATGGCCAGTTGGCCCTTCAAGCGACCAGGTTGCAGAATTCTTCCCACTTCAATAATCAAGTCATCTTTGCTTGAGGTAACCAGGCGATAGCGGCTGGAACCAGCGGCATTAGACATTGGCACCAGGCGCATA
The DNA here is from genome assembly GCA_030917395.1 of Cyanobacteriota bacterium erpe_2018_sw_21hr_WHONDRS-SW48-000092_B_bin.40. Taxonomy (GTDB): domain Bacteria; phylum Cyanobacteriota; class Vampirovibrionia; order Obscuribacterales; family Obscuribacteraceae. The sequence goes on from JAUPUU010000180.1 coordinate 9,178, forward strand.
GGCGGGCTAACTCGACCGAACAAACCAAGATACTTGGGTATTGAAACGAGCTTGCTATCAACCAACCATGACTTTGCCAACTCTGGCTTAGCACCAGCAACAGCTTGAGCGAAGCTCAAAGCCACCGAAAATGGAGCATCATCTGGCATATGACCTGAAAGTGTATATTTGCCAGCAACAAACTTGAGCACTACTTTATAGCCAGCAGAACTAGCAGCAGCGACCGGCTTAGACACTGTGTCTTTAACAACCCCAGCCGGTTTTTCTTCCTCAACTTTCTCTTTGCGTACAACAGGAGGTTGAATCGTCAAGACAATATCGTTGCCAGAAAAGGTCGCTTTACCAGTGACATTCTGAGTAAAGAAAGCTGGCAGTGAGCTAAACAACTCTGTTGCCTCGGGCATTCCTTCAACCAGCTGAAAACCCTTAAACCACAAAGTGCCGCTGTTACGGTCAGCACCAATAAGTACCAGCGACTTAGGTCCAGCGGCAGCGTGGACTACAGGATGCACAGGAGGATGCACAGCAGCATGAACAGGCGGGTGCGGATGATGAGCGCCCTTACCAGCAACTGGCTTCAGCGCTGCGGCCGCGGGGGCAGTAGCCAAACCGACAATTCTCGCCTCACGAAATGCCACAGCCTGAGGTAATGGCACCGCAGTAGTGCGAGCAGGTGTCTGAAAAATTACAGCATGGCTTTCTACAATGCGGGGAAAACTCCAAATGCGGAAACTGCCAATACCAGTCTCGCTTACTTTCACTTTGAATTCGGAAAGTGACGGATTAGCAGCAATTATTTGAGCTGGCTCAGCACTGACAAACTGAGGCAGAGCAAGCAAGTCTCGCAAGTAGGTGGCATAGCGGGCCCAACTGAGATCATCGGCAGCGGCGCGGTAATCACTGGCTAATTGAGCAAGATTAGCTGCCGCTAGAGAAACGGTAGGGGTTGTTGCTGCGGTTTTCTCTCCAGCTTCGGGCAAAGAATGTTCTAGACCGTGGGCACAAGGTGCAGCAAGCTGACAGACCAGAGCTAGAGGTAGCGCAGACCCCGATAAAAATGAAAGCGACAGGTTTTTTCTCATATTCACGAAGATAACCATTCTTACTAAATTACTGGGAATTTTAACCGCTTGACCTCAGAAAACGTAAGCCAGAAAACCTAAGCAATTTCAGTGATTGGGTTGATTACAAACGACGGGATGGCCGCCGAAGATAAAACTTTTGACTAATATGCGATTTCTCGCTCAAAACCGTGGGAATCCTCCCATGGTCCCCATGGACAAGCGTCGACCCCGGCTGTAGATTGAAAGAACGGCTTTCAAGGACTCACAAATGTCATCCCTCGAATTCAGATCTTCAGAACCACTCGACCAGGCCGCTAGCCAGGTTAACTCAGGATCAGATTCGATTGCCCGCGAAGTGCAGAACCAATTTTCATCAGTAGCCTCGGTGGGCAAAGACGCTGCCATGGCAGCAATGCCCGGCACTGACGCCATGGCTGGCCTGGGTGCTATACCACCGGGTGGCGAGCAAGCAGTTTCTCCGCTAATCAATATGATTACAAAAATGCCTGGTCACATCGGTCTATTTAGCAGTTTCTTCGAAGCTCTCGGAGCCTTCTTCGGCCCACAGCTTGAAGCTTTAAGCCAAATTGGCACCCATCTAGGCATGACTCTTGGCCTAGATCACTCACTATTAGGCAATCTGGGTGGCAATCATTTGGCCTCGGCCCTTAACGCTTTCAAACCTGAGCATCTTGGCCTCAACCTCTCACTGCTTCCCGGCAATGCTCCCTTCTTTGGTCAAATCGGTGGAATCGGGGGTCATTTACCTGGTCATTTAAGTGGCAGCTTCAACTCCGATTTGCTCTCAAATAAATTAAACACTTCTCTTGGTCAAGGTGAACCTTTCTCACAGCAGGCCTTTGGCCGCAACGCCCTTAATGTCAGTGGCTCTGGCAATATGGCTAAGCTGCAATTTGAAGGTCAAGGACATCTATCGGGCCCAGGCCTGTCGGCCAATACGCCCGGGGCTCAGATTGCTGGTAATAACAGGCTATTCAGCGATAGCATTGGCAGCGCTGGCCACAACCTCAACGCCCAGAGCATGGCTCAATCGCTACCGATGCAGACACCAAGCACTGCTTCACTTAATGTCGGCAGCTCCACTTTTGGTGAGCCGATTAACAATGATTTGCTCGCTATGGGCAACCAATCTGATTCATTCCAGTCAACAGTAGGCAGTGCCAAACCAAGCCTAGACACAGTCAAAGGCGGCGCTGAAAACCTTGGTGGGCTGAAAGCCAAATCACTGAGCTTAGATGGAAGTAATGGTAACCTCAAGGCCGACGCCCTAGGTGACAAAGTCGTAGCCAAACATGATGCAGTGAGTGCAAAGGCAGATCATGCTGTAAAACATGATGCTGTCAATCACAAAGTTGAGCACGCCAAGCCTGAAGCCAAAGCCGAAGCCCGCACTCACAAAACCTTCGACCGCACTTCTCATTCTGTTAAAACCAGCAACCACCACGCTAATCAGACAGCTAAGGCGCCGGTTAACAACAAACCTCAAGTTGAAGCTCAACAGCAACAATTAAACCCACAACAACAGTTCGAGCAGCAGCAGCTAGAACAGCAGCAACAAATGCAACAACAGCAAGAAGTTGCTCAAAACAACCAACCTTTAGAACAGGGCCAACAAGCTCAAGCTGCAAATAACCTTGAGCCGCGCAGCTATACAATTCGCTCTGGAGACAATCTTTGGAATATTGCCAAGGATAACCTCGGCGATGCCACAAAGTGGAACGACATCTATAAGATGAATGCCGATGTCCTGGGCGCTAATCCAGAGTTAATTAGACCAGGCACCACTATTCAATTACCTGGCAGCCAAGCCGATATTGCTTCGGCCGCAACTCCTGGCGCAGCCGGTCAGTACACAGTGCAATCGGGCGATACCCTCTGGGATATTGCTCATGATCAACTGGGTGATGCCACAAAATGGGGCGATATCTATAAGGCCAATAGCGAATTGATTGGTTCAAATCCTGGCATGATTCACCCTGGCCAACAACTTTCATTAGGTACGGTTGACCCTTCAAATCAATTAGCCAGCTCCGCTGGTGCTGGACAGACTCTCGCTTCAGCTGCTCCTGGCCAAATGGCTAATCCAATGCCACAGGCTAATGTCAATGTCGATGTGCAGACCACAGCACAAGCTCCAATTGAGAGCTATAGTTCTGAAACCGGCATGACACAAGACATGCAATCACAAGCAGTTCAACCACAACAAATGCAACAGACCAGCTCAACCATGAGCAACTATGAAGCAATGCCTGTGCAAAGAATCAACCAATTGCCAGATCCAGCTAGCCTTGGTGAAAAAGTTCTACCAGCAAAGGCCCAGCCTGATGTGTTAATTCAACCAGCCCATGCTGCGGCACCAGGTCAGTTTGAAGCTAAACCGGCGGTGAATAGCACTCTGGCCAACGACATGCTTAGCTTCTTGAAAAAACGTCGCTAGTTTCAATAAAACGTTGAGCCTCTTGCCTGACGCTATCTAAAGTAGCGGTATTGCCGTCAGCCGAAGTAGGGATGACGGCAGCGAATAGCTCTTCTTGCTCGCCACTTAGCTGTGAGCAGGCCGGCAGCGCTACGACTTGCTTACCCGCCGAGCTAGCTAATTTCAAGATTTCTCCACTGGCCTTGCCGGCCAGTGACTGACTATCAAGACAGCCTTCTGCCACCACCACAAGATCGCACCAGTTGAGCTTTTCAGTTAAATTGGTGGCCTGGGCAAACCAGTGAAAGCCTGAAGTAAACTGGGCCCCAAGACCCAATGCCAAGCCAAAACCGGCACCACCAGCAGCCCCGGCTCCTGAACACGAGCGGCAACCTTGGTCACTGCCACTGGCAGTCTCTAAGATTGTGGCAAAATGTTCAAGGCTTTTTTCTAGATAGGCGACTTCCTCGCGGCTGGCGCCTTTCTGTGGGGCAAAAATAGCAGCTGCCCCGGCAGCTCCTAGCAGTACATTAGTAACGTCAGTGGCAATCAAGAACTTTACTCCGGACACAGTGCGCCTCAGGTCAGTAAGATCTATACGCGCCACAGCCAACAAGGCACCGCCACCGCATTCAGTATCGCTGGTCAAGACAGGATTTCCCTTAGCATCATAAAACTTGGCCCCGAGAGCAGCCAAAACTCCACTGCCACCGTCAGTAGAGGCGCTGCCGCCAAGCATAATAGCCACTTCACTGGCGCCATCGGCAATTGCCCTTGCTAGCATCTGGCCGGTGCCGAATGTATGAGCGCGCAACGGTGCTAGCTCACTTTTATTCAAGTAAGCAATGCCACTACCCTGTGCTAGTTCGACCACGGCCAATGTGCCCATGTGCAGATAGGCGGCCCGGACAGGCTGAGAAATAGGACCACTAACAGTGTCATAGACAAAGTCGCCGCCCCGGGCTAGATGCAGACAGGCGATAGTATCATCACCGCCATCGGCCACCGGCGCCAGCTGTATTTCTACTTTTGGCTCGGTTTCTGCTTTTAGGGACTGCTGCTCAAGCCCATCATTTAGGCCCTGAGCTATGGCTCTGGCCAAATCCGATGCCTGTAAGGTTCCTTTGTAAGCACAAGGTGCAACTAAAATTTTCACAGCAAACCCTTAATTTCACTTTCGTTAGTTTATCCGACAGTGAGCAGTGGAAAAGTATCTATAGAGCAATTTCAAATTAAAGGGGAATGTATGCCAAGGCAAGAAGAAGTCAAAACCCTTTTGACCAAAATGAATTCAGCAATCAGTCCAGATTCTCTGCAGCGCCGGCTCGACCTCGCCCCATATAAGAGCAGTCAAGCCTGGCCAGGCAAAACATTTTTACTGGTAGGTAATTCTTACAACGCTGAAAAGCGCGTAAGGGGCAGCGCCAAAAAGAGAGCCGCTGCTATTGCCGCCATGCTCGAAGAGTCTCACGGAGTATATGGCAAACGCCATTGCCTCACTCTGCGCGATGCCCTCGCCAATGAGCGTTTCGTCGCTACTCTTAGTCGTTTTGAAGCTGATTGGCTCAAGCGCGAACCAGACAGTACATTAATTGGCCCAGCTTACGATGAGCAAGGTAATTTGCTCAGTGAAAGCTTTGCTGTTTGGCGCCGGCTGCAACCAGTCAAAGCACCGCTGACGGTATCAGGTGCTAGGAGCTCAGCCAAATAACGTTTCGCCCTGACGAGACTGCTCAATTTTATCAATGCGCCGTTGATGCCGACCACCTTCAAATTGGGTGGTAAGCCAGGCTGTAATTATTTCTTTGGCTAGGGCTGATGAAGTAGTACGTGCTCCCAAGCACAGGACATTGGCATCATTATGTTGCCTAGATAATACAGCGGCCTCAACCTCGTTCACTAGAGCGGCTCTTACTTTGCGTACTTTGTTGGCAACAATTGATACGCCCACTCCCGAACCACAAACCAAAATGCCTCTGGCACACAAACCTTTTGAAACTGCCTCTGCAACCTTCCTGGCATAATCAGGATAGTCGCAAGAATCAAGAGAAAAGGTGCCAAAATCTTCGACGCTCAGACCCTGCTCGATTAGTAGGTCTTTTATCACTTGCTTCAATTCAAAGCCAGCATGATCACTACCGAGAGCTATTGCTCCTGAATTTGCTTGATTAGTCACGGTCTTCCTAAGATTTAGTATTTAAGTTTTAGTATTGCCCCTAAATTTTACTAGCTATTTCACGAGTAAACAGGGAGGCGCTTATAACTTATTTGACTGACATCTTTCGGTGCTTCAAAAGTTTGAGCCGTCTCAATAATCTCTTTAATACGATCGACCCTGAAGAGCAAAATCTCACTAAGTTCATGGCAGAAGGCAACCATGCGCCAATTACCCTGCTCTTTGATTATCACCAAAGGATTGAGTGTGATGGTATCCACCGATTCACGAGCGAAACTGTAGTACTGGGCCCGGACGCTAAGATGGTTAATCATGGCATTTTCAAGTACCGGCAAAGTCTCGTCTGTGGCATACATAGGAAAATCAATTTGAGCATATTGAGCGGAGTCGAAACATGACTCCTCAAAGAGATTCAATTGCCCAGCTGGTCGCTCAAAGGCGAAATCTTCACCTTCTCTATTAGCATCTTCAGCGATGGACCGACGCAACGATTGAATCTCTTCTTCTGAGTAAGTATCGAGGAAAGAATCGCCTTCAACTAGATTGAAACCCAAGGCATCCGAAACGTAAGAATAGTCATCCTCAAGCTCGTCAGCACCCATAACTGAATCAACAATGGCCTCGGCCAACTCCCCGGAGACCTTAGACACCTCTGGCGACACCGACCCAGCCAATTTTTCGATAATTTCTTTTATTAATTCATCTCGCTCTTGGGCATGGATAGTGACGCCAGCCACAAGTTTGTCGAGCAATTTAGCGCTCGTGAGCAGAAGCATCCCCTCTTCTTTGGTGAATTCTAGAGTGAACTTCTCGGAAAGCTCGTCCCTGCCGCTATCGCGGTTATTGTTCTCTGCCCTGTCGTGCATGTAATCGCCTTTTGCATGAAACTAATAGATGCGAGAGCCATAGCTCTAGCCTAGCACCGGATGCCAAGACCGTGAAGTCCTGATGAAAATTTTCGGTCCCTAATTTGCTTACGACCTATAAACCTACATCCGCTCTGGAGCTGACACGCCTATTATGCCCAGTGCGTTAGCTAATACCTGCTTAGTTGCAAAAATTAGTCCTAGTCTTGCTTTCGAGACTGATAAATCATCAGTGATCACTCGCGATACTTCATAGAATTTCTGCAAGTCATTGGCTAAATCGTAGGCAAAGCGAGCAATACGCCCAGGATTACGGGCTTGCACAGCTTCTTCGACTTCAGAAGGGAAAGTTTCCAGCCTGGCAATCAAGGCTTTCTGATGACCAGCAATCACAGCATCAGAGTCAAATAAAGCAGTAAATACTTTTCCTTGCTTATCGCCTTTGTATTCTTGCAAAAATTCTTGCCACTGGTGAGCCGAGATCGGCGGTTGTTCAGTTTCACCGCTCTCACTATTAGTAGAGGGCTCTAAAGCCTTACGCAAAATAGCGCAGCAGCGCGCATGTGCATATTGAATATAAAAGGCTGGATTCTCCCGCCCGGTTTTCTTAGCCAGGTCGAGGTCAAAGTTTATGGTGTTTTGCGGACTAGATTCAGCCAAATAGTAGCGAGTGGCATCGGCACCGACTTCATCTATCACTTCACTCAACATAATGACAGTGCCAGCGCGCTTAGACATTTTCACAATCTGGCCATCGCGACTAAGATTAACCATCTGCGTCAAAATCACTTCTAGCTTGCTTGGGTCTTGACCAAGAGCTCGCACCGCACCTTTCAGCCCGGGTACCTGACCGTGGTGATCAGCCCCCCAAATATTGATCATGAGATCGTAGTTGCGACCATACTTGGTCAAGTGATAAGCAGCATCGTTAGCTAAGTAAGTAGTGGCACCAGTTGATTTACGCAAGACGCGATCACGCTCGTCACCAAGCTCTTGAGCCTTGAGCCAGTAAGCACCATCTTTTTCGTAGGTAAAACCATGCTTGTCGAACTCTTTGAGCACATCGACAACATTGCCACCACTATGCAAACTGCGCTCGGAGTACCAGACGTCAAACTCGATACCCAAGCTTTTCAACAGTGTTCTCTGATTCTCAATGATGAGATCTTTGACCAGGTCGCCAACTATGCTGCAACCCTCTTCATCACCAACTGTTAAATATTGATCTCCAACAGTATCAACGGCGCTCTGAACAAAGTCGCGCAAGAATTCTTCGGGATAGCCTTCTGTTGGATAATCAACCGCCTGACCCAGTAAGCGCTGATAGAGTGCCCAAGCACATCTACCCAACTGCAAAATCTGTTCGCCATAATCATTGATATAAAATTCTTGGTCAACTGAATAGCCACCAAACTTCATCAAATTGGCTAAGCAACTACCAAAAACGGCATTGCGCCCGTGACCGATATGCAATTCGCCGGTGGGATTGGCCGAAACATACTCAACCAATACTTTTTTATCTCTGTCAGGAGCACGTCCGTAATCGGATCCGAGGTTATGCACTGCACTGATAGTCTCAGTCAACCAAGCAGTGCCAAGAGTGAAATTTATAAAGCCTGGTGCAGCCACTTCTACCTTTTCAAGATAGGCAGCGCAGGCCTCGTTTTTGCCAATGTACTGTGCCAAGGTTTCGGCGATACGCAAGGGTGACGTCTTAACCGGCGCAGCCAGCTTGAGAGCCATACCACAGGCAAAATCTCCATGCTCAGCAGACTTTGGCTTTTCAATAACAACAGCCACAGAGCAATCGGCAGATGACTTGAGAGGGCCCATGGCGCCATCGAGACAAGCGGCAGAAAACGCCTGCTGCACAATCTCAGCCAATTTCTCCTTGATCATCTGCCACCTCAAATGTAATTAGGGCTCATAATATTACATTCATGGGCGTCGTCCAGCTTCCGTGTAGGAGCTTGAAGCACTATTATTTCAATATGAAAATGCCTAAACTCTCAATCAGCCCCAAGTGCTTGCTACTGCTCAGCCTCATTAGCCTAGAACTAAGCTATTGTGGCTTTTATGGCCAGGCCCTCGCCCAACCGAAAGACAAAGCCAAGCCTGTAGACAAAGCGCCAACTAAGCCTGTAGCGCAAATTGACCCCTCTGTCATTGACCCTGTAGGTCAACTGCAAAAGATTTCAGCCCAGGTCAAGGCCAGTAGCAGCGAGCTAGAAAGTGTTGCCAGTGAATTAGACAAACTCAATGGCGAACTCGACAAATTAGAAGGCAAGACAGCAAATGACATCGACCGTAAGCAGTTTGCTGCCCTTGAGAAGCGTTTTGACCTTGCCCTTGCTCGCAGTGCCTCGGTAGAAAAAAAAGTCGGCCTGAACCTCGGCAAGAGCCTAATAGATATCGATAGCGTACGCATTGCATTGAAGAAAGTAGAACAAGATCGCCAACAGGATCGCCTCAAGGGTAAGAAATTGACACCAATTCTTAGCGACAAAGACCTTAAGGAATGCTTGAAAGACTTAGCAGACCTCGACAAGACTGTGCGTGAATTGCAAGCCAATCTCAAGGACAAGTAGTACTGACGTATTTTGGTGTTTAAAGTAAGACCGCCGGCTCAATGGCCGGCGGTCACACTTTTATGAAGAGTAGCTAAGCAATCGCAGTAGCGACTAGCTATACCCCTTCGATTTCTTTAAGTAGGCTAAAAACCTGACTAAGAGCCAGATCGTAGTCGAGACCATCTAGGCAATAGCCGGTCTTGCCGAGGTTCTCAATGACATCAAAACGCGCAGTGTGTTCAGTCTCATCGATGGTGATAAGCAGACTGGAACCACCAGAAAAAAGACAAGCAATCTCAGTCAACACCGGCATAAAGACGGCTGTAGACTCTGATTTCTTCGAAATACGACGGACATACAGATTTTTATTGCGCCAATAAGATTCAGTCTCGCTACCGCGGTTTATAGAACCCGGTTGAGCTTCGCTGATCTGACACCACTGTTGATAGCGAGTAGCAATATCGCGACGCTTCAAAGCCAATAGCCGAGCCCCGTATTTGACAGCAAGATCAATTAGCTTGCGGTACTTCAGTTCATCTACAGGTGGTGCACTAGCAATAGCAATGGTACGGGCACTAAAGGAGCGCGCAGCAACTGAACGCGAAATAGAGGCTGTAGCTGGATTTGACTGAGTACGGTCAACAAAAGACAAAACATTAGCAGGGACTAAATATTCAGTTTTTAGCTGGAGGGCTGGAGCAATACAAATGGACATTCAGTTCTTTACCTTATTCAAATTTTTCTTTCTGGGGATGGAAAAAATCCACATCAAAGACGCACTCAGCACTTCTCATGTAAACACAGGAGTTGAGAGCGGATATATCTTGTAGAGGATCGGATGCCCTAATGTGCTAGTGGCTCGTCCTATTAACAGTGAATCATTATACGAGATTAGTTGCATGCTGATCAAAGGGTCAGATCAGTTTTAATAATAGGCACCACTGATGGTGATGCATCGCTAATCATGCAATTGATCTCTATCGCTAACAATGCCTACAAGAGGCATTAGACATACGCCTTCGCAATATATTCGGATCGCAAAAAATTCCTCCATGTCCAAAAGATCTTCATATTTGAAGCAAAGCAACATCGATTGCAAATCGATCAGATATAGATGCAGCTAAAACAATCGAACTAACGAAAAGCCTGATGAAACACAGCTCATGGTGCCACTTCCAAGTGCATCATGCTGACAACAAAAGCTCGATTTGGTTAATGAGAGAATCAACAAGACAAGAGATCAAGCAAAAGTAATTGCGCACATCTATATAGATGCTCGAAAAAAAAGTAGTTTCCAGGGAAACTACTTTTTCTCGTTGAACAAAATCTTTGTGCTAACTCTTCTATTTAGAATCTACGGGGAAAATGTCACGCACTCTACGCATCAAATTCTGAATTTTATCGGGCATAACTTCAGTCTGGGCGCCCGGATTCAGTTGCTGCTTACGACTGATGATCAAGACACGCATCATTTCTTCCAACTGCTTCTGCTGCTTCTCATCAAGCACTTTGCGCTTGTTTAGATAGTTTTGCATAGCAGCATTACTAAGCTGTTCTCGGCGTCTAGCAATTGACTGCTGCAGAGCCATAACTTGAATGGGATCAGCATTGTGGTCGGAAAGAAGCTTTTGCAGTTTGGACTGCTCATCGCGTATCTGTGGGCTCAATTCGTTGAAGTCTTTGTACCACTGCTGCTCTAAGCTTTGAATTTGACTGCTTTGTTGCGGCGAGAGATTGAGCTTAGTCCAGTCAACATTACAAGAAGTTGGCTGGGCATCTTGAGCCATGCTCTCTGGTGGGAAGGATACTTCTAAAGCGCAGCCAGCTGCCAACGATAAGGCGGCAGACATAAGCCCGTTTGCTGCACTCTTTGCTCCGTGCGAATTACTCTTCATAAACTACCGCCTCAGCTTTATCTGCTGGTTGCAACAACGATGAATCAATCAAATAACCCTCGGCAGAAACTTGACGGACATTTGATTGTTCAGGACTGTTGAGCCAGAAAGCTCCCAATCCGAAAACTAATACAAAAACAGCGGCTACGGCTGCCAGTGCATAAACACGTCGATCAATTACACCCTTAACCTTGCTAGTAGTAGTAGCAGTCTGGGTCTTGGGAGTGAACGGAATAACTTGTAGCTTGCTCTTAATACCAGGCCAGAGATCGAAGTCATCTGGAATAGTTGGTTTATAAGAATCACGAATAATATCGCCAACATTTGTTAGTTTGCCAAACTCAACCTGGCAATTAGAACAATCGGTCAGGTGCTTGGTTATCTCGCGGTGACGCAAGGTGACAACTTCTTGGTCTAAGTAGGCAGAAAGCTCATTGTCAATCAAGGCGCAATCGGCAGTAAGTCTTTCTTTGATAGACGACCAGAGATTGACTTCGACATTCTGCGGCAGCTCTAACCCCTTAGCCAAGAGACGGTTAGTCTGATTTAAAGCGGTGAACTTAGCCAGACAATCCGAGCAATCTTTTAAGTGCTGATTGACCCCTTCTTGGGCCGGCGAAGTTAGCTCACCATCTAAATAAGCAGACAGATCATCTACTATCACATCGCAAACTGACGGCATATCAAGGGCGAGCTTTGACCAAATATCAGGGGTTTCATCCTCAGAGGCAAAAGCCTTGCCCAGTAATTTGCTCACGGTCTTCAAAGACTCGAACTGGGCTGCGCAATCGTGGCAAGCCTCAAGATGCGATTCTATTTCACTTTTAAAGCTAGGGGCCACCTGATTGTCAAGCAGGGCCGAAAGCTCATCCTTATATTTATCGCAAGCAGAGTCAACCATCACTAGAGACCTCAGTTACCGACTGTGACTGTTCTATGTATGGCTTAAGCAACTCTTGCAGCTTGGTCCGGGCACGGGCAATCCTAGATTTCACCGTTCCCATCTCTGTCTGTGTTATCACTGCAATTTCATCGTAGCTTAGGCCCTCCACTTCTCTCAAGACGATGGCTGTACGAAACTGTTCCGGCAAACGCAACATTGCTTGACGTATTACTTCTGAGATTTCTTTATTGAGAATTTTTTCGTCCGGCAAGATACCGGTGTCCGGAATATCGCGGGTGGAACCGTCCGATTCACCGTCTTCTCCACCATGGGAATCGTCCATAGAAACAGTAGGCAGGCGACGGGGCCGCTTGCGCAATTCGTCATAAAAAAGGTTGGTGACAATTTGAGTGAGCCAGCCCCGAAAAGAGGCCGGATTTCTTAAATTGTTAATAGAGCGCCAAACCCGAATGAAAACTTCCTGCGCCAGGTCAGAGGTGTCTTCCCAATCGGGGGCCAATTGATAGAGCAAGGAATAGACAGTGCGCTGGTGCCGTTTCACAAGCTCTTCAAAAGCCTGAGGCTCACGCTTCTGACAGGCTAAAACTAAATCACGGTCACTCTTCTGAGAATATGCGGTTGGCATCCAATGTCCCGTCCAATAATAAGTTCCTTAATATGGTAACACTTGATAGATCTATTTCAGTATCATCAAAAAATGGTAGCATAGCAGGTTCAGCTTTCTGAAAGCGGCTTCACGGCGGCTTTTAAAGCAAAGCATTTTGCATGACTCAAGGAGTTATTCAGTTGACCAATACTTACTTATTTACTTCAGAATCAGTCACTGAAGGACACCCAGACAAAGTATGCGACCAGATTTCTGATGCCATTCTTGACGCCATGCTCTCACAAGACACTAAGTCAAGAGTAGCGGCAGAATGTGCAGTTTCAACTGGCCTAGTGTTGGTTACCGGCGAAATAACAAGCAAGGCCAACGTAGATTTTCAAGAGCTAGTACGCTCAGTAATTTCAGAAATTGGCTATACAGCTGAGAAAGGTGGCGGATTTGACGCTGCTTCTTGCGCTATTCTCACCGCACTTAATAAACAGTCCCCCGACATCGCTTCTGGCGTTGACCATGCTCTAGAGAGTCGCCCAGCAACCAGCGCTGGCAGCAGCCAACAAAGCTCTGATCTCGGTGACGAAACTGGTGCTGGCGACCAGGGTATGATGTTCGGCTTTGCTTGCAATGAAACACCTGAAATGATGCCTATGCCAATTTCAGTGGCCCACCGCATTGCCAGACGCTTAACTGAAGTTAGAAAAAACGGCACCCTCGAATATTTGAGACCAGACGGCAAAACCCAGGTGACAATCGAGTATGACGGCAACACTCCGGTAAGAGTTGACTCCATCGTTGTCTCCACCCAACACGATCCAGTTGTTGACGGCATCGAAGACAATGCCAAGCTGCAAGAGCGCATTGCTCAAGATTTGAAAGCCTATGTAATCATGCCAATCTTCCAAGATCTATCGATCAAACCAGATGAGCAGACTCGCTATTTGATCAATCCCTCTGGCCGTTTTGTCGTCGGCGGCCCCCACGGAGATGCTGGCCTTACCGGTCGTAAAATTATTGTCGATACCTACGGCGGATACTCCCGTCACGGTGGTGGTGCATTTTCTGGCAAGGATCCAACCAAAGTAGACCGTTCGGCTGCTTATGCAGCCCGTCACGTGGCAAAAAATATTGTTGCCTCAGGTTTAGCCGAGCGCTGTGAAGTGCAGATTGCCTATGCTATCGGTGTGGCCAGACCAGTATCGGTTCATGTCACAACTTTTGGTACCGGAACCTTGCCTGACCACGAGATCACTGAACTAGTGAAAGCCACCTTTGATCTCAGACCGGCAGCCATTATCAAAACCTTTGCCTTGACCGAATTGCCCAAGCTCAACAATGGCCGTTTCTATCGCAATGTGGCTGCCTATGGCCACTTCGGCCGACCAGACCTCAACCTTCCTTGGGAAAAATTAGACAGAGTTGAAGAATTAAAAAAGTCTCTAACAAAAGCTAAAACCGCCAGCGCTTGAACCTTAAGCGTTGCACATTGGACGTTTAAAGGTCATTCTTTATCAGGAAACTTAAGGGAGTCCTACTTTTGCCGTCGATGCCTCTGCTAGTGAAGACATATATCGGTGTGATTCTATGAGGACAGGCACCCTTACGGTCAATCCGGATACTCCGGAATCATACATTGTCGAACTTGCCGAAGGCGAGGTTCTACAAATTGGGCGCAAACCAGCCTCTGGCGGCATTAAGAAGCTCGTTCTTCCCTACCCAGAAGTGTCGGGTCAACATTCCGAAATTCGCTGCAAAACCGAAGGTTGGACGATTATTGATGCGGGTTCAACCAACGGCACCATGCTCAACGGCGGCCGCCTCACACCTGGTAAGGAATACCATTTACATTCTGGCGACCGAGTCAAAATCGCTCAATACGAACTACTTGTTAATCCGCCTGAATTCGATCATCCCAATCAAGATGACGACAATGATGACTCCCAAGACCGCACACAATTTCGCATACAAATGATGAATGCCACCATTTTAGTTGGTGACATTAAAGGCTTCACCTCCTTAATGGAAGACCATGCCAATCAGCCAATGTTGGTTATGGAAGCAGCCCAGAAAGTATTCGACAATCTCAATGATGAGATCAACAAGAACTATGGCCAGCTAGAAAAAATTGCTGGCGATGCCATCATGGCTTACTGGCAAGGCAACGACGCGAAGAGCGGGGGCGGATTATCGGCCTGCCAGGCCTGTTTCACCGCTCTCAAATTGAAAATACTTACCCTTAAGTTGGCTGCTGACAAGAAAATCTGGCCTTTTGAAAATCACCCCCTTATGCTTGACATGGCACTAGCCACTGGGCCTGTGGCCTCGGGTAATCTGGGCTCAAATGCATCGAATCCTGCCCTATTAGGTGATACTGCCAATCTCGTCTTCCGCCTGGAAAAACTTATTGGCGACGATCGTCCTGGCGACGTCATCGTCGAGGGTGCAACCTACGAGCTAGCCAAAGACAACTTCAAATTCGATTTCCTTGGTCAGTTCAACGTCAAAGGTAGACAAAAACCAGTCGACGTTTATCGCTTGATTGCCCCAATCTCCTAAACTTCAATTGAAAAATCTAACTACAAAACAATTGGCAGGCAGACTGGTTATTGGTCGGCTGCCCGGCCTCATATTAGACGATGAGCACAAACAAGCATTGAGCACCGGCATCCTTGGCGGTATCACCCTCTTTAAAGAAAATGCCCAAGACCTCAAGCAGCTTTGCACTCTCACCAAAGACATAGTTGACGCCTGCATGCACTCCCCAGTGCTGACCGTAGATCAAGAAGGTGGGGCAGTGCAACGCTTTGATCACGTCCTTTCACCTCTGCCCTCCCCCATGGCTCTAGCGGCCGTCAATGATAGTAATTGCACAAAAGAAATTACTTCAATTAGCTGCCGCCAACTGAAAACCCTGGGCTTCAATCTACTCTTGGCCCCCACCCTAGATTTACTTACCAACCCTCTAAACCCAGTAATTGCAACCCGTGCTTTCAGCAGCGAAACGGCTCTAACAAGCAGCATGGGCCGCCAGGTAATAGAACACATAGAAGCCTCGGCTTTGGTTGCTTGCCCCAAACACTTCCCGGGCCACGGCTCCACTAGCCAAGACTCGCATCTTGAGCTTGCCATAGTCGACAAGAGCCTGGACGAACTTGAGGCTTACGATCTAGAACCTTTTGCCGCAAATATCGAAGCCATGTCATCGATTTTAATTGGGCACATCTGGCTGCCCCAATTAGAGAAGCAGCAAAGACCGGCCACACTATCACCACTGGTGGTGAGCGAGATTTTGCGAGAAAAACTTAAATTTGACGGTCTTGCCATATCAGACGATATGACTATGCATGCCATCACCAAAGCCTATGGCCTGGGCGAGGCCTGCGTCATGGCTATAGAAGCAGGTGTAGATCTTATTTTGGTCTGTGGTACCTATAGCCAGTCGCAAGAGGCAGTGCAAGCCATTGCTGAAGCAATTGAAAGTGGTCGTATCTCAACTGAGCGACTGAACCAATGCTTGGCACGGCTCGATAAACTCTTTTACAAGAAGCCTGACTGCTTAGATCCAACCAATCAAACAGCCCTGGCAGCCTTCGCCCGCACCATCGCAACTGACACAGCGACCAGCACCAAATTTAGTACCAGCTCTGCCGCTCTGATGAAAGGCACCAGTGAGCAATTAAATTTGGTCGGGCAACCTTTAGCAGTAGTTGTTCCCCAACACCCCCGCTACAGGCTGCCTTTAGCTGAAGCTCTGGCCCAAGAGAAAGTGGAAGTAGAAGAACACCGCTACAGCCTAAATGCCGGTGAAGAAGAAATTGCCCAACTTTGCGCTCGCTTAGAAAGAAGCAAGCGCACCATTCTCTACGTCACTTTTCGTGCCTTTATCAATAGCGGTCAAATAACTCTTGCTGAAAAAATAGCAAAAATAAATGACGATATTAATCTGATTCATATAGCTGTCGACACGCCCTACGATTTTCTCAAAATGCCTCAATCAGTAGGCACTTCGCTAGCAACCTTTGACCCCAGTGACCAAGCCATGGCCGGGGCAGCCCAGATATTTGCCGGGAAATCCAGAGCAAAAGGAAAGTGCCCGGTAAATTTAAGCCTGTGAGCCTATAATAGAAAAACTATATGCGAGGCTTAAAATGGAACCTAATTCTGAGCCCAATGCCAATGTGCAAAATGCTGAGCAAGCAAATATAGAGCCACCGAAGGCCAGTACCGATGCCAAGGCTCTCTATCCTCATGACGTCCTGGCTAATAGTGAATTGTCAGACAAACTCAGTGGCGCGCTACAAAACCCCCAGGTGTCCCGCTATTTGGGCAAAGCCACTAAGGTGGTAGTGGCCTGCGCCATTTCCGGTTGCATACTATTACTGATCGCCATTTTTGCGGTGGTCAATGTACTGACTATGATTACATCCCAAATTCCGCAGTAGTTCTCAAATTACTTGATATCGCGATAGAGCGCAATTGGCATAGCGGCCCGCAATGCTGCGGCTTTAGCCGCTTCAGCGGCAGCTAAGAGCACGCCTAGATCAAGACAATCTTCGGGAATACAGGCAACACCAAAAGCCAGCGATAAATTAGAGCTATCAACACCAGGAGCAAGCGAAGCACTCCAGATTGCCTTAGCTACCCTTTGAGCAAAAGTGTTGGCACCAGTTGTTTTGGTATTAGGCAAGAGCATGGCGTAATCGTATTGGTCATAATGCGCCAACAAATCGATATGTCGCTTTAATCGACTGACTCGTCGCACTACTTCAGCTAGAGCTGGAGTATCAAGAGGCTGTCTTTCAAAGTTCGGAGGGCCACTAATGACGCGCATTTCCATCACCATAACCGAGAGTGGACTACCCGAGCGATAGCCCCGGAAGTATTCTTGCTCTAAGAAATAGAGGAAAGCTTCGTAAGTGAACATGCCGGTTTCGGGACGTCTCAAATTCATCATGACGCTGTGAATCTTCGACTTATCAATTATCTTCGGCGCAATAGTCGGTTTTTCTTCTTTGACACCAATGTAATCGTTGGTGAAAGTAATCAAATCGGCATTGAGCAAGAGAGTAATTAATGGCACCCACTGACTGCGAGAGAGCCTGGTCTTATCAACCAAATCTTTGATTGAGGTCTTATCATCAATTACCGAATAAAGCGCTTTGAGCATATGAGCGGCCACGGTCGGATCGTGAGCAGCTAAGTTATCGAAGTCATATCCAGCCACACTCTCATGCTTGCGAATCAATACAGAGTCAGTCTGCAGGCCAACGTTGCGCAAGAAAGTCACTTTGTCGACTAAATGCACACCAAGAATTACCAGGCTCTCGATCGGCTGCGCCACATTGCGCTGAGACACCCTTACCCTTGGCTCAAACTTGTATTTTCCTTCGCGCCAGGTCAATAAATCAAGAATTCCCTCATCGCCAAGAATGCCGCCAACATCGGCATGGAGCGGTTCGCCATCAACGAAGAAAATCTTGCTGTGCAGACTGCCTTGATCTACATCAAGACGACCTGTCATCTTAGCCAATAAAATAGACTGCAATAATCGTGAAATCTCAACGAGCGAGAGATCACCAGTAGGCGGTAGCGTTGAACGCGACCAGGCATTGTCTTGCGTACCAACCGATGGATTGCTCTTTGGATCAGTAGCATCCATTGTGTTGGCTGTTTGCATGAACAAGGTGTCTCGCCGTTTAGAAGAATCTCTAAAAGACTCATTCACCGCCAGGACACCATCAGCTTGAATACTTTGATGAACTTCGCCGCAAGAAGAGATGATCAAGTTGTAGACGAGTAAAACATCACAGCTCTTGTAGTCCCAGACAATACGCATGTTCTTGCCGACAAAGAGCTTCCATTCAGTGTCGCCACCGCGCCAGGGGCAGTGAATATTGAGAGTGAAATCAATGGCTCTATCAGGAGTGGACCAGGTAATTTCAACTTGCCGCCCTCTATGTTCCATCGCCACCGACAGATAGTGGTGGATTTCAGACAATCCCGGCGCGGCCGGCAACTTCTGAAGTGTTTTAGGGATCGGACCAGATCTCCGCAGCATAATTACCATCCTTTTCCAGCCTGTATCTACAGCAATAGGTCTTGCAACCTAACTCAATACAGTTAACGCCTCACGTCAGCTTATATGCCCAGGCTCAGATAAAGCTAACCACTCCTAATGGTCGCATTTCAATCAGGCGCCTGATCAAGGGTCTTATAAATCTCGAAGACAGCCATAAAAGCCACTATCAATGGTGCTAAATATTGACTACTAAAAGTAGCTCAGTTAGCCATCAAATGCTGTCCGGCTAGCCCTATGAGAAGCCAGAAAACGGCATTAATGGCCAAGGCAACTGCAAACAGACTAGTTCCTACCATTAACTGCCAACAAACCAGGGCATGTCGGGGGGTCATTACTCGCAGAATACCAAAGCGACCGACTATATATATGACCAATGCAATAAGGAAGAATGAATCAGCCGCTGTCAGGCAAAGAATGGCGTACTTGGCAAAACCAGCCATAGGCAAGAAAAGAAATATCAGCGCTGCCAGAACTGAGCCGCGCAATAAGCGCACACTTTGCTTATCAGTCTCTCTGATAGAAATAGCCTTGTCAGCGGAGGCTTTTTGCACATGAGCAAGCGACTCTAGACACGCCGCGAATTGGCCAATACGCTTATTGTCACGCTCATTGACTGAGTCAGCGTTGGGCTCACCGGGAGACTGGGACGGTTGTAGAGGTTCACTTGCGCTCATAGATACTCCTGGCACTACATGTCAAAGTACCGCAATTCGTTACTTTCCAAACCCATTTTTAACGTCTAACAAGTTTCAAGCTCACAGCCAATCTCAAAAAAGGTCTGAAACATGCGCTTAGCTTCGACCACTAAAGCGTCAATCTCACTTTGACTAAAGCCCTGAGCATTCATAGTGGCCTTAAAATTAGTCCATCTCTCCCGCTGTAAATCGCCATACCGGTCAAAATACTTGGCCCCTCTCTCCTCTGGCAAGTTAAGGCCTTTTCTCAAAGTCTTAGCCATGAACTTAGCGCCATTAGTTGACCCTTCCAAGACATAAAGCTGGCCTAAGAGCGAAACCGGCGAGTGTTCAGCCAGTTCGTCCATGGTGTCAAGCAAGGCGGCTGTAGCAGTCAGAGGCACAACACTGTCGGTGCTAGCATCAAAGTATCCTAGGTCACCCACCACTGCGCTCAAATCACTATGGTAAGGCGCGAGAACAGCGGCTATACGAGCATCGTTAGCAGCGGCATGAGGCAGAAGATCAGCTAAATGCTTATGCATCAAATAAAGCTGACCAAGATACTTGACATACAGGTCTTTTCTTACAGTGCCAGAGCCCAGCTGCTTCTGAAACTGATGTCCTTCCGTATCGGCATGCAGTTCTTTGGTTGATTCGCGCAGGGCATCCATAACCAAGGGTTGAGAACCTTGCATAGTAATCTCCTCAAATAAGAGATAAGTCTATTACAAATCTGCCCTTAATTTACGACTTGGCGAACAAGTAATGGGAAACCATCCATTCTTCACCATCGCTATAGCCCCAAAGCTCAGCGCAAGACATGAAGAATAGCCGCCAGAAAGCCCACCAACGTGTGGCTTGGTCGGCCCCATAGGTAGTCACTAAAATCGGCATTATCTCAGCCTTATGCCGGTCCATGTTCACCAACCAATGATTAGCTGTCCTTTCATAGTGCTGGCCGTTGACGGTGTAGTGCTGCTCAATTCTCAAGTCTTGCTGAAAATATAAGAGCAAATCGTTAGACGGCATTATGCCGCCAGAAAAGAAATTACGAGTCATCCAATCGCTACCGTCTTTATCTTCATAGTGGTAGCAGAGTTCTTTGTGACTGAAGATATGAACAAAAAGCTTGCCCCTATCGCTCAACCAGCCAGAGATGCGCTGCAAGAGTAAGCGGTAGTTTTTCATGTGCTCAAACATCTCAACTGAAACCACCCGATCTACTTGTTCATAAAACTGAAAATCATTCATATCGCAGGTGATCACTTCGACATTGGTCAACTGTCGCTTGACGCACTCTGACTCAATATATTGCCTTTGCGTTTTAGAGTTGGAAACGGCTGTGATTTTGGATTTAGGAAAATGCTCGGCCATGTAGAGAGTTAGGGACCCCCAACCACATCCAAGCTCAAGCACGCGATCGCCGTCACTAATTTCTGCTCGCTGTACTGTCAGTTGCAACATGGCCTCTTCTGCTTGATCAAGACTGTAGCCCTTTTCATAGTAAGCACAGCTGTATTTAAGGCGCTTGCCCAAACAAAGCTTGAAGAACTCTGTGGGAACTTGATAATGCTGTTCGTTTGCCGCGGCAGTTTCAATGGCAATAGGAGCGCTCGATAACTCTTTGACCATCTTAAGCAAATGAGCTTGCTGCAATTCATACGAAGCATAACTCTCTTCTTTCAACTTGGTCTTAAGCATATGTCTGATACCAGCTCTAATGAGAAAATCAGGCACCATATTTGTCGCCAAAATCTCATAGATAAGCGCTTCTGACTGAGGCTTACGCAAGGGGGTAAACCCAGAATCAAAATTAGGAATAGAACTGCCTGTAGTGTCAATATTTTGCTCAGCCAAATCTGGAGTCGACATGATTTTCCCTCTTCGTTCGTTCCTACCTATGAGCGTTTAAACCAGGGGACAAAGGCACTAGTAGTGCGCTGATAATCAATATAGGCCTGACCCTTACTGCGAACAGCTTGCTCTTCTGTGGCCTTCACACCAGTTACTTTGGTCAAGAAAAACAGCATGAGCAGAGGACAGTAAATTGTATAGATACCGCCAGGTGAGCCTAGCGAGAAGCAAAAGAAAGCCAACCAAACCAGCCACTCAAAAAAGTAGTTTGGATGTCGTGAATAGTTCCAGAAACCGACTTGGCAAACTTGGCTTACTTGATTTACTTGATTGGCATGGCCAGATTCTCGTCTTCTACTCTTGAAGCCCTCCAGTTGCTGATCTGAAATTGTTTCGCAAACAAAGGCTACTAGCCAAATGGCAAAACCAGCAATCTCAAAACCGCTAATTTGCTGATTGGCATTGGTCAGCGCCAGAGCGAAAGGCAAAGTTAGGGAGGCCAATAAAACAGCCTGCATCTCGAAAGCAAGAAACAATCCTAAACTGGCTCGATTTCCCCAATCTTGGCGATATTTCTTGTAGCGCCCATCTTCTTCTGGCCACATTCTTTTAAACCGAAAGGCCAAGAAAAAGCCCAGGCGCAGACTCCAGAATGCCACCATAATAAGTATCAGGGCACTGCGACTGAAATTACCCCAACCATGCATGTAGGCCAAGGTCGTATCTACAAGCGCCACAACAGCAAAGCCAAAGCCCCAAGCTACATCAACAATTCCGGCATTGCCGATACGCTCACTCACCAGCCAAATGATAAACATCATTAAAGTGGTAGTGAGAAAGGCGGCAATCATCAAATAAACATGGGGCTCTGGCACTATATCTCCTTAGGTAATGGCTTAGGCACTGACTTCGGCGCTGGCTCGCTCTAAGCGATCTCTAACGCCATCCCAGGCGCTACCATAAGGAACAGCTTCAACAAAAATGCGATCGAGTTTGAGCTTATCGAAACGACGTAACTGCTCATAAAGAGCACGAGCATATTGATCGACTTGCTCGGGAGCCACCACTAAAGAATCAAAAACCAGGCCAGAAAGATTGGACCTCAACTTAGCCACAGTAGAATCAAAGGCAAAAACAGCAGCACTTCTCTCCATAGCATTAAGCTCAAGCACTAGCTCAATCAGCTGCTCGGAGGAAGCGACAGTCAACTTGGTCTGGGGAGCATAATGACTGGGAAGTGCACCAGGAACACGAGTTTCTCCAGCAGAAGCAGAAGACCCAAAGCTAAAGGCTTCAGCACCAAGAACTTCAGCCACCGAATCAGCATCAATCATGCCTGGGCGTAAAATTTTTGCTTGAGAGGAGAGCAGCGAAATAATAGTGGACTCAATGCCCACATCACAGGGGCCACCATCAAGCACCAT
Organism: Cyanobacteriota bacterium erpe_2018_sw_21hr_WHONDRS-SW48-000092_B_bin.40; assembly: GCA_030917395.1. Lineage (GTDB taxonomy): Bacteria > Cyanobacteriota > Vampirovibrionia > Obscuribacterales > Obscuribacteraceae. The sequence continues at coordinate 31,725 of JAUPUU010000180.1, forward strand.
GGCCACTTGATCAGGCGAGTCAGAAAATTCGGCTTCTACGGCTTGAGCCGATGTAGGAGAAAGACGACCAAAACGATTGGCCGATGGTGCCGCCAAGCCACCAGAGAATGCCTCTAGTAATTTAAGAGCCAGTGGGTGTGAGGGGATGCGAATGCCAACTGAATCTTGCCCACCGGTAACTTGACTGAGCACATGATCGGCCTTTGGCAAAATCAAGGTCATGGGCCCTGGCCAAAAACGTTCGGCCAATTGGTAAGCCTGGGCAGGGATGTCCTTGGCCCAATCGGTCAACTGCTCGACACTGGCGATATGAACAATGACAGGATGCGAAGTGGGCCTTCCTTTGACAGCATAAAGGCGCTCAAGAGCAGCAGCACTAGAGGCGTCAGCACCGAGGCCATAGACAGTCTCAGTGGGGAAGGCTACCAGTAAGCCAGCCTTGAGTTTACTAACAGCGTGTTCAATAGATTGATCAATATCAGCAGTCATTTTTGTTTTCCTAGATTAGCTAGGCAAAGCGATTTAGCAGCTCAGACCGACTCAAATTGAGATTATTCGGCCTGGTATAAATCGTCTGCACCACTGTAATGTTGCGCATAGCAAAGGCAGCAAAACAGTAAGACAAATAATAGCGCCATTTACGCACAAAAATTTGGTCAAAGCCAAGAGCTTCTACCGCTGGCAGCTGAGCCTCAAAACGTTCTTGCCAGAGCCCAAGGGTCTTGGCATAGTGATTGCCCATATCTTCAAGATCATGCACAAAGAGATCGCTCTGGCAGCGCTTCATTGCTTCGCTGACGCGGCGGTGGGAGAGAAGCAAAGAACCAGGGAAAATATGCTTTTGAATGAAGTCTGTGTTCTCCCGCAATAAGTCATAGCGACTATCGGGACAAGTAATCATTTGCAGGGCCAATAGGCCGCCTTTCGCAAGCAGACGGTCGCACTGCTGAAAGAATATATCAAGATACTCATGACCAACAGCCTCAATCATTTCTATCGATACGATCTTGTCAAACTGACCAGTAATCTTGCGATAGTCTTGCATACGCAGCTCTACTTTATGGCTAAGACCAGCCTTTTGGATACGTGCCACGGCATAATCATATTGCTCTTGCGAGATGGTCACACCAGTAATATGACAGCCATAATTAGTTGCGGCATACTGAGCAAACCCACCCCAACCACAGCCAATCTCGAGCACACGGTCGCCCTCTTTTAAGGCCAGTTTGCGACAAAGATTCTCATATTTAGCCGCTTGTGCCTCTCTTAAACTAATCGACCAGTCCTTAAAATAGGCACTGGAATAAGTCATAGACTCATCCAGGAACAACTTGAAAAGATCGTTGCTTAAGTCATAGTGATAAGCAATATTCTTACGGCTATTCGACTCATTGTTATGGCGCAACAAATGCAGCAGCTGATTGCCAATGCCAAGCAAATTGACTATCTGAAACTTCTTACCATTGCCCTCAAGCAGTGGACATTGACTGATATTGAGAAGAGCCCAGGCAATCACACTGGCCACGTCATTGGTCTGCCATTGACCGTCCATATAAGCTTCAGCCAAACCTATATGACCATAAACTACCAGGCGGCGAAAGAATGTTTCTGACCTGACATCGATTTCAGCGCTAATACCACCGTCAACTGGCTGCGACTGACCAAACCAGATTACCTGACCTTCAGGCAAGGTCAACTTTAGTCGGCCTTCGGTCATGGCACCAAGTGCCGCCAATACAATTTTGCGCCAAAACTTCTGCGCTACTGTCAGAGTGGTTACAGGAGCCGTTTTTTTATTCTCAACTTCAAGCTTTAAATTGGCCATCTTGTTACCTTTCATGATTAACTCTCTTAGCGCTGTTAGTCTGCAATTCGGGCCATTGCTCTTTATAGAAAAACGGTATCTTCTTCAGCCAGAGCAAGAGGGCATGCCAGTGAATTAGCGATATGACACGCAAAGTTACTAGTGGATAGCGGAAGAATAGTCGCAGCAGTTGCCCATCAGTCAACGGCAGAGCGGCACCACTAACGCTAGTAACTAATATCTTTTTGCTTGGATCTTCACCATCCACAGTATCAACACTAAGTTTCAACGCTTGATTGGGGAGAGGCAAAACAAAATGGAATTTATCCTGCAACTGGCCAAAGGGTGAAACATAGAAGTGCTTGGTGAAAAAGGCATCAAAGACAGATGCAGAGCTCATTTTAGTAGCATCCATGAAGTAGACTTTCATCTCACCGAAGGTATTGCCTACTTCAGCTATGCAAGCTAAGGGTTGGTCTTGGCGATCGAAAACAAAATAGAATGACACCGGATTGAAAACATAACCGAGCACTCGAGGATAGGTGAGCAAATAAGCTTTTCCCATAGGCTCAGAGATGCCATGGTCGGCAACCAAGCGGCCCAAGCGCGTAGGCAAGGAGCTATCGGCACCAACCGGCTCGGTGCCAAATAAATGATCGCTATCATAGAAGCTGAACAAATTAAAACTATTATGATTGAAAAGACGTGAATTCTGAGCTAAACAGCTCAGTTCGCCCAATTCTAGATAAAGCATAAAAACGCCGTGCTTAAACCTGTGACCGCTGGGCAGCAAGCGCTGGTGGGCCACTGAGCACTCAAATAGTCTAGACGTCATTGCTAAATCAGTCATATCTACTGAGCCGCTCCAGCTAAGCTATCCACAGCCAAACTTGAGAGAATGGCACTCAAATCGTAGGCAGAGGCCAGGGCGTCTTCGTGGAAACCATAACGGAAGTAGCTGCCGCAGAAATACAAAGCTTGCTCAGGGCTGACCAAGTTGAGTTGCGGCAGCTGAGGCTGAGCCTCAAAGGTTGCTAGATCAAAAAGTGGGTGTGTATATTCAAGCTGGCGCACAATTTTACCCGGGTCGATCAAGCCTTCGCTGTTTAACGATACAAAATAATCTTCCTGGCATTTTAGGCCTTGCAGATTATTCATCCAATAATGTGTATTAGACTGCTCAGCGATGCGATAGTTCCATGATGCCCAAGCCTTTGGCTCTGTAGGCATTACCCGGCGGTCAGAGTGCACAGTAACCGCATTGTCCTGGTACTTAAACGGGGTTAACAGGCGAGCCTCTAAAGCCGTTGGCTCACTAATCAGGGCGAGGGCCTGATCTGCGTGACAGGCAAATATCACCTTATCAAAATCGCTAAAGCCCCTCTCTGTATGCACCCGAGCGCCATGAACAAGACGCTCAACACGTTTTACTCCAGACGAAAACTTTGTAGTAGGTGAAAGAGCCGCTAGCAAGCGTTTAACGTACTCTCTTGCACCGCCATCGACTGTGTACCACTGAAAATGAGTGTCTAGGCCAAGAAAACCATGGTTATGGAAGAAGCGAATTAAGGTGGCAATAGGAAAGTCGTGCACTTTATCTGGTGGCGTGGACCAGACCGCCGAAGCCATCGGTATCAAATACCAATGCAAAAAATCCTCGCCCAGTTTAAAGTGACTGACATAGTCGCGCACTGAAAGCCTTGAGACATCGGTGGATATATTGGCATTATCCATGTGCAGCAAGGCATTTTTATTGAACCAATCAAGCTTTAGCAACATACGCCAAAAGCGCGGACTGATTAGATTTCGTCTCTGCGCAAAAATTCGATCTAAACCTGCCCCATTCCATTCAATTTTATCGGGCAAATATTGCACTGAGAAAGACATGTCGGTCTTCTTAGTAGGAACATCGAGTTCGCTAAATAAAGCCGTCAAATTTGGATAAGTAATATGGTTATAAACCATAAAGCCAGTATCAAAGGCAACCTTACTGCTGCCAACCACATCAATAGTATTGGTATGACCGCCAAGATAAGAGTTACTCTCAAAAATAGTAAGGTCATATTGGCGGCTTAGTTTGTGAGCACAACCCAATCCAGCAATTCCAGCCCCGATGATGGCAAGCTTTTTCATGTGGTCGCCTTTTTACCAGAAGGATAGCTATAAGCTTCCGCAGGGACGGGCCTAAGCTGCCAAATAATACCAAGAGCGGCCAGCAGCTTAAGCAAGTAAAAACTAAAGTCTACTTCCCACCAGTAAAAGCCTTGCCTGGCGGCCCCAGGGAAATAATGATGGTTGTTGTGCCAGCCTTCGCCCATGGTAATTAGGGCGAGAAAGAAGTTATTGCGGCTCTGGTCACCGGTCTCATAGCGCTGTGAGCCGAACATATGGGTAAAAGAATTGATTGAGGCCGTGCCGTGGAAGAGCACCACCGTACTGACAAAGAAGCCCCAGACCAGCATCTGCAATGGGCTCGTGCCCAGTTGAGGATAGAACAACTGCAGGCAATAACCCAAAAGCAATAGGCTGCAACCCAAGAGCACAGGAACGAACCAATCGAAGCGATTCAGTAAAACAAGTTCGGGATAACGGGCCAGATCTGGAATTTTTTCATAGTCCGTCGGCATGTTGCGATCAGCTGTTATCCATCCAATATGGGACCAAATGAAACCACTGACCGATGGTGAATGTAAATCTCCATCTTTATCTGAAAGCTTATGGTGGGCACGGTGGTGAGCGGCCCACCACAATGGCCCGCGCTGGACAGCCGAGCAGGCCATTAGAGCAAAGATAAACTGCGCTCCACGACTAGTCTTAAAAGTACGGTGGGAGAAATAGCGATGAAGAAATGCAGTTACGGCAAACATTCTCAGCCAGTAGAGGGCGACAGCTGTGGCCAGGGCAATCGGTGACCAACCAACAAAAAAGACAGCGAATACACCAGCATGGAGAAAAGCCAAAGGAAACCAACGACTGAACCGAGTTTTCACCGGCTTCTCTCTGACCCGCTCAGCTCCTTCACCAAAATGATCTGAATCGAGCCAGCGCAAAGTAGGAGGCAGCGTGAAATAGCAATTGCCAGGGTTTGGGGAGCCTACAGTTATAGGTCCGAGTTTAGGTTTAGTGCTATTGGTCATTTTCATCATCATGGCAGCGCCATCGCACCTTTTCCCCAAAAACACGAGTTAAAGAGCTTTTCAGAACCTAGAAGTGCTAACAATTATAAGTTTGACCGAAAAGGTCTTTTCAGTCAATAGCCTATTGGTCATAATCTTTTAGACAGTCTCTCAGGCGGAGCTAAGGAAGCCTTGGCGCGGACCACAGGACCATATCCAAACCTGGAGTATTGATTGGACTAACCGCCTATGAGCCTGGGCGACAGGCTGTCAATCAACGAGAAGGGACAAAGATCAATGACATGGTTAGGTGAGTAGTCGCTTCTATCTTGAGTTTTTAGCGGAGAGTCTCGGATTTCCGTATTTGCCCGACGCCACCAGGTTGTCTTGGCGTTCTTGATAATGAGCATATAATCGGTAATAGAAGATATTCACAGGATAAACAATGTGTTTGAACTGTTGCTGAAACTAAACATTGATGGCACAGAGAATTCTTGGTCGCGAATGGTTCGGAGTTGTCGAAATCTGGCCTTCTATTTTGGTTTTGTTGTCTTTGGAGTATTCCTGAACTACTTTCTTACGCTGACCGTCTATATTGGTCAGTTTTGCATTTTTGTTTTTCCAGCGATAGAACTATGCAAATTAACAGGTTTTGCTATATTCCCTTTGCTGCAAATATTTCTGCCCATACTAATTACTACTTTCCACATTTTTGCACTTTGTGGTTTTAGCATTGTTTATATTTTGAACGGTAGCAAACTTGGCGGCACCAGACGAGGGCAAGCAGCTTGACCTTAGCTACCGTAAGTTAAGGGCACCGGCCCGTTTAGGCTGGCTATTCGGATCGTCCTAGTGTTTGACCTTTTGCCAGTGTCTAAATTTTTTTCGAGGATTGATAATTGATTCCCGTGATATCGAAAGCTGACTGGAACAGATGGTGTGTAAAGAACAGCATCGACCTTTCAGACGCTGAATTTGTACTGGATACGTGTTATCTGGATACCACAAATCTCAACTCGCGACCAGGTACCTTACTGATTGCGAAAGATTCAATTATTCACCAATCATATTCTTGGAATGAAGCCCCACCATGGTCTTTTGGGGAATCGAAAGTGAGAGTTGTTGTGCCTTTCGAAAAAATCAAAGATGTTAAAAAAATGATGCCATTGTCGCTTAGGGTGAAGATTTGTCAGCTGTGGCCGGATGCTCACTATAAGTTTCGTTTGTATGATGAAACGGAGTTGGTCTTAAATCTGCAAAGAGACTCGGATGTATTCGAGTTTGTTTTGTCACAACATGGATTTGTCATCTAAGCCAATGTACTTTGAGATAGCAGGCGAAGATGCAAAGGTATTGTTTAGGTCAAACCTTCCATTTAGAGAAGCCACGCCACAAGAGTAGATAGGTTTTTAAAATTTTGCAGTCGTCAGGGACTATATGGGTGTATAGCCATTGTGCCTTGGATTCAAGGCACTGATGAGAAGGTCGTCACCAAGGAAATTAGCGCCAGTAATTTGCCACTCAACACTGTCTGCCATCAATCTAGTATTAGCTGAAGCCACCACTGGCAATGCCTCTTTATCGACCAGCATTTTGGGCGCAACGAACCAATAAAGCTCATCAACTAAGCCAGCGTCAATGAGACTGCCAGCCAATTGACCGCCGCCTTCGCACAATACTTTCTGACAGCCCTGATCAAGCAAATACTGAAGAGCCGCTCTAGTATCAAGCCTACCGTTACCCTCATGCGACTGAGACAGAGCTACAAGACTGCAAGATGAGGGATAATCACTCTGTTTGACCAGCAGCTCCTCTCGGCAAAAAATTACGGTCTTTCCTTGAGCAGCAAAAATACGAGCATCAGGCTTTACTGTGCAATTGGGGTCAAGAACGGCTCTAACAGGATTGCGCAGGACCTTTTCTGCGTCATCTCCAAGCCGAACATCTAACTGTGGGTCATCTAGCCTGGCGGTATTAGCACCAATCAATACAGCATCATAGGCAGCACGCAAGGCCATAACAAATTTTCTAGCAGTGGCACCAGTAACATAGCGACTAGCAGCAGTACGATCGGCAATGCGACCATCAAGGGTTAGTGCCATCTTGAGCGAGAGCCAGGGCAGATTTTCTTTGATGGCCTTGAAAAAACCGCGATTTAAGTAACCACACTCGCTTTCCAATACACCAACTGTCAGGTCAATACCAGCCTCACTAAGCTCTTTCAAGCCACCGCCAGCAACTTTCGGATTGGGATCAGCAATACCTACCACGACTCGACTAAGCTTGTGTTCTATGATTTTTTTTGAGCACGGAGGCGTGCGGCCAAAATGACAGCACGGCTCTAAGTTGACATAGAGCGTCGCCCCAACACTCTGGTCTCCAGCTTGATTGAGAGCCTCAACTTCGGCATGGGGCAAACCCGGAGCGTGGTGATAACCTTCTCCTACGATGCGACCATCGGGGCTGACCACCACCGCTCCAACCATGGGGTTTGGCGCAGTAAAGCCTTCTGCTTCTTGCGCCAGCTCAAGGGCCCGGCGCATAAAATGCTGGTCGGCAGTATCGAAACTATCCAAAGAAAACTTCAGCCACGCGATAAAGCTCCATATCGAGAGTCTTCAAACTACTTGTGGCTTCCTCAATGGCGACATCGTGCAACTTCGAACCTGACAGTGCTACCATGCGTCCAAATTTTTGTTCATGCACAAGTTGGGTAGCTTTAACGCCAAAGCGGGTGGCCAAAACTCTATCAAAGGCTGTAGGGGCGCCACCACGCTGTATGTGGCCAAGAATAGTGGCACGAGTCTCAAAGCCGGTTTCGGCTTCGATTAATCGCGCCAATTGATTGCCGATACTAGAACTATCGGAAGGTGAATCATGGGTAGGCTCGGCGCTGAGTTCACTAGCCTCAGTCGCACCGTCTGGCGACTCAAAGCGTGCGCCCTCAGCCACTACTACAATAGAATAATCCCGGCCCCGTGAGTGCCTGGTCTTGATTGCTTGTACTACTTCTTGCGCCTTAATCGGCTTCTCTGGCACCAGAATAAAATCGGCACCACCAGCAATACCGCCGTAGCAGGCAATCCAGCCGGCTTTGCGGCCCATCACTTCGCAGACAAGCACGCGGTTATGCGACTCGGCCGTTGTGTGCAAGCGATCTATAGCCTCTGTAACGATGTTAATGGCAGTATCAAAACCAAAAGTGAAGTCAGTGGCATTGATGTCATTGTCGATAGTCTTAGGCACACAGACAACGTTCAATTTGTGCTCTTGGTGCAGCCGGTTAGCAACACTACAAGTATCAATGTCGCCCACAGCAATGAGAGCATCTAGTCGATTTTTGACGATATTTTCGGCAATGCGCTCAGGGCCACGGTCAAGCTTAAAAGGATTAGTGCGAGATGTGCGCAGGATAGTTCCACCACGGTGAATCAAGCCACCTGTAGATTGCATAGTCAGTGGCATCACCATATTCTCGATGGGGCCACGCCAACCTTCTAAGAAACCAACTACTTCAGATGAATACTCTTTGACGCTTGTTCTCACCACCGCTCTAATTACGGCGTTCAAGCCAGGGCAATCCCCGCCACCAGTCAAAATTCCAATACGCATTATCGTTTCTCTTTTGATTTTCCCATGCCAAGCGGCAACTATCGTTCGTCATCGTTAGTATGTAAGGGCCATCAGTATACTGAGCAGCCAAATCGACGGGCGGAAGGCTTAAGAATCATAAAGTTCTAAGGGTTTTTGTCAGCAGTGTCTTACATTTATAGACTGCCAATAAGAGGACACGATCTTGAATCTCTACGAATACGAAGCCAAGCGAATTTTTGCCGAAGGGGGCATCAATGTACCGCCTTCTCAGCGCATCACTAAGCCAGAAGAATTGGCCAAAATCCATTTCGGTTATCCCCTAACCCTAAAATGCCAGGTCTTGGCAGGCGGCCGCGGCAAAGCCGGCGGCATCAAATTTGCCAAAGACTTGAAAGACGGCATGGCACTTGCCAAGGACATGCTCAAACTTTCAATCAAAGATTCAAAAACCGAAAGTCTATTGGTTGAGCCCAAGATGTCTATCGCCCGCGAACTCTATCTCGCTGTCACCCTAGACCGCGACCGCGGCTGCCCAATTTTCATCGCCTCAGCTGAAGGCGGCATTGAAATCGAATCTTCGTCAAACGTTTTGACCGAGCCAATTCCTCATCCATATCAGCCTTTCGTTGGCCGCAACCTCGCCCAAAAGCTGGGCTTGAAGGGTGCTGTGCTCAACAAAGTAGCTGACATTGCCAACAAGCTCTATAAAATATTTGAAAGCAAAGACCTAGACCTTGCTGAAATCAACCCACTAGTTATCACCGAAGGCGACGATGTAGTTGCCCTCGATGGCAAAATCATCATCAACGACGATGCTGTTGATAGACAACCTCAATTCAGAGGCTGGGAAGAAGCTCACCTCTGCGACCTCTCAGTAAGAGAACGCAATGCCAAGATGACCGGTTTAAACCTGGTTGAATTAGATGGCAACATCGGCATCCTCTGCAACGGCGCTGGACTAACCATGGCCACCATGGACATGGTCAAAGCTTTTGGCGGCCAACCTGGCAACTTCTTAGATGCTGGCGGCGGCTCTGACCAAAAGAAAACACTAGCAGCGCTAGAACTCGTTAACGACAACCCCAATGTTGATGTCATTCTGCTCAACATCTTGGGCGGTATCACAGCCTGCGACGAAGTTGCCGGTGCCCTCGTTGAGTTCATGAAAAAGTATCCAGAGCGCGCCATGGTCGTAAGACTGCGGGGCAACAACCAAGACATCGCCGAAAAAATGCTGGCTCAATCGGGTCTCAAGCTTTATCCAGATTTGGAAGAAGCAGTTAAGGAAGCGGTTAGCCGCGCCAAAACAGGTAGTTCCAAAAAACCAGTTGCCGCCGGCAAAGCCTAAAAGGAGATTCTAAAGTGATTCTTGTCGACAAACATACAAAAGTAATCGTCCAGGGCATAACTGGCAAAATGGGCGCTGCCCACACCAAGCGCATGATCGAGTACGGCACCAACATTGTTGGCGGCGTAACGCCTGGTAAGGGCGGCGAGAAAATGCATGGCGCCCCTGTATTCGACACTGTCAAACAAGCAGTAGAAGCTACAGAAGCAACTTGCTCAGTAATCTTTGTGCCACCGTACCTGGCTCTTGATGCCGGTTGCGAAGCCCTTGATGCCGGAATTAGCCTCTTGGTTCTAATTACCGAAGGCATTCCACCACTAGATACAGCGAAATTGGTTGCTCAAGTGAAAGCCAAAGGCGCCAAGCTAATTGGTCCAAACTGCCCTGGTATTATCACCCCAGGTCAATCACTCATCGGCATTCTTCCTGGCTCGATTTTCAAATCAGGACCAGTAGGTATGGTGAGCAAGAGCGGCACTCTCACCTATGAAATCGCTCTAGCTCTAACTGAAAGTGGCCTTGGTCAATCAACTTGCGTAGGCACCGGTGGCGACCCTATTAAAGGTGTTGACTATCAAGAATGCCTCACTATGTTTGAAAACGATCCAGCCACCGAAGTGATTGTTATGATCGGTGAAATCGGCGGTAACGCTGAAGAAGAAGCCGCTGCCTTCATCAAGAAGTCAATCAAAAAGCCAGTAATTGGTTTCATTGCTGGACAAACTGCACCTCCCGGAAAACGCATGGGCCACGCTGGCGCCATCATTTCTGGTGGCAAAGGCACAGCCGAATCTAAGCTAGAAGCTTTCAAAGCTAATGGCGTAAGAGTGGCTATGACCCCAGCAGAAGTAGCTAAGCAAGTAGCAGATGCTCTCAAGCAACCAGCTAAAGCTTAAGCTCTAAAAACTAAATCGAAAGCGGAGAGATCAATTGGTCTCTCCGTTTTTTTTGAGTTAAATTATTCGGCTGGTCGATTGCTCAAGTCTGGAAATTTCTTTGTCACCGCAGCCTCGTACAAGTCCATAACCGTTATAGGGACAAACTTCCAGGCAGTCCCACTGATATTTATCTTCTCCCGCTCGAATATGAGCCAGTACAGCCAAGCAAACGGATTGAAAGGCTCCTCTGGACCAAAATGTCTGTCAAAACTAAAATTGGCCATATCAATATCAAATTTCTTCTCTAGCGCGGCCATCAAGTCTTCAGCGTCGATGCCAGCAATTCCGAAATCATGCGTAACACGCGACAAGATCTGAACGTTTTTAATTCCGCCGCTCTCTTTGACAATAGCAACAACACAATCGTAGATGTCTTGGTCTATTTCTTGAGGGAAATTATTCACTACGTCGATTTACCTTAGCTACTCTTGAGCAAACCCACAAGATAGTGGGATAGCTCATCCCAGCTGGCTGGCTGACTGCGAAACGCAATGTAGCCATCAGGACGAATCAAATAGAGACACTCCGAACTAGCACCATAAACATTGTGCAGTTCCCGCTCAGCATCAAGCAACAGAGACTTAAACTTCGGCATTTTCGGTGTTTTAGCTAGAGCTGGCACAATTACATGAACATCGATTAGGTCTTTGTAGTGCTCTTCTACATTTTTCTCAATGGCGCCGAACTGCAAGTAGCCCGGTTCTGAATTAACAAAGCCATCAAAGAGCAATAACTGAAACTTAGTGGAAGCCATTTGCAGAGCCAACCTTGTGCTTTTGCCATTGGTGGTTTGACATGGCCCATCAACGACCCGGTCACCGGCCACAGGCCCACGGGTAAACTCCATCCACGACTTAAAACCAGGGCGTTCGCCCACTTCGCCATGGCCAGTAAAGCGCAAAATACCGCTGTCCACAGCTTTGAGGGCTCGCTCAAGGGGGCGATGAGCCTCGGCGGAAAGTGAACTCTGACGATAGCTGATACCAGTTAAGCTACCAGCTCTAAGTATGCGCTGCTGCACCACTTCTTGCGCTGACAAAAAGGACATCATACGATCACGCACATTTTTAGCCAAAGGGTTACGCAGAGTAACAGCCTTGGTGGCCATATCAGTGCCTTTCAAAACGGCCTGACCAACGGTATGACGCTCTTCGTGATAAGTATCAAGCAAGCGCTCATTATCAGCAGCCAAGTCATTTAAAGCCAGGTGCAATTTCCATGACAAGTTCATAGCATCTTGCATACCGGTGTTCATACCAACTCCACCCACAGGGCTGTGGATATGAGCGGCGTCACCAGCGAGAAAGACTCGGCCCTGGCGGTAAGAAGTGACGCAGCGTCGATTGATTTTGAACCAGCTCAGCCAATGGGGATCCGAAATTGTCAGAGGCTTTTGCTCAGGACTATCTAGCTGTTGATTAAGGCGAGTCTTAACTAGCTCAACTACTTCTTCAAACTTGAGTTCACTAGCGGCATCAACACTAGAATCAGGCGTCATATCGAAAATTAGCCTGTAGCGGCCCCCACCAAAGGGAAAGAAGGTGACCAGGCCGCTTTCAGAAAAGTAAATATAGGCCTCATCTTCAAGCATTGAGATCTGACTTCCCGTATCAACTGCTACGTCAGCGGCACCAAACACTTCCTCATAAGCAACCCCTTCAAAAGTCAATCCAAGGCCATGGCGAGCAGCACTATGGGCACCGTCGCAGCCAACCAAATAGCGACATTTAACAATCTCAGGCTCGCTCTGACCTTCACATTTGAGAGTCGCTACTACCTCTTCACCATTCTGGCAAAGGCTGACCAACTCTTTGCTGCGTTCAATATTTACACCATTACCAGCAAGATTATCAGCCAGAATCTCCTCAGTTTTACTCTGGGGAATAGCCAAAATAAATTTATAGAATGACTCAATTTCATCGGTGTTTAGATGAACAATGCGTTTGTTTTGACTGTAGATATTGCTACCGCGAATGGGCATGCCATGAGCAAGGAAAGGCTCAACCAGAGACATGTTTTCAAACATTTCTAAATTACGGGCGTGCACCACAATGGCTTTTGAAATTGTGGTGGCAGCATCAGCCTTGTCGATTATGCGAAAGTTAACACCACGCCGGCGCAAGTCATTGGCGAGAGTGAGCCCGGTGGGGCCAGCACCAACAATCAAAACATCAACTATATCTGCCACTGGAGCCCCCAAGAAAGAATTGCCAGTATTTTACAGCAGTTGCCGAAGCAATTAGCTAGAAGGGTTGCCACATGGCAGCAGGTAACATACGATAGATTGGTAAGAGTCTATATGTAAGGTCTTAACCATGGCATCCGACAATACCGAAAAGCCTCACCGTCCAATGCGTGCCCTTGTGCTACCCGGCGGCGGCGGCAGAGGAGCTTATCAAGTTGGTGTTACCAAGGCCTTCAAAGAAGCCGGAATAGAATTCGATCTCGCCTTTGGCACAAGCATCGGCGGCATCAATGCCAGCCTTTATGCTCAGGGAAATCAAACTCGTCTAGAAGAGCTGTGGTGTTCAATACGTAGCAAAGATGTATTCAGCCTGCCCTCAGCTCACCAGATCGGTCGCCTGGTGCTCGGACACAAGCTTGGCCTGCTTGATACTTCCCCCTTAGAAGAACTCTTACGGCGCGAACTAAATTTGCAGAAGTTGAAATCGAGCACGACAAAAGTTGGCTGGTGTACCACTGATTTGTGCAGCCTAGAGACCAGACTGATCACCATTGATGACATTATGTCTACCAATGAGCTAATCGACGTATTAATGGCGACATCAGCTCTGCCCATGGCTTTTCCACCCCGGCACATTCATGGTCAGGGCCTCTGGATTGACGGCGGCCTAGTGCGCAATACGCCAATGGAAACGGCAATACATCTTGGCGCTGATGAAGTCTATATGGTGCTCCTGCATCCAGAACGCATCAACGTTTGCCCCGTTAATATGTTTGAAGTATTGGTGCGCTGCCTCGATATAGTCTTAGATGCTTCTGCCCGCAAAGAAGTGCAAGCGGCAGAACTCTACAACCGGCTGATTGACGCTAATTCAGTCGAATCGAGAGGGCGCAAAAAAGTAAAAATTAGAGTATTCCAGCCCAAGCACGGCGTCAATGTTACCTTGCTAGAGATTGACCCCGAGCGCTCACGCCGCCTCATAAGACAAGGCTACGACGACGCTCGCGAGCAACTCGCCCAGATCTTCAGAGAAGAAGCTGAAGTTAAAGCCCTTTCTAACTAGTACTTTTCTAACTAGTACTTGAAGCCATCTTTGCGCAAGTGAGTCATCGGTTCATCTTGACCGTTGAGCAGCTCGCCATCGATTACTTCACCAACCACTAACACATGATCACCAACTTCAGTGACTGATTGCACTTTCAGGTCGATGTAAGAGACAGCCTCAGCAAAGACCGGGCCGGCAGACAGTGAACCTTCGAGAGAACCGGCAAGAGATTCTTTGAGAGCAAGACCGGCAAATTTCTCGTCGTTATGCGGCTTGGCAAAAGCTTTAAAGATATCCATGTTGCGGTTCGAGAGCACATTGATAGTAAATCTATCACCCACGTTCATGGCTCTAAGAATATCGCGCTGCTTATTCACCGATACCACCAGCGATGGCGGCTCAAAACCAGCTTGGGTAATCCAGGTAGCCAGCATACCGTCTTTCTTTCCAGCAACATCAACAGTGACGATATAAACACCACTGGCCAAACGACCAATTGCTGGACCAATTTTTTCTTTCGATGGGGCTGCCGAGCTCATAAAACCTCCTCAATGGGAAATAGCAATTATAATTTGCGGCCGAGTTTGGCCAGGGGAGCTTCAGGAACAGTGGCACCTGCGGTTGGCGGACCAGAGTTACCACTGGGTGGCTTAGGAGTGGCAAGCTTACGCTTAACCTTATAACTGAAGAACTGCATGATTACTTCAGCCAGCTTAGCTGGATCGTGATGGCTGGCGGCCTCTTCACTGACCAACATCTTACGAAACGGCATCACACCAAGTTCTTTTAAGCGCTCGGGGTCGAAACGCACAGGCTTAGAACCTGAAGGCAATACCGGAGCAGCCTTGCCATAGTCGTTGACCAGTACCCCTTGCATCAGCCGACCAGCAGCCCCAGGGGGGGTCTTAGAATGACTGAGCAAAACTTCCACATGGTCACCCACTGAATAATCAGTGGTCTCACCCGGCTGAGTCATTACGTTGCATACATAGATTTTCTTGGCCCGTGAATTGCGCACGGCATCGGCAATTCCAGGCACAATCAAATTAGGAACAACTGAAGTGTAAAGGCTACCGGGGCCAAGCACAATTAACTCAGCTTCCATAATTGCCGCTACCGCTTCAGGCACTGCCACCGGTTCGGCCGGTTCGCTGAAGAGGCGCTTAATGCGCTTGTTAGGAGCGGCAGCACCTTCTTCGGTTATGTGAGACTCACCTCTAACTATGCTGCCATCTTCAAACTCTGCCATCAGAGTCAAACTATCAAGGGTCGAAGGCAAAACCTGACCACAACTATTGAGTACCCGACTAGCAGTGCGCACCGCCTGGATCATGTCGCCATGGGTAACGGCACAAACCGCCGTAATAAAAAGGTTGCCGAAACTGTGGCCCTCTAAGCCTTCCCCCGACTCGAAACGATAGCGGAAAAGTTCGGTAACTAACTTATCTTCATCAGCTAGGGCAGTAATGCAGTTGCGAATATCACCAGGAGGCAGCACTCCAAGCTCCTCTCGCAAACGTCCCGAGCTACCGCCATCATCACCAACCGTGACAATGGCTGTGATGTTATAAGTATGTTTTTTCAGGCCGCGCAAGAGATTTGATAAACCTGTGCCACCACCTATGACCACAACTTTCGGGCCGCGACCAAATTTACGGGCGCGGTAGAGCATGTCGGGTATAGATTCGCGCTCGGGCAAATAAGCGCCCAACACAAGTTGCGTAATGCGCACGATTGAAACGAATACAGCTACTGAACCAGCCGTAATTAAAATAATGGCGTTGAGCTGCTTGTGCATCACTGAAGCAATTTCGGCCACCACAGCCCGAATATCTTTCAAAGCCCAGATGATCAAACGAAACATCTTGTCGACTGGGTGCACATCGAGCAAGGTCAAAACACCAAATACGATGGCAATAATAGCCAAAATCACAATACCCAGATAGCGCTTCAGACCTGGCAACATCCAGCTCTGGAAACGATAATCTAGCGATTTCTTTGGCTTCTTGGGCACTCAGCCCCCTTCTTGAAGAGCGAGTGATTCCTCGCCATGAGAAGTATTTGTTAGTTGATCGAGCTCGCGATGAGAAAGGGATACTCTATATTGAGGATAACTCTCTTGGAGAAACTTAGCCACTTCCTCAGCCACAGCCACTGATCTATGCTGGCCACCGGTGCAGCCTAAGGCAATAGTAAAGCTATCCACATTAGCTTGATTGTGAAACATTGCCGGTATCACATGCGACACCAGAGCCTTGAGATTGCCCATAAATTCTTGAGCCGAGCTCTGCTCCATAACATAATCTCTGACCGGCTGATCTCGGCCAGTTAAGGGCCTCAACTCTTCCACCCAGAAAGGATTCTTCAAAAAGCGCACATCCATAATCACATTGGCTTGAGGTGGATCACCGTTTTTAAAGCCGAAGGATAAAACGTTAACCGAATGATTTGCTTGCGTTTGCTTGTTGGCGTTCATTTTAGTAGTTTCTTTTGACTGCTCTCTAGCTTCATGCTTTCAAAAGTAGGCAAGGTCTCAGTCCATTCAACCAGCCTGTGCTTGTGCAGTATCACATTATCCGCCACCGCCGAGCAAGCGGCAAATTGATAAGTACCAAGATTAACGGAAAATATGGCGAAGCCACAAAAGCGACAGGTCAAAGGCTTACCATGGTCGTCAAAGGCTGGCTTCAAGTCGAGGTCAGGAAAGCTTTTATTCAAACTCTGTATGTACTTTGACGTGTCCTGACGCAAAACCACCCGAGCAGTTAAGCGAGAGAGATGCTTCAAACCGCCGATATTCTCGCGCAGGCTCCAAAACATTGCTTAAAGCGCTACTGGCTGATTGGCTGTTTGAGTGAGAGAAATAGTGTGTGCCTCTTTCTCCAGCTCCAATTCTCTTTCTAGCTCGGCCACGTCGCCTTCGCGGAAACCAGCTTTGGTCATCTCTAAATCGGCCTTCAACTGAGATACAGCCCGATCTATGAAGAGTTCACCATCAAGGTGATCAATTTCATGCTGAATTGCCCGGGAGAGCAAATTGCCGTCGGCTGTCAGCTTAAGGGTTTGACCCTTGAGATTCTGAAACTTGACTACAACTTTGCTAGCGCGCTTAACCTCAAAGAAGACATCGGGAAAGCTGAGACAGCCTTCTTGGCCGGTCATTTCGCCATCTCGTTCAATGATTTCAGGATTGATAAAAACTATCGGCCGAGGGGTCTCTTCTTCACCGCTGACGTCAATCACCATCAGGCGCTTAGAAACGCCAACCTGCGGGGCCGCCAGGCCTACGCCATCGTTCTCGTACATAGTGTCGAGCATATCTTGTGCAAGTTTGCGCACCGAAGAATCAAAAATTGTGATCTTTTTGGCCTTAGCCTTGAGCACTGCATCAGGGTAGTATCTAATCTTCAGTAATGACATGATTGCTGCCTCTTATGAAAACCGGCCTCCATTGCCGAATTTCTAATATGTACTAAATCTCTCACACCCGATTGCACGGGGCTCTTAGCCGATATTATCACACCATAGCTTAGTTTTTGTAGACTATTTAGATGCCTCTAACACCACTCTACACATATTTCACCCAAATAGCCTCCTCTAACTCGGCAGAAAGGTTAGGCGCCAGCAGGCTGTTGCGACTTATTTTAGCCTTCAACCTATCCTCGGCCTTACCGGCTCTAGCCCAGGGAGATTGGGGTTATGAAGACAAAACAACTGCAAGTCCAGATAAAGCCGCCCTTAGCCTCCCAGCGCTGCCTGCCGCCAAGCAGTCAGCGACAGAAAAAGCGAAAGTGCCAGCTAAAATTCTTGTTCCAACTAAAGATGTAGCTCCAGCCAAGGCGGCAGTCTTAAAAAAACCTCAGGTTGAGGCAAGCGGGCCCATAGTTACCCTCGACGACAGCCGCTGCTGGCTTGAACTCTTTGCTCTCTGCGCTTCAAGCAGCAACGAAGACGACCGTAAAGAAGTTCTAGAACTGGCCACGCTGTCGCTGGACCAGAAAAACCGCCTCGGCAAGCTGGTGGAAAGTAAATTAAAGGCGCCAAACAACAATTGGGTCGGCGTGGCTGCGGTATGGAAACCTTTGCGACCACGAATATTGCAAGAGATGGACGTCAAAGAGAGCTATCGTCTGCTCTTTCGCGCTTTGATTCGGCACCATTTGAGCAAGGTCCAAGAATCTTCGCCCGATATAGAACTCTTACAAGACTTACTTGGCGCAGTGCGAATAGCTGATCCCGGTCCGCCGGTGCTGACCGAAGATGCCGTTAATGCCTACTCAGACATGACCTGTTTTCTCTACCAGAAGCGCAAGCCAGACCGCTCAGTCGATGGTGACGATAATCGCCAGACATTTGCTCTGGTAATAAAAGACCGCTTTGTCCGCGCTCCTAACCTGGCTGCAAAAACAGCCATGACCAACTTTGATTTGACCTGGGCCTGCTTCCGTTGCCGGTTTCTTGATGTCAGTGCCGATCAGCAAGAAAAGCTCAGTGCTTTAATGGCCTCAGGTGATAGCAAAAGCAGCGCCCAACTAAAAGCAGAGCTGGTCAGCCCGACAATGCTCAAGATTTTTGCCCTTGGACCCTGGAGCGAAAAAGCTAAAGAATTGAAAGAAGAGCACGCCAAAGCAGAGAAATTAGAGATTAAATAGGCAGCCGCCAAGAATCGATAGTATGAACCAGCGAGGCTGCCAGCTTAGGCAACCAGCCATAGACTACCGACATGCAGGCGAGAAGCCACAGTATGATGGTATTTTGAATTGGTCGATCTTTCAGTAAGACCTCTTCTGGGCTGCCAGTATTGTTGTCTCGCACCGAGAGCACCTGGTAGCGCAAAATGCCATAGAGCACCATTGGTAATGTCACCATCATCCACTGACCATACTGCGATTGAAAACTATAAAAGGCATAGGCCGTAATTAGGCTGGGCACAATAGCCGCTTCCATGCGATCGAGCAGCTCAATCGAATATTTCCCCAGGACTTGGCGGTGACTACTCGCCTCTGCGCCCAAGCTGCGAATTTCCTGACGGCGCTTTTCTAGAGCAAGAAACAAGGCTCCAAGTGAAGTACAGAGCAAGAACCAGGCAGAAAGGGGGACATGAGCAGCAGCACCACCAGCCAAAGCACGCAAAACAAACCCAGCGGCGATACAAAACACGTCAAGGATGATGCGTTGCTTCAATTTCAAAATATAGGCTGCCTGTAGCAACAAATAAGCAAGCAAGACAAGACTCAGAGCTGGCCTAGTCAAATAAGCAACGACAAAACTGGCAAGCAGCGACAGAGAGGCAACTATTACGGCCGTTCTGATAGTGACCAAATTAGCGGCAATAGGACGTTTGCATTTAGTCGGGTGCTTACGATCGGCGTCAACATCAATTAGGTCGTTAAAGACGTAAACAGAGCCCGAAATTAAACAAAGAGCTACAACACACATCGAAGCATGCAACAGAGCATCGCCATCAAGCATCCGCCCAGCAAACAATATTGGGGCAAAGGCAATTAAATTCTTAGTCCACTGCCTGGGCCTCAGCAACTTTATCAATATCGCTAGATTTAGAGGAGCAGCCGCAGAGGCCTGACTTGAATTCATACTTATATTATGCCCTGACGCCCTGCAACTTCACAGCGGAGAAACCTTCACTTCAGTTGCAAACCAAGCCCGGATATTGCAACAAATACCTGCTCAGCGCGTGCGGCAAATTTTTGATTGGCAACTCCAAGAAGGTCGCGATAACTACGCGCCAAATTGTTATCAGGCACAATACCAGAACCAACTTCATTGGTGACAACAATAAAGCTCAAATCGTCGCGCTCAAAAATTGCAGCCAAAAGATCATCAACTTCGCTCAGAATATTTTCTTCTAGCTCTTTGCGCACTCCACTGCTTTCAATTGTGTAAGGAATTGAGAGCAAAAGATTAGAGACAAAAAGCGAGAGACAATCAATCAAGCAAAGAGTTCTGGGGGCACTGACCACTAGCTTCTTAATAGCTTTAGCCAGCAACAAAGGCTCTTCTATGGTTTGCCAATCTGGCGATCGTCTCTCAACATGCATCTCAATACGCTCGACCACTTCGGCATCCGAGGCAATCTTCCCCATAGTTGCAAAGTAGACCACCGGTAATTCACTTTTTTGCGCCATAGTCTCGGCCAAAAACGATTTACCGGACCGGGCACCGCCGGTAATGAGAGTCAATTTTGCCAAATTTTGCATTGCTGAATACTCCAGTCAAGCTGTTGCCATAAGAGGCTAAAACCCTTAAGCTATCACAATCGATAAATAATTATGCCACTACTTGCAATACCTGTATAAAAGTGACAGTAGATAACAGATTTCACGAGTTTAGTAGACACACAGCCAATCTGGAGAAGTCTAAGGCCAAGGCCGATGACCAACCAGGTGAAAGCCCTGACGGTATATCAAAAGCTACACTCAAGCTATACAAATCGTTTATGCAGTCCTACGTCAAGCGCATAAACGATGCCACCTTCAATGTCACCATTGGAGGTGTACGAATTGGTTCTGCAAAGTACACAAGACTGGCTCAAATTAACCTTAAAACTAAAGTAATTACATTTTCGCGCTTTGCTATAGAAAACGTTCCAGAGCGCGGTCGACGCTATTTAGTGCTCCACGAACTGGCTCATGTTCATGAAGCCAGTCACAACCAACATTTTTGGAACTTAGTTGGTCGGCATGAGCCTGATTACAAAGACATCGGTATCGATTTAGACCGGGCCTTCAAGAAGAACGTTCAGTCGCACGAGCGCTTAGTTCGTCGCCGCATGAAAAACGGAGAGAGTGAAGAAGCCAGTGTCATTTATCAAAATGAAAATTTGATCTGGACACCAGATCACGGCTACGTAGCAACGGGAAGCCAGCAGTTCGGACTACACAAAGATCCAGTAGAGAATTTCCTCAAAGGCGTAGACAACCGCTTTGCCGACGAAGCTTTCCGGGCTTACGTAGACTTGAAATTTGAAGACGACAGTGAGCATTTTGATATAGATTCTGAATTAGAAGAGACAGAATTGGAAAGCTCCGAAGCTGACGACAACGAAGAACAACCATGCCACTTCTTCGATGACGATGATGATTTTGACAACAACTACGGCACCATCAGTGGTGGCGATTGCTCAATGGAAAATTAGCCATTTTGCTACTTTTTGGCAAAAGCTTCGTTTCAAAGAGGATAATTAATTATCAGCTAAGGGCATCAAACCGAGCATTAGTGGCAAGCGCGCTAAAATGTTTGGGTTACATACATATATAAGAAAAGTGAATCAATGAGCGAGCGCAGAGTAGTTATTACTGGCCTGGGGATGGTAACTCCAGTCGGAATCGGCAAGGACGAATGCTGGGAAGCTCTTCTAGCCGGCAAATCTGGCGTTGCAGCGCTGACTTTGTTCGATCCAAGTACAGTAGCCCTGGAAATCAAAATTGCCGCAGAAGTAAAAGACTTCAATATCCAAGATTTTTTTCCAGATAAGCGCAAAGTCGGCTCGATGCTCAAAGAGATGGACCGTGTCACCTTGTTCGCCATGGCTGCGGCCAAATTAGCACTTGAAGACGCTAACTTCGATGTTAGAGCAAATAACCCGGAGCGTGTTGCTACTTTCTTGGGCACTGGCGTCGGTGGTCTGATAACTACCACTGCAGACCATATCAAGCTACTTGAAGGGGGCGCAAGAAAGCTCGGCTTACGTTCAGTCATCAGACTTATGCCCAATGCACCATCCGGACAAGTTGCCATCGAATATGGTGCCAAGGGACGAGCCAAAGCAGATTCAACAGCATGTGCTAGCGGCCTAGACTCTCTATTTGATGCTTTCATGTACATCAAGGACAATCGTGCCGACGCTGTAATTTCTGGTGGCTGCGAAGCCGCTATCAACGCTTTCAGCATGGCTTCTTTTGGCAATATGATGGCGCTTTCTAAACGTAATGATGATCCAGAAGGAGCTAGTCGGCCATTTTCCAAAGACCGCGATGGTTTTGTCATCGGGGAAGGCGCGATTGTACTGATTCTAGAAGAGCTAGAACACGCAGTTAAGCGCAATGCCAGAATCTACGCTGAGATAGTTGGCGGCGGTGCCACCTGCGACGCCTACCATATCGTTGCTCCTCATGAGACCGGCGAAGGGGCCGCGGCCGCTATGCGTGAAGCCATGCGCGATGCCAAGATAGAGCCAACTGACATCGATTATATTAATGCACACGGTACCTCAACTCCACTCAATGATGAGCGTGAGACCATGGCAATAAAACAAGTGTTGGGTGAACATGCCTACAAGATTCCAATTTCCAGCACTAAATCAATGGTTGGCCATTTACTCGGCGGCGCCGGGGCGATAGGCACAGCAGTGGCAGCGCTTAGTATTTACAATCAAAAAGTACATCCAACCATCAACCTGGATACGCCAGATCCAATGTGCGATCTCGACTATGTGCCAAATAAATGTCGTGACGCCAAAATAAAATATGCCATGGTTGAAGCCCTCGGATTCGGCGGCCATAACACAGTGCTTATTTTAAAGGCCTACACAGCCTGATTGATCGGCTGCCGCTTTTTAGGTGGGCCGGGCAATACTGTTCTAGGTTGAACCACTTGTGGATCGACATTATTCTGAGATGTGCCAGACTGGGCGACAACAGTTTGGTTGACAGAATTGCCGCCTTCGCCTTCATCGTCATCATCATTGGCCAAGTTAGCAGCGCTGTTATTGCTCGATGTACCAGTGCTGCCTTGCTCTAAGACGTCAGCTTCAGTGCGTTCTTCACCTTCGGTCACCTTGCCACGACCACTGCCGCCTTCACTAGCGGTAGCAGCCAGAGAAGAGAACAATTGCTTAGTATCAGACGAAGATCTTGTACCAGTGCCAGTATGGTTAACTCCGAGAGTTCCAGAAGTGTTATTGCCAAAGGCGTTAAGGCCATTGTTTCGGCCAGCGGCCCCAGCGTTCATTAGTGAAATGGGGCTAGTCAAAGACAAAGCTGGAGCTATTGCAAACGCATCTCTAGCTGGCTTCTCAAAACGATTGCCATCAGCGCGCACAACTCCATTTGTCTTCCAATTAGCCTGTTGTGTAGACAGGAACACCAAATTATTTATTTCTGCCGAGGTTGGCTCAGCACCTTTGCCTATGAAATGATCAGCACCATAGGCTGCCATCAGGAATTTCTTGTGCTGATAGTCAGGATCTCTAGGATCTAAACCGTAAGCACCAACTTCGACTTTAGGAGCGCTATCTTTATTGAACGCAGCAGCGCGAATAATTGGCGAAAGCGAAAGATTAGAGGCACTACTAGCAGTGGCACGATTGCGCAATTCAGCAGAGTAAGCATTACGCACTACAGCCTGACCATTAGTGCTAAAAGTAACCTCAGGCTTACTGGCTACGGCCTGAGCACTTACCGCAACAACATCAGGAACTGCTGTTCTGTCTTTAGTCTCGGCTTTAGTCTCGGCTTTAGTCTCGGCTTTAGACTCAGTGCGACTAGCATCTTTACCACTAGCTTCTGTATTCTGCGGCACTCTTGCATCTGGTGCAAAATTCTGCTGTTCAGCTTGCCTATTAGCTTCGCGAGCATCAAGCATTCCACCGGTGACGAACATGCTACCAAGGCCCAAAGCCATTGTCGCTCCACTTGCAGCACGAACAACATTGGGATTGAAAATAGCGGCTCTGTTCAAAGCAAAAATATCATCGCTGGCAGAGAGTGTACGCATCATGCGGCCCACATCACCACCACCACCAATCAACGGCACCATATGACCGCGAACAGCAAAGAAATCTTGGAATGTGGTTCTAAAGCCGTCCGAGGTTAACCCGGCAAAGAGCAGCTTACCAGCGGCTTCCGCGTCGCCGTTAGCAGCCAATTTTATCAGCGATCTACTGTATGCAGCCACTTCTAACTGATTAGCAGCTACGACTAAATTTGCTTGGGCTTGCTCAAGCTGCATTGTGATTTTTGCTGAGGTATCTCCACCAAGGTAACGCAAGGTTTGAATCTCAGCAGCAGTTTGCCGAATCAGCTCCCGTTGCACGGTAGAACTAGTAGAAACTCCAACTTGGCTCAGTAGATTTTCGACGTGGGGCAACCGTTTTTCAATGATGCTCTGAGCCAGAAGACCTGCATCACTTACCGATTCAGCAACGACTTTGTGGCTTTGTCTAAGAGCGTTCAGTTCAGTAGTAGCTTGACCTGGAACTTTAAGTCCTTGCACTTCGCGTTCAATTATGGCCAGTTGCTGGTCCATTTGCTTCAGAGCAATAGAACGTTCAGAGCGCACAGCCAGATTCTCAGCAGCTTTTGCATAATCAGCCACAGCTTGCTTGAGTGGCAAATTGTTGCTCAAGGTAGCTTCTTTCGCTACAGCCTGCTCAAGACCCTGGGTCGCTTTAATCACCGCAGGAGCCTGCGCCTCAATTTTTACGGTGGTCTGCTCTAGAGCACGTACTTCTAAGTTTTGCTTGAGATTATTGACACCAACCTTAAGGTCATCGAGCACCTGTCTGCCTTCAATTGATTTGCCCAATGAACTCTGCAAACGAGGATCATCGATCTCACCACTGAGTTTTTTCAGTGCGGATGACTGTTGTTCAAAAGTAGTAGCAGCCTTAACCTCGGCAGCGGCTCTCTCAACCTTGGCTAAACGCTCCGTCACGACGGCGTCGCCACGCAGAGCCGAGTTCTCACCAATACGAGCAGTGACTCCGACCATCTTGTCTGCTTCACGAACGATGGCCTGGGTGCTGTTCTCGAATGCACGCAGACCTTGTGCTTCAACAGCAGCACGATCAAGGGCGGCCACTGACTGCTTCAGCTCACGATAGGCGATGGCCTTCTCCCCACTGAAGAGAGCCGGTCCACCGAGTTCGTCGATTTTCGCCAATGAATCTTTGATGCGTGTAACCGCCTGAACATCGTCAACAGCATTGGTTAGATTTTTGGACTGCCTGGAAATGAAGTCTAGATTTTCTGATACTTTTGCTTCAACAGAAGCCACTGGCTTGACACCAGCATTGACACTTGGTTTTTCAACAAGGCGAAGATCGTCAGCGAGACCACTAGAAAGTTTCTCGGCTTGAGTACCTATTTTGCCGGCCTCACGTTCAATGGTGCCAACTGAAGCTTCCATTCGCTGCACCCGACCAACAGCAGCCGAGCCTTTTTCTAATTCTGCAACAGTAACTTTTAATTCCTGGGCCAGGTTGCGGGCACCGCTAGCTTCAATTAATTCAATACGACTGCGCACTGAAGTCATGGCTAGGTCAGGATTAGCACCAGACTTAATTGCCTTGAGGTCATCGGCAATCTGCTTGAGTTCGGTGGCAACATTTGGCAGTCGAACTTCGTTTGTAGCAGTGGTTGCTAGTTTTTCAATTTGAGAAGCCACAGCAGTAGTTTGCTCACCAAACTTAGCAACAGTTTCTATGCGCTCTAAGGCTAAAGCAGAAGACTCAACCTTAATAGCTGAGTTGCCGATGGTTGCTGTCGAACCTTTCATATCTTCAAGAAGACGAGCAGCCCGAGGATTCTCAACAAAGAATTGATGGAACTCGGGGCGCTCGAATTGTTTGACTAATTGTTGTATCTCTCTGGCTTTAGCCACAGGTTGGGAAGAAGACTCGAGAACTTCATCGATTTTGCGAACAGTGCCATTCAAGCGGTCAACAACAGCACTGTTTTTGGCACTAGGTGCAGTCTCTTGCAATAGTTGGGCAAAATCGCCATTTTGACGACGAAGATTAAGGCCCGAATCTTCCATGACCTTTAAGCTGCGTTCAATTTGGACAATACCACTGCGCTCAGCTTGAGCGGTAACAATCGAATTAACTGCTTGTCTTGTTTCAAGGAGACCCTTGCCTGCGCTAGAGTCGAGGACCTCTTTGCCAAGGTTTTGCTCAACAGACCGCATTGCTCTGGTCAGGTCTTCAACTACCTGAGGAGTTGCTCCTTTTTCAGCAATGGTTTTAAGACTACGTTCAACGGTTTGCAGTGAACTAGCGACTTCATCACTAATTTTCACTCCGCTTTCGCTAAGCCTGGTACCAATACCTTCTAACTTAGCCAAGCCTTGCTCGGCAGCAACCTGAGTGATAGGACCTTTACTGGCCAAGTTATCAGTCAAATTAGCAGTTATCTCTTGCACGCGGAAGGCAGTGCTGGCATTCGGCAATGCTGCTCTTTCAACAGCAGTAGCAGCATCGGTTAAAGCAGTGCTCGTTCCTTTTATATCTTGCAAGAGCTGAGCGGCTTTCGGATTTTCAGCAAAGAACTTGGCAAATTCAGGACGCTCCAGCTGCTTAACCACCGCCTCCACTTCACGCACGGTGGTTTGACTGGAAAGCTTTGGACCGCTCTCGAGAATGTCATCTAGCTTTTTAACGGTAGCAGTGAGGCTTTCGCTAACAGTACCGCGACCGGCATTAATAGTTCCGGCACCGCTTTGTTCAACCACTTCTGCCAAATTGCGCGATTGACTGCGCAAGGCCAAGCTTTCACGCTCAACCACCTGATTGGCAACGGTCAAGGCTTCAGTGGCAACCACTGGCTCGCCAACTTTGGCTACCGGGGCCTCAGCTTTGACCACTGGAGCCTCAGCTTTGACCGCTGGAACTTCGGCCACTGGTTTAACTACTGGTTCGCCAGCTTTAACAATTGGAGCCTCTGCTTTAACTACTGGCACTTCGCCAGCAGGTTTAACTGCTGGGGTTTCAACTACTGGCTTGGCGGTAACCTGGGCTTCGCCAACAGGCTTAACTGCTGGGGTCTCGACCACTGGCCTGGCGGTAACCTGGGCTTCGCCAACAGGCTTAACTACCGGGGTCTCAACCACTGGCTTAGGCGTAACATGGGGAACTTCAGCAACCTTAGGTGTCACTTTTGCAGCGGCGCTCTCGCTGCTAGCAAAAGCACGAGTATTGCCAAAATTATGATCTAGGCGGGCAGCCAATGACTCGTTCGCGGGGCTGAAAATTGATCTTAGAGTCTCACCAATCGGCTTAACTGTCGAAAGAATGGTGTTGGACTTAACCGTTGTTTCAGCAACCTTGGGCACCAACCCTTCGGGAATACGCTTTGTTCCTGCCAGAGCAAGATCGTCTATAGAATCTTTGCCAACCGTCTTCAAAACAGCCCCGGCATCACGAACCAGAGCTTGGGCTACTGTAGTACGGCCCAAAGCTTGCTCGGCGCCCAGCAGTGCTTCAGTACGAGCACCGACCCGACCAACAGTGTTAGCTCCGCCGAGTCCGGCTGTACCCAAGGTGAATGCCAAGCCGCCGCTGAGGTGAGCTATACCTAGGACATCTCCGCTCTTTACAGTCTGATAGGCCTTTACTGTCTGGTCTTTGATACCGGTGGCTGTGCGCACAGGATCTTTGACCACATCATATAAATTGAGGGCGACGTTCGAAACCGTGCCGCCCTTGGTCGAGTCGTGCCGCGTGACGATGGCGGCAGTGCTAATACCTGCGTCGATAGCGCCCGCGGTAAAGGCACCAGCAGTCTCCAGAAGACTTGGAGTCTTTGCCTTAACTTCTGACCGCTTGGTGGGAGTAGACATTAGTGAGTCGAGCAACGGATTGGCAGCCGCAACCGAGGGCTTGCTGGAGTCCTCTGGCTTATCTCTGCTGGCTGATGTATTTTGGGGCATCGACTGACTTAAAAACCTATAATCAACTTGCGCCTATGGGTCTATACCGGTTGCCAAGAATTTAGACAAATTTCTCATTTTTCTAGTCTTACTTCGATGGGGGAACCACGATAAAAGCCAAAAAAGTCGGCAATAGTGGTAATTTGTTTCTACTTTCAGCAGTCAGTTTGACCATCAATCAAACTAATTACAACTTATATATCCCCTCGGCGCAGGCGTTCTAAACGCCATTAAGGCCTAAAAGCCGGTTGCCAAGAGGATTCTGAGGATTCCCTTTCGCCAATGTATCTAAAAGAGAGCCTGGACAACATACTAGCCAAAGACCCAGCAGCAAGAAGCCGCCTTGAGGTAATTTTGTGCTACCCAGGCTTTCACGCCCTGTTTTTCCATAAAATTGCCAATGCTCTATGGAAAGCGGGTTTTCGCACACCTGGGCGGTTAATGTCCCATATTGGACGAGTCTTCACCGGCATTGAAATTCACCCCGGTGCCACAATCGGCCGAAGAGTCTTCATAGACCACGGTATGGGGGTGGTTATCGGCGAGACAGCGGAAGTCGGCGACGACTGTGTCATATACCAGGGTGTCACCCTGGGCGCCGGGGCCGCAGCCAGACAAGGAGCTATGTCTCGCGACACTAAGCGCCACCCGACCTTAGGTAAAGGAGTTATTGTCGGCAGCGGTGCCGAAATCCAGGGAGCAATTACAGTAGGCGACAATGTCCGGGTAGCATCACGCTCAATTGTGCTCAAAGATGTGCCTGATAATTCTGTAGTCGTAGGGGTCCCTGGACGGGTTATATACCGCAATGGTGAGCGCGTGGCACCAGAAAAGCCTCAAGAAGACGTACCTGACATCGAGGCCCAGGCCATAAAGTCGCTGCATAGCAAGCTTTCAGAACTTGAGTGCACGGTTAGAGACCTCAAAGGCAAGCTCAAACAGCAGACAAAAGAACTGGAACAATTCAAAGACAAAGTTTGCCCAGAACTTACCTTAGACATTAATGACCCGGCTAATTCGGGTATTAATTCAAGTGTCGACCTTAAGTCAGTGGACCAAGACCCAGTCGATGTATTTTTGCAAGGAGCGGGAATCTGACAATATGAGTTAGAGACTGCGATAACGGGTAGAATAACTTTGGTTCTGAGATAAAGACGGAGAAAGGATTCGCATGGCGGTTAGCGAGCTTGAGAGAGCATTCGGTACTCTTTCCGAAGCCCTAAATTTGACTGAATCGGAGATTTCCGAGGAGATCAAAATTATTGAGCAACAAATTGAAGAGTTAAAAGCGAGAACCATTGAACTTGTGGGCAAACAAGAAACACTGGCACACGATAGGGCATCGATATCTGAGATGGTCAATCGATATTGTGACACCGAGGACGGTGCGTCTTAACCATTTTGGCGTAAGATAAGTCGATCCAAACTAGATTAAGCTAGGAAATACCTTCACAATGTCAGGTTCCTGTCCCTACTGCGGCGCAAAACTCAATTACGGGATTAAGTTCTGCGTTGTCTGTGGGCGGCCGATAAACGGCCAAGACAGCGGGAAAGCCAGCAAAATGGCAGGTGGCATGCGCTCGGGTATCCGCCCGGCCGACGTCACGCGCCGCCTTGACGACCTGATGACGGTGGCAAGATTTAAGCATTCAAAGCGCACTACCACGTTAGACAGCAATATGCGCTGGGTGTCCCTTAACTTCGTCTCTGTTGCTCTCGGTATCGCCCTGTTTTTCTGTGCAGTGAAAATCAGTCTCGATGGCGGCTTGGTCAAGAAAAGCGATAAGGCCATCACGCCACTAGCAGCGATTTTGACAAAACTTGGCCTAGATGGCATTGGCAAGAAATCTACTAGTGATGCTGTCAAACCAGACAGTGCCAAAGCGTCAACGAAAAAGTCGAAAACGAAAAAGTCATCGAACAAAAAGAATCGCTAAATCACTTAATAGTTCAGTTAGTCAATTAGCCTGATAATGCCATGCTCAAGCAGTAGTTCAAATTGCTCGTGCGTCCATTGCTTCTTCACCTTAGGTGAATGGCGCAGACTAGCGCGAATCACTTTGTCACCAGCGCCGGTTACTTCGTAGATATATTCTTTTTCGAAAAGCGGAGGCGCTTTGACGCCAAGTAGCTGGCCCTTGGCGAAATTCAAATCATCCATGACTAGACGGCAGTAACTAAGTGTCTGCCCATCTCAACTTTAAGCCCTTCAGAAGTATGCTCAAAGAGCTGATAAACCTTAGCGTCACGCATTAGCTTCTCAACAGGATACTCGCGAGAGAAACCGTAGCCACCATATATTTGCACCGCATCGGTGGTGACTCGCATCACCATTTCTTGGGCAAAGGCTTTTGCACAAACAGCTTCGCTGGTCGAAACAACACCTTGATCAGCTAGCTGGGCGGCCTGATACACCAACAGCCGCGCAGCCTCTATATCTTTCGCCATATCAGCCAACATAAAGCTAATGGCTTGATGCTGAGCAATAGCCACGCCAAAAGTAAATCTCTCTTTGGCATATTTAAGTGCATGGTCGAGGGCGCAACGAGCGACCCCGACCATTCCAGCACCAATCAAAGCGTAATTGCGAGTGAGAGCGAGGCGATACATGTGTTCGCCCTCCCCTTCAGCCCCTAAGAGTGCAGAAGCTGGCAAATAAATCTCATCGAGCCGAGCAGAGCTAATCACCTGGGCGCGACGTCCCAGACTCGCGGCTCTATCACCGAAATCAATATCGTCATCGGCACCAACCAAGAAGTAGCTAAAGCGTTCTTTGCTACCTAAGGCCTGACCGCGACCACTAACTTCACGCCGATCTTCACTAGCAGCAACAAGATACCACTGGGCGATACCGCCATTGACAAAAGCAGGGTGCTTACCGCTCAAGACAAATTGCTCGCCTTCCTTGCGGTAAAATACCCGACCACTTTTGATTCCGCCAGACATGCCGAAGCCAGCCAAGCAAGCTTCTTCCATCAGAGGGGAGAGAAACTTTGCTTTCTGCTCATCGCTACCAAAATCGATAACGAACTGCTGCGCAATAGAAGAAGCCTCAACACTGCCAGCGATACCACTACAGCCATAGGCCAATTCTTCAGCGATTAAGCAATTATCGAAACAGCTGAGACCAAGACCGTTAAGAGCCTCAGGCACGCAGGCATTTGCTAGACCTGTTTGCCAAAGCTTGTCAAAAATGTCTCCGGCAAAATCAGCCGACTGGTCATACTTATGAGCCTGGGCCGCAATTTCTCGAGCAGCGAAATCGCGAGCCAACTTTTGGTATTCCTGCTGCTCTGAAGTCAATTTGTGGCTGATCATGATTTACCTAGCTAAGCTCTTGTTTGATGTAGACATATATTGTAGGACTGCTAACAATTAGCATCTTATTATCGAATTAAGGCACGACATCTTGGCAAGCGAGCAATTGTCTAGAACCCCGCGGCCTGGTGCTTTGAAGGTCAGGCTAAAAAAATCTTCATGCCCGAGTTCAAGACTGCTAGAGAAAGGGGCGACTTACCGCTTGACCATTGGAGCAGAGAAGGGCATCATTACACTGTCAAGTGAAAATCAAACCCATCAGGCCAATTCGCAGCCATATATGAACGTAATAGTTGCTCCTTCAATTTTATCGGCTGACTTTTCCCGCCTGGGAGAAGAAGTTCGCCGCGCCGAAGCCGGTGGAGCAGACTGGATACATGTCGATGTTATGGATGGCCACTTCGTTCCCAACCTAACCATTGGCGCACCTGTGGTCAAATGCCTCAAGGGCGTGACCAAATTGCCACTCGATGTTCATTTGATGATCAGCGATCCTGACAAATATCTTTCTGACTTCGCTAGCGCTGGAGCCGACTACATCACCGTGCACCAAGAAGCCTGTCATCACTTGCAGCGCACCTTATCGCATATTCGCTCACTGGGAAAGAAAGCAGGTGTAGCGCTCAATCCGGCCACCCCGGAAGATACACTCAAGTATGTTTTACAAGACCTCGACTTAGTCTTGATTATGTCAGTGAACCCAGGCTTTGGCGGTCAAAAGTTTATCGCTGAAGTCATACCCAAAATCGCCAATTTGCGAAAAATGTTTGACGAAGCTGGGCGTCCAGAAGTAATAATTTCAGTTGATGGTGGTATCAATGCCGATACCGCCAGGCAAGTAGTGGCCCATGGCGCCACGGCCATGGTAGCTGGCAACTTTGTCTATGGTGCAGCCGATTTAGGCAAAGCTATTCAAGATTTAAAAGCCGCGGGAAAGAGTGCCCCCGTCAAAGAAAAAGCAGTGCTCAAGTAGTAAGGAGAAAACAATGACCGAGTCGTTGAAAATGACTAAGCGTATTCCGGGAGTACTGGCACTGACAATAGCAGTGGCAACAGTGTTATCGACTCAATTCGTTTTTCCTGGCAAGGCAATGGCCGCCTATGATGATCTTTTCGTCGACACCTCAGAGATTGGGCAAGATCACCACGGAGTTGTGAGCTCTGACCAGTTTCTTGAACTAGGTGTTCCTTCTGCTAACGGCCTAAGAATCGAAGGCGAGCAATCAATGCGCCTCGGCAAATTAGACCGGGCAATTATGGTGCTGCAGCGTTCTGTCGAACTGGCACCGGCCGATATGGACGGTCGAATACTTTACGGTGAGGCTCTCGAGAAAAAGCTCATCAAGCAAAAAGACCGCGACCCAGCTCTCTACAACTATGTCATCAAGCAATGGCTGTTCGTGGCTAAAAACGCTGAGTTTGCCGATCAAAGCATGCAGGGCTTCAACCACCTTCTTAAAGTCTGCGGCACAGTGCCGAAGAAGTGGGAAAAAGAGAAGAAATTCTTGGCTCGTGTGCTTATTCCTGAAGACGGAACTGCTCCTGTCAAGCTAGGACGCCGCACTCAAACTACTATGTAGTTTTTCGACGCAGCAAACGCTTGACCAATTTAACTAAATCGATGGTGCTAGCAACGGCACCCCAAATTGCAATGAGCAGTCCAAGGTAGAGCCATGCCCAGGGCGAATGCATCGTGATCAAGTGCTGCTTCATCAGCAGTACTTCACCGACAAATTTATCGCTCTCTAAATGGGCTAGTACCAGAAGAAAGAAACCAATAAAGGCGTTAGAAAGTCCAAACAACAGGATCAACCAAGATTGCCGGGCAAGCACGAGCAAGGGCACGAAGCCTAGCAAGAGTAATGAGTCTGGTAGCCATATTAATGCACTAGTGGCCGGTATTTGGAAAGCAAGAACAATACTGAGAAGCCAAAGCGCAGTAGAAAGCACTGTAGCTACTAGCGATTTCTTGCTCGTCTTCTTTGGGCTAGCCATCAAATGGCTGACCCAAAGTTAAAGTCATCCTCACAGCATCAAGAACAATGGCCATCTCAAGCGGAACATCCGTGCTCTTCTTGCAAGAAGCGACAACTTCGTTAGCAAAGCCGATTTTATCGAAATCTCCTAAGCCTCGATCCCTATATATTTTGTTCAAGGCATCTTTACGTCGACCGCTCTCGGGCAAGGCAAACTCACACTGAGACAGTGTTTGTCCAAATCTTGCCAAATGCTCTTCAAGCAAATAGAGCAACTGCTCATAGGAATAGCTATCCTCCAATTCCACCACCGCCAGTGATACCAGCTGATCACAATCGCGCAGTGCATCTTCAATTAACTCAGCCGAGTGTTCGGCGTCACCGTCAAGCACACAGACAATCGGCAAGCGCACCGTATCTTTAATTGTCAGATAGCGCCGAGCTACTTGTTTAGCACCGCCACTGGCAATAACTTCCACACCTAGCTGACTAAAGGACAGACCAGACAAGCGAGCAAAGTGCGGCAAGACGATGGCCTCAGTCTGTCCTTCTACCAAGAGCAAAAGATTTGGTCTTAGCTTTCCGGCTAGCTTCTTGGCACATTCATAAACTTTGTCTGCAAGAACTTCAACAGACAGAAGAGGCAGAGCGGCATGACCAGAGGCCAAAGCATCAGCCTTCAATTCTCGGAAAATCTCTTGAACGAGAAGAACTCGCTCTAGATCTTCTTTCTTTTCGGTCTGTCTGAGGCTTTCCCACTCACTAAAGCGCCAATCTATAGTGGCCAGAAGACAAGCGCGCAACCATGCTTGAGCAGCCCGGGAACAGCCGTGCCCAAGGAGCTCAAGCAAAGCTTGCATTTTGGGGCTGAGCTGCACTTCGTCAGTGATATGTTGATACTGCTGATACCAAATCGTCAAAGCAGTTTCACTAAAGACCCGCAAATCATCGAGTGCTATAGCTAAGCTGAGAATTTGCGAAAGACTCGGTTCTTCAACATTTTGCGGGCCAAAGATTTGCCCGAAAGTCTTTGCCAGAGTTAAATAGTTGCTTTCAATTGAGCGTAAAATCGGCTTGGTATCTGGGTTCTTGGCACATTGCTTGGCGACAGTCTTACGCATTCTGGCAAAGCGACTGGCAGGTTCCTCAAAGGCAAGTTGCCTTAAGGCGGCAACGAACAGTTCGTTTACATCTGGTTTGCGAAAAACTATCTCTTCACATGTCAAACTTCGTAATTACCCCTTTCTAAACCGCCGACCAACCTATAGTCTAGTAAGTTCGCTCTTAGCAAGCAAGCGAAACTGACGGCGATGTAAAAAGAGAGTTGTAGATGTCCTCTTCGGCAGACGAGCGTGAAATCTCGCCTGAAATTGAATCTAGCGAGATTAACTCCACCGACCGACTGGTGAGCGGCTCAACTTGGGCTGCCATCTGGCACATGAGCTGGCCCATGATGGTGCAAATGCTGGTGATTTCATCGGCTAGCTTTGTCGATATCTGGGTGGCCGGTAAACTCGGTTCTGAAGTACAGGCAGCACTCGGCATCTGCAATCAAATCTGGTTTCTGATGCTGCTTTTGACCGTAGCTCTATCTTCAGGAACCATGGCTCTGATCAGTCGTTTCTGGGGGGCTCGCGACTATAGCCAGGCTGTAGAAGCCGGTCGGCAGTCACTGATTTTTTGCATACTGTTTGGGGTGCTCTCGACTCTAGCTGGGTGGGGCGCCGCCAAACCACTGTTAGCGATGGCTGGAGCCAGCCCCCACGTGCAAGAACTGGGCTGGCAGTATCTATCTATCGACCTCCTGTCACAACTACCTTTTACTGTGGTCTGGACAGCACACTCGATGTTTCGTGCCATCGGCAATTCCAGAGTGCCTCTGCTCAACTGGTTTTTCATGGCAGTGGTAATCATTGGTCTAGATTTTTTCCTCTGCTTAGGCTGGCCTCAGTTAGGAGTCTCAGGCATCGGCTGGGCTTGGTTTGCTGGCGGATTAGTGGGTATGTCACTCAATCTCTATCTCTTATCGAAGTCTGATCTGGCAGGCTCTCTCAATCTCTGGCCAGCTATCAAAGGCGGCTTGACGAAAGAAACAAAGGAATGGATCTGGCGTATTCTGAAAATCGGCATTCCCACATGCATTCAAGATCTAGCCTGGGTAATGGGCAATTTCGCCCTCTTTCTCATTTTCGCCATGACTAAAGACCCCACGGCCTGCCAGGCGGCTTGGACCATAGGCTTCAGAGTTGAAGAAATGCTTTGTACCTTGCCCCTGCATGCTCTAGCTACTTCAATTGGCACAATTGTTGGTCAAAACCTGGGTGCAAAAAAACCAGAGCGCGCTGAAGCTACGGGCTGGCAAGCCATGAAAATTGGCTTGGCCATTGAATTTCCCACGGCCCTAATCATGTTTGTTTTCGCCACACCAATTGCCAGCATGATGAGCAGTGAACCCAATGTGGTTAGCTGCACAGCCGATTATTTCCGTATCGTTGGTCTCTCTGAGCCACTGACTGCTTGCTGGATAGTATTATTTGGCGCACTGACTGGGGCCGGCTACACGAAATGGCCAATGTGGATTGGCATACTTTGTCTAACAGTGGTGCGACTACCACTCGCCTTTTTGCTCACCACTAAATATGGTCTTGCTCTCGGCCCACCGGGCATCTGGCTGGGGATTGCCGCCTCCTCATCAATCATAGGATTGCTAGCAGTCTGGCGCTTTAAGTCTGGTGTCTGGAAAACGCAACAAGTCTAAAATTTAGAATTTTGAATTGAACTTTAGTGAGTTCTGCAACGTCTTAAGAAGAAGACTGGCTGACTGCGCTGAGG
The DNA here is from genome assembly GCA_030917395.1 of Cyanobacteriota bacterium erpe_2018_sw_21hr_WHONDRS-SW48-000092_B_bin.40. Classification (GTDB taxonomy): domain Bacteria; phylum Cyanobacteriota; class Vampirovibrionia; order Obscuribacterales; family Obscuribacteraceae. The sequence continues at coordinate 67,549 of JAUPUU010000180.1, forward strand.
AAGAATCAATGAAAAAAGGAAAGACCGTGCAATTGAGCACCTTGCTCGACTATCAAATTCCCAAGCTTAAGCTCTGTCTTGTGAAAGAAGAAATAAACCTCAAACCACCGTTTCCGGCCATAAAATCTGCCGAAGATGCCGCTTCTCTTCTTAAGCCTTTGCACTTTGCCTCAGAAGAACACTTTGTCAGCCTACACCTCAATACTAAGTTCGAAGTAATTGGCCTACACGAAGTTTCCCACGGTACCCTCTCGGCCTCTCTGGTTCATCCAAGAGAGGTATTTAAAGCCGCCCTGGTTGCCAACAGCTATGCCATTCTAGTCTGTCACAATCACCCATCTGGAGCCAAGCTGACGCCTTCAAAAGAAGACTTCGAAACCACCAAGCAGCTAATAGCAGCAGGCAAAGTGCTGGGAGTAAGCGTACTTGACCACCTAATTCTTGGCCTGAAGAACACAATAAGTAGTGCCGCTAAGAGGGGTAAAGAGCATTTTGAAATATTTAGTTTCCGCGAAAATCATCCAGAAATCTGGGACTGTTAGCAACTTTCAAGTATGATTTCGGTATGACATTTACTGAAAAAAGAAAAACGGCCGTAGTTAAAATCGGCAACAAAGAGATGGGCGGCGCTTGCCCCGTGTTGGTTCAATCTATGACCAATACGCCCACTGAAGACCCGCAAGCCACCGCCGATCAAGTAATTGAGTTAGCTGACGCTGGCTCAGAAATTGTGCGCATCACAGTTAACACAAAAGAAGCCGCCAAAGCTGTGCCCAAAATAGTTAGCTTGCTAGAGCAGCGAGGCTATGACACACCGCTGGTGGGCGATTTTCACTATAACGGTCACCTGCTACTTTCTGAGTTTCATGACTGCGCCAAACTACTGGCAAAATATCGTATAAATCCTGGCAATGTAGGTCGGGGTGAAAAGCATGATGGTAACTTCAGAGCCATGGTAGAGGCTGCTCTCAAATGGCAGAAGCCAGTGCGTATAGGCGTCAACTGGGGCTCACTCGACCAAGAGTTGTTAGCAAAGATGATGGACGAAAATGCTTTGCTGCCAGAACCTAAAGATGGTCACGAAGTATTGATTGATGCCATTGTCGAAAGCGCTTTGTCATCAGCGGCGGTGGCAGAAAAATATGGTCTTAGTAAAGGACAAATAGTTCTTTCTGCCAAAGTTTCAGAAGTACGAGATCTTGTTAGCGTTTACACCCGCTTGGCAGCGAACTGCGACTATGCCTTGCATCTCGGACTGACAGAAGCAGGCATGGGCATGAAAGGCATTGTGGCATCCACCGCCGCTTTATCAGTATTGTTAGCTCAGGGTATCGGCGATACCATTCGCGTAAGTCTTACACCAGCTCCTGGTGCAGCTCGCGACCAAGAAGTAAGAGTTTGCCAGCAAATTCTGCAATCACTGGGTATCCGTTCATTCAATCCACAAGTTACAGCCTGCCCAGGTTGTGGCCGAACCACTAGCACTGTTTTCCAAGAGTTGGCCCAAGATATACAAGAGCATCTGACAGCAGAGCGCGCTCGTTGGCAACAGCAGTATCCGGGAGTGGAAGAACTTAAGGTGGCGGTAATGGGTTGCATCGTCAATGGCCCAGGCGAATCTAAACACGCTGATATCGGTATTTCCCTTCCTGGTACTGGAGAGGAGCCACGCGCACCCGTTTATATTGATGGCAAACATTTCACCACACTAGGTGGGCCGAATTTAGCGCAAGACTTCATTAAGCTAGTCAACGACTATGTTGAAAACCGCTACGCTCTAAGAAGCTGAACAAGAATCGCAAAATAGAAAGCAGAGCTGGCGGTCAGCTCTGCTTTTCTGTATTGAAGCCGTTAACAACTAGATTTTAGTTGTGCTCGTGCAACTTGCGTACTTCAGTAGTGAGCTTAGGCACTATTTCTAAGACATCACCAACGATACCGTAATTGGCAAATTTGAAGATCGGTGCATCAGGATCTTTGTTTATTGCCACAATTACTTTAGAAGAAGACATACCAGCTAAATGCTGAATGGCTCCTGATATTCCGCAAGCGAAATAGAGTTGTGGACTGACAGTTTTACCGGTCTGGCCTACTTGGAATTGGTGATCGATCCAGCCAGCATCGACGACAGCACGTGAAGCTCCGAGAGCGGCGCCAAGAGCATCGCAAAGAGACTGCAAGACTGGCCAGTTTTCTGGGCCCTTGATACCACGACCACCAGCAACAATTATTGCCGCTTCAGACAGCTCTACTTTAGCTCCTTCAGAGGCATGAACAGCCACAACTTTAGCGCTTACTTTATCGGCTGCGACGGTCAAATCTTCAACAGCACCAGCAGAACCGCTTGATTGATTGACAGCAAAAACATTTGGTCTAAGTGTTATGAATGAAAGTGGTGCATCAATCTCATAGACACCCCAGCACTTGCCAGAGTACATCGGGCGCACGGGCAAAAGATTAGAGCCTTCTTGTTGCAAGGCCATAACGTCAGCGATACAAGGAGCATCAAGACGGGCAGCAACACGAGGGATAAAATCTTTAGCCATAGCCGTGTGAGCAGCGAAAACATAACGAGGATCGCTCTTTTTCACGGCCTCAGCAGCAGCAGCGGTAAAGGCTTCTGTTGAATAGCTGGCGAACTGCTCGCCATCAGCAACTAAAATAGAGGTCGGTTCGTACTTTGCCACTTCAGCAGCCAGAGCTTTTACTCCACTGCCTACCAAAAAGGCGGTGACACTCTCACCACTTTGGGCCCGACGTTTTGCTTCAGAAAGAGCCTCAACAGAGGCTTTTCTTAGTTGGCCATTGCGCTGTTCGACAAAAACTAGATAGCCTTGCGACATTTTTTTATTCTCCTAAGAAATTATCTTGCAGTTTCTAAAGCACGTGAGCTTCACTGTGCAACAAACTGACCAGCTCTTTAACTTGACTATCAACGTCGCCTTCTATTTTGCGGCCCTGAGGACGATCTGGTGGCAACATCATTTCTTTGATACGCACTTTGACATTGGCAGCACCAACAGTGCCTTTCACTCCCAGCGCAGTTGCGTCTTTGACAGCAATCTCTTTGCGACGAGCAGCCATCACGCCTTTGATACCAGGATAGCGTGGCTCATTTAAGCCCTTTTGGCAGCTAATTACCGCTGGCAATGAGCCTTCCACTGATTCGTGTGCTCCTTCAATTTCGCGTTCGGCCTTGAAAGTCGTACCTTCAACTTCGAGTTTAAGCACCATGGTTGTTTGAGCGCAGCCAAGCAGCTCAGCCAACATTGAAGGCACTTGACTGTTATCGCCACCAGCGCCCTGATGACCACAGAACACTAAATCGTAGCCGCCATCTTTAATTGCAGCTGCCAATACTTTAGCTGTAGACAAAGTATCGAGATTGGCAAAATCGGCATCGTTTAAGTGCACAGCACTGTCTATTCCACGAGCAAGGCTATCGCGCAGCACATCGGTACATTCGGCACCACCTAAGGCGATGACAGTGGTGTCACCACCATGCTTCTCTTTTTGTTTGAGAGCTTCTTCTATTGCAAATTCATCATAGGGGCTGGTAATAAAGCGAACACCGGTGTAGTCGATATTCTTTTTGTCTGCAGCTATGGCAATTTTAGTTTCCGTGTCTGGCACGGCTTTAACGCAAACAGCAATCTTCAAGGCCATGTCTCCTTAAGAGCGGCAAATAAATTCAAGTGTAATTCAGCACCAAATTATAGGCATGCTCTGGCCAATACTAAGGATTATTACCACATTCCTTAATGGCGCATGAAATGGCCTAAAGAATGGCTGGAAAAATGCCTAAGTTTCGATGCCAGGTTTATCAATAAGGTTGTCGACAGTGCCATTCGATGAGCTATCTGTTTGGCTCTGATCATCCGCTGTCGCTTTGCGCCCGCGCAGACCTTCAGGGGTGAGATAGCACTTCTCATTGTTGCACCAGACAATCTGGTCAACTAATTCATCAGGATCATCAACCACTGTCAACAAGTCAAGTTCATCCTCGGTCAAAAATCCCCGCGTGATTACTTCTGCTCTGAGCCAATCTAATAGAGGATTCCAAAACTTAGAGCCGACCAAAAACATAGGAAACCGCTTAATCTTTTTGGTTTGAATTAAGGTGACAGTCTCAAAAAGCTCATCGAGACTACCGAAACCACCGGGCAGAATAACAAATGCCACGGCATACTTGACAAACATGAGCTTACGCACAAAGAAATATCGGAAATCAAGGGATTTAGTTTGGTAGCTGTTCGGCCTCTGCTCGTGCGAAAGAGAAATGTTCAAACCAATCGATGCGCCACCAGCAGAAAGCGCGCCTTTGTTACCAGCTTCCATAACCCCAGGACCACCGCCAGTAATGACAGTAAATCCCTTATCGGCCAGCTTCTTGGCAATATTCTCGGCCAAGATATAAACCGGATCATGAGGCTTACAACGGGCTGTGCCAAAAATTGAAACCGCTGGTCCAATCTGTGACATCTCGTCAAAGCCTTCGACCAGTTCGGCCATCATGCGAAAAACACGCCAAGTATCTTTGGCGCCCATATCTTCAAGAACGTATTGAGAGTCAGCCACTTACTACCTTCTGTTTTTATGACTTAGCTGCTTGGGCGAACGCAAGAAAAACAGCTCAAGAGCATGACTATCAGGCATTTGACCGGTTTTTACAAGATGCTCTAACTTGGTCAACTCAATGCGGCTATCAACTAAAAACTCTACAGAGGCGTGGGACAACCTTCTTACATCTTTCTCTAAAACAAAAGAATTGCCACCTTTTATATCGGCAGCCAAAAGCTTGGCAAGTTCTTGTGGCGGTAATTCTCGACGCTTGATGCCGGGCCCGAAGTTCGACTCTTTATTATAAGTTTCACATAAGAGCTTTATCTGCACCCATTTGCTAATCATGGTTTGCATGGTGGCCAATATTTGCATGGCATTTTGATGGCTCAATAGTTCGCGCAAAGTCAAAAGAGTCTTCTGGGTATCTCCAGCCAACCAGTGCTCGGCCACACTAAAGACACTCGAGTGGTGGGGACTGAGCTGGCGAATAATATCGAGAGAAATAAAAGTCTTAGGCAAAATATAGATAGCTGCTTTTTCAATCTCTGAAGAGATCTGGCGCAGATTAGCCTCTAACCCCTCGATCAAATAATCTGCCGCCTCATTTTCAATGGTGGCATTAAAGTGCTTCGCTTCTTTCTGGCACCACTGCTGCAACTTAGGACTAGTCGACCCAGCCCAAATTTTCTCGCGGGGGAATTGCTCAAGCTTGGCATACTTTGCCACCAACTTAGAAAGCCTCAGAGTGCTATCAAAATTGCTAGTGCTAACAAAAATAATATAGGTGTTGGGATGCACTGATGACAGTGATGAATCTAAAGTGTCTTCATTGACAGAGTCTTTACCCTTAGCCGCTTTCTTACCAGAACTTTCTTCTTTAGAAGAACTACTAGAACTGGCGCGTTTCTTGGCAAACCAGTCGCAGCGATCGATGATTATAAGTTTGTTTCCTGGTCCAAAAGGCAGAGAGGCAGCTTGCTCAGTTACTTCCTGGGCGCTGGGATTATCAAGGCGACTGTAATTGAAGCTAGCCCAAGCAGGATCAAGCAAATCAGCTTTGATCTCGTCGAGGCGACGATAAAGTTGAAAATCCTCTTCTCCAGCTAGAACAATCACCGGCATCAGTTAAAGATTCGCTCGCCTGTAGAAAGGAAGTAAACCCGTTTAGCAATAGATGTACAAGCATCTCCCATGCGCTCGAGGAAGCGCGAGCAGAACAAGAACTGGGCACGCATCTGGGCATGGGCACTCTCTTGCTCGCCTAAATTAGACAGCAATCTTTTCGACAGCACATCATGTAAATAGTCGACAGTATTATCGCTCGCGAGAATTTCTTTAGCTTTGCTGGCTGAATCAGTAAGAAAACAAAGCAGCAGTTCTTGCACCATGTGATAGACAGTAGCAGCCATTTTGGGCAACTCTTCTGGAATTTCAATTTCGTCTTCTATGGCCCAGTTAGCAAATCTCGCCACCCGATTAGCATGATCGGCCAATCTCTCAAATTTAGCAGCGATTAACGGAATACTGACAAGGGCGCGGATTTCCTTGGCACCAAATGAGTCTCTTTCCATCAAGAGATCGACACATTTTTCTTCAATCTGCTGGCAGAGCTTATTGATCTCTTCTTCTTGGCGCTCGACCATGGCTAGGTCAGCTTTTTTATCACCTTTAAGCAGGCGAGTAACTTCATAGACAGTAGTTTCAACCATCCGACCGAGGGTCAGCACTTCTTCTTTGATTAGTGTAATTGATTCAGTCTTCACTAACTTTCACCTATATCAGTCGTTGGGCATGTTCAAACGATAACCAGAGCGATGAACGGTTTCGAGCAGAATTGGCACTTTGGGGTCAAGCTCTAGCTTTTGCCTAAGCCAGCGAACGTGCACCGCCACTGTTTTTACATCACCGTCAAAATCAGTCCCCCAGACTCTATCTAACAGAGCCTCAGTAGAAAGTGCTCGACCAACGTTCTGCATCAGCACTTTGAGTAGCTTGAATTCACGAGGCGAAAGCTCAATGTTTTTACCGCGATAGACGACACGCCGAGCATCTTCATCGAGCAAGAGCGAACCTAGCTCAATGCGACCTTTGGCCGAGCGGGCCTTGTCTTTGAGAGTACGCCGAATAAGCGCTTCGAGACGGGCCAAAAGCTCAACCATGCTAAAGGGCTTAACCAAATAATCGTCAGCACCGCGCGAAAGCCCATGGGCAATATCTGCCGGAGCAGATCTACCGGTGAGCATCAAAATGGGAATATCAGGTGATTGCTCTCTAATCAAAGCGCAAATGTCAGGGCCCTTCATATCAGGCAGCATCCAATCAAGAATCACCAAATCGGGTAATGACTCAGCAAAACGCGCCAGTCCTGCCGCTCCATTGTTGCAGGCATGAACTTCAAAGCCATGGCGAGTGAGGTTATAGGTAAGAGTTTCAACGATAGTTTCATCGTCATCAACAATTTGAATTTTTATTTTGCTAGACATACAAATACTCTTTAGGGAAATTCAATTCTGAACTTCGAACCTGAACCCTCTTTAGATGTCACGGCGATTTTAGCACCGTGCAAATCAACGATGTGTTTAACAATTGACAGGCCAAGACCAGTGCTGCCTCTGGTGCGACCGCGATCGACCCGGTAAAAGCGCTGAAAAATTTTAGGAATCTCAGCTTCAGCCATGCCTATGCCTGTATCTTCCACTTCAAGGAAGGGCGGCGGGCCACCGGCACGAACCACGACAAAACCGCCAGCTGGTGTAAATTTAATAGCGTTTTCCACCAAGTTAATCAGTACCTGGTCGATCTGCTCTTCATTGGCCAAAAGCTCAAAGCCACTTTCCACAGCCGACTTCAAGATCACGCCCTTCTCTTCGGCCAACTCCCTAGTAGTCTCTAAACACGATTCAGTGCGGCGCTGGATATTGACCCGGGAGAAGCGCATATCGTCCCCAGCTCGTCCGTTCTGCAGCTTCTCGTGAGAAAGCAGGTCGTTAACTAGATTCTGCAGTCGCGTCACCTCTTCTTTCGTACGACTAAGCATGCGCATGGCCGTAATCGGCTCTTCTACAGCGCCATCGATTAAGGTTTCGACCAACAATTTGATATTGGCAAGAGGCAGTCTCAATTCATGAGACACCTCAGCGATCCAGTTATCGTGTTCTTCTTGAGTAACCGAACCAGAACCGTCAGGAGCCAGAGCTGGTGAAGCAATCACTTTTTTGGGTTCGTCCATTGCTGATTAGGCACCGTATGTGGTTCTAAGAAAAGGAGCAGAGAGATTTATCTTTAGTTCCAGGAAGTAAAAATGCACTAGAATCTTACTCAATTCAAGATAGTAATAGGGTTTTTTAAAATTATGGGACCGGTTGTTTTAGCAATATTAGATGGTTGGGGCATTACTACAGAGAAGAAAGGTAACGCCATTCTGGCGGCTAAGACGCCTAACTATGACCTGTTGAAATCTAAATATCTCTTCACTCAAGTACAAGCTTCGGGTCAATATGTTGGTCTTCCCCAAGGCCTCATGGGCAATTCAGAAGTGGGACATCTAACCATTGGCTCCGGTCGAATAGTGACGCAAAAGCTAACATTGATCTCCAACACCGTTGCCGATGGCACCTTCTTCCATAATCCAGCACTAGTGGCAGCGGCTGAAAATGTAAAGCGCAGCGGTGGGGTGCTTCACATTCTCGGTTTGGTTTCAGACGGTTGCGTTCATTCAAGCCCTGATCACTTAGATGCCCTTCTAGAATTTGCCCGCAGACATCAAATTAAAGAATTAGTAGTTCATCCAATCTTAGATGGACGCGATACTCCGCCCCGTTCAGCTAAACGCTTTATGCGGGAACTGGAGGAAAAGCTGGTTGGCTTAGGGAAAATTGGCGTCGTTTGCGGCCGTTACTATGCGATGGATAGAGACCAGCGCTGGGACAGAGTTGAAATTTACTGGAAAGCCCTGGTGTTGTCAGAAGGAACCAAGGCCGATAGCGCCCCCGAGGCCGTCGAGCAGTCTTACGCCAATAACATTGGAGACGAATTTGTCACGCCTCAAATCATCAATGCCATACCTATAAAGGATGGCGATAGCGTAATTTGCTTCAATTTCAGACCAGATAGAGTTCGTGAAATATCACGGGTGCTCACTCAGAGTGATTTCAAAGAGTTTGTTCGGCCGGTCACACCTTCTATTTATTACGTCTGCATGACTGAATACGATTCGACTCTCAACCTACCTGTGGCTTTCAGCCCAGAGGTCTTGCCATCTCAAGATTTGCACAATACCTTGCCAGAAGTAATCTCTTGCCACCATATCGGCCAATTTCACACTGCCGAAACAGAGAAGTATGCCCATGTAACCTATTTCTTCAATGGCGGTAAAGAAATTCAGTTGCCTGGTGAAGAAAGGCAATTAATTCCCTCTTTAAAAGTGGCGACCTACGATTTGGCACCAGCCATGCGTACCCCTCAGGTTTGTGAGCTGGCCTGCCAGGCAATCAAGAGCGGCAAGCATCCATTTATAGTGCTCAATTTTGCCAACCCCGATATGGTTGGTCACACTGGCATCATGGATGCGGCGGTGCCGGCTGTGGAATCAGTCGATTTAGCCTTCGCAGCCCTGCTTGCGGCAGTGCAAGAAGCGCACGGCACCCTAGTCGTGACGGCAGATCACGGCAATATTGAACAATTGCTTGACTACAAGACCGGAGAGCCCCACACAGCCCACACCACAAATCCAGTACCGCTTGTGGTGGCAAGCTTCCAAACACCAGAATGTGATCCACTTAAGCTAGTGAACAACTCTATGAAAAAACTCACACCTGGTGGGCTAGCCGATGTGGCGCCTACTCTACTTGCCATCATGGGAATAGACAAACCCTTTGAGATGACAGGGAAAAGTCTTATATCCAATTGACCGACATTTGGGTATCGATAAACCCTAATGTAAGAACGATGCTAGAAATTCGCAGCAAAAATCGGCACTGATATTTACAATACCTCTTTTCAAGAGGCGGAAATGCAATTAGTAGGCTGTATAATTCAAACGATTTCAGGTGGGCGAAATTTACTAGCTTTGCCACCATTGTCACTCTGAGAGAGCTGTCGTTGACAATAACTCATCAGGATTAGAAGGAGACGAATCGACCGCATGATTACTTTGAGAAACCTAGCCCTTGCAGGCGCAAGCTTGGCCCTCGTAACTTCCCTCGCTGCTTGCAGTGGCGGTGGTTCCGAAACAACAAGCACCACAACCAGTACCACTGGCGCTGCTACTGATGCTGCTTCAACAGCAACACCAGCTGCAACTGATACAGCCGCTTCAACAGCAACACCAGCTGCTACTGATACTGCTGCTTCAACTGCAGCACCAGCCGCTACAACCGAATCTCACTAGATTTTCGTCAGTAGAAACAATTGAAAAGCCCTTTCAGGAAACTGAAAGGGCTTTTTGACTTCATGAGAAAATTAACAAGCTCCTTTAAAGGAACATTTGCACGACCGTTGCGGTCTTAAGAATTTTAGCTAATGAATTTTAGATAGGGTATCGCCATGCACAAGCTCAAAAGAACTCTGGCTCTTTCAATATGCCTCTCGTCATTGACGAGCTTGCTACCCGCGATCGCCCAAGAGCAACAAATTCAGCAATTTCAGATACCTCAGCTGCAGATACCTCAGCAAGCAACCCAGGCTCTTAGTGCTCCAACCCTATCGTTTGTTGATATCAACTCTGGCCGCTTTGGCAAACTAGAAATAGATATGCAGGATGGCCAATTCTTAAGAGGGGCCTGTGACAATATTCATCTCGTCGCCCGCAATATGGACCTTAACCTTGGTGAACTGAAGTCGTTAGATGTCGACGTCAAAGGCGGCAATATTGAAGACTTCATCGTCGACAAGCTCACCCTTACCACCCAAGGGGCCCTCAAGTTTGATACTGGATTGTTGCTCAATCAAAAGATGCTGCAATTCACTAGCCCAGCAACGGCTCAAGTAACGGCCCTGGTCAGCCAAGACAGCTTGAATAAATATTTAAAAGCACCAAGCACCCTCGATAAACTTTCTTACACCGTGACAAAAAAAGGCGGCATGTTGGCAGGATTGCTCGGCGCTGCCGGCGGTAACTTCGGCCTGACTATGACCGGGGCATCAATTGTCTTGGGTCGCAATAACAAAGTGAGCATGACCGCCGAGGGCAAAGCGGGTTTGGGCCAGCTAGCCGTTCCTATAGCAGCACAACTGGAGAGTCAGCTTTCAATTCAAGACGGCTGGGTGCAGTTAGGTGATACCAAACTAATGACAGCAGGCCAAGAAATATCGCCCCAGCTCTCTGAGATTCTGGTTAAGAAGATCAACAGCCTTTCTAACCTAGGCACCAAATCAGATGACATCCATTTCAGCTTTACCGATCTCAAAGTTACTTCTGGCAAACAATTGGTCGTAACCGGTACGGCCCAAGTAAACAGACTACGTTTCGGTCGAAACTAATTGTCTAACAAGGGGCCCAACGTTATATACTTACGTCTTGCTTCGACTAGAAAGCGAGAATTTGATGTATAAGCGGCGCGATAGCCGACAGTGGGACCAGCTAAGACCGGTCAAATTTACAAGAAATTTCACCAAGAACGCAGATGGGTCAGTACTTGTCGAAATTGGTGATACCAAAGTATTTTGCACAGCCAAAATCGAAGAGAGAGTGCCTGCATTCTTGATCGGAAAAGGCGAAGGTTGGGTCACGGCAGAATATTCAATGCTGCCTGGTTCAACATTGCAACGCTCCCAACGGGAAGTGACCAGAGGCCAAGCTTCTGGCCGAACCAATGAAATTCAGCGTTTAATAGGCCGTTGCCTTCGAGCTGTGATTGACCGCCGGGCTCTTGGTGAGCGCACTATCACAATTGACTGTGACGTTCTACAAGCCGATGCCGGCACCCGCGTATCATCGATTTGCGGCGGTTTCCTGGCACTTTATGATGCTTTGGCAAAACTACGGAAAGCCGGAGTGTTCGATGAGCTGCCGATCACCGAGCACATGGCTGCGGTTTCGGTAGTGCAGTTAAACGGCCAGCTCTTGCTCGACCCTAACTACAGCGAAGATTCACAGGCCGAGATGGACAGCAATATCGTTTTGACCGAATCGGGCAAAATACTTGAATTGCAGATGACTTCAGAAAACAAACCCTACGACGCTTCGAAACTTGGCGATTTGATGCTGCTGGCCAATAAAGGGGTGAAAGAAATCATCCAAATGCAGCAACTGATAATCAATAAGCGTCACTAGGCGTAATTGCGAAGTTCGAAATTTAAGCAATGTCACATGAATCTTAAATTTCTGCGCTTTCCTGCTGACAACACCCAATATAGCTATACACTTAGGGAGTCGAACTTAGGTCGCGCTTAACGCGGATCCTAACTCTTACAGCTCCTGGCAATGGCACGCAGATTTAGTGACAATTCAAGACAACAGCATTGATTTCAATCCAAGTGAGTTCAACCCAATCAGGGAGAGCTTTAGAGACGTTAGCGCCTGGCGGCTTTTAGTCTCGACAGTCAAAGTTTTTCACCGCATCGCTAAGTTGCAAGGCTGGAAAGCAGCCTACCGCGTTGTGCCAATAGTCTGGACGATCATTTGGTCAGTCAAAGGCTTCTCTAAGTTTCATGCCGAAGAATTCGAGCGGGCCGTTCAAGGCGATGTTGTTGACGACATTGAAGAAGCGGCACTATCTAATCAAGACTATGAAGAGTACCGTGAGCTCGGGCGCTGGCTCTGCAAACGCCTAAACGCCCTCGGACCAACCTTTGTCAAAATCGGTCAAACACTCTCTACTAGAGCAGACCTTCTGCCGCTGCCAGCCATGCTAGAGCTGACTAAACTACAAGAAAACGTAGACCAATTCCCTACTGAAATTGCTCGCGCTACGATTTTGCGCGAACTCGGTGGTCAGCCAGAAGACCTCTACAAAGAATTCAATAATGTGCCAATTGCGGCAGCCAGTCTATCTCAGGCCTATAAAGCCAAACTTGCCGATGGCCGTGATGTTGTAGTCAAAGTTCAACGACCAAATCTGAGTTCGATCATAGTTATGGACGTGCAGATTCTCGCCGCCGTAGCCGACGAAGTGATGAAATATCCGAGCTTGTGCCGCCACACCGATTGGCCAGGCATAGTAGATGAATTTGCCAAAACCATATTTGAAGAAATTGACTACATACGCGAAGGTCGCAACGCCGACGTATTTAGAAGCTCATATCGCAATTTCGACAGCATTTATATTCCACGCATTATCTGGAAACTGACTGGCCGCCGAGTTCTCACCATCGAATATGTTGCTGGCATCCCAATCAACGACGCTGCAGGCATAGCCGCCATGGGTCTTGATGCCGAAGAAATCACTAAAACCGGTGCCAACTTCTACCTGCGCCAACTCTTAGAAGAAGGCTTCTTCCATGCCGACCCTCATCCGGGCAATATGCGCATTATGGAAGACGGACGAGTAGGAATTTTCGATTTCGGCATGGTAGGCCGCATTAGCCCAGAACTAAAGCAGCACATGATCAATGCCTTCATGCACACTATTCAACGCGAATACCGTGACCTAGTAGACGACTTCGTCGGCATGGGCTTCCTTAAGCCAGAAGCTGATAGGGATGCCCTCTGTCGCGACCTGACTCCGATCATCGATGCTCGCTTTGCTGAGGGCATGAACAAAGTACGTTTCCGCAAGATGTTATTCGATTTCTCTGAGGTCTGTTTCGCCTATCCATTCAGCCTGCCATCTGAATTCACCTATGTTATGAGAGCGCTGCTTACCCTTGAAGGAATAGCCCTGGCTATCAATCCAAAGTTCAACTTTGTTGATGCAGCCATGCCCTTTGCCCATCGCCTGCTGATGAAAAACAATCAGTTCCTTGGCCAAGCTATTTTCAAAGAAGTCTTTACTGACGGTAAATTCAATCGCAGCGCTGCGATCAAACTAATTAAGTCAGCCGCCTCTCTGACCAATGCGCTTCGGTAAATTGGCCTGATACTTTACAAAGTCAGCGAAAACAAGGGCTTTTTTGCCGGTTTTTCCCACTGACAGCCCCCTACTTTCTTAAGAATTTTCTAGGCACGCGCAAAAAAGGCCGAGTTAGCCTCAAAATGTAATCTCAAGAGCTTGCCAGCGAAAATTAGACGAGGTTTTGATTTGGCTACAACGTTGCTTTCTGCTGCTCCTAATACTATCTCTTGCATGCACTGTTCTGGAGTGTTCGACTCGGGCTCTAAGTTCTGCGGCAACTGTGGGGCTCCCAGACTGCACTCGCGACACGGTCACCAAGACTTCGACCCTGTTATCAGCAAAAGGGCTATTCAAGCCTCCAATGCTATTAACGAGCGAGTTGTTCAATCTACCAACAAACAAACACCCTCCTTTGCTAAAAACAAAAGACAGAGCAGGGTAATCCCACCAGAGATGAGAGCCGAAATGGCCTCGCTTATGGCAGCCGAGCTGAGAGAGCGCATTTTTCTCTTTGGCCACTACGCAATTTTTCTTGTCACTAGCTTGATAGGCTTAGTGATCGCATTTAAGTGCTATGTCGAATTTGCCGGCGATGAATTGAGCAAAATGATGATGGCCAGCACACCTCTGATGTTTATCAATTTGGTGGCCTTATGCGCTCTTGTACCAATAAAAGGCACAAAGAAAGAAATTGCCCGCATCAAAGAACGGATGACCTACCTAAAATTGGCCATGGAATTCGACAATATTATTTAGTTAGGCAATTACTTAGTTAGGCAATTACTTAGTTAGGGCTCCAGCGCAAATTCGGCTTGCGAGCTGCTGTTGCTTCGTCAAGCTTACCTACCGGTGTGTTGGTTGGTGCGTTTCTAACCAAATCAGGCGATTCAATTGTCTCTTTATCAATCTGCAACATGATCTCTGCAAAGCGATCGAGCATCTCCTTCGCTTCGGTCTCAGTGGGTTCAATCATCATTGCTTCTGGAACTACTAGGGGGAAGTAAACCGTTGGAGCATGTACGCCAAAGTCGAGCAACCGCTTAGCCATCTGAGCGGTAGAAACACCGCGTTCCTTTTGCTTCACTCCAGACAAGACAAACTCATGCATACATGGTTGCTCGTGGGCAACAGTAAAGGAGCGGCTCAATTTCACTTTTAGATAATTGGCATTAAGAATAGCGTCTTTGGAAACCTGGCAGAGGCCGCCTTTTCCGTGAGCCAAGATATAGGCATAGGCACGAACTAGAATACCGAAATTGCCATAGAAACCTTTGATTTTGCCCATCGATTGAGGTCTATTCCAATCAAGCGAATAGTGATCGCCGGTTTTCTTCACTACCGGTTTAGGTAGAAATGGTTCGAGAATATCGCGACAAGCCACAGCACAGGCACCAGGACCGCCACCACCATGAGGTGTGGACATAGTCTTGTGCAGATTGAGGTGACAGACGTCGAAGCCCATATCTCCTGGACGAACCAAGCCCATAATGGCATTCAGGTTTGCACCATCGTAATAAAGCAGGCCACCAGCTTCGTGCACTAGCTTCTGCACAGTCATGATCTCTTCTTCGAAAAGTCCTAGTGTATTAGGATTAGTCAACATGATGGCAGCAGTATCTGGACCAAGAACGGCCTTAAGAGCTTCAATATCAACCAAACCACGATCATTGCTCTTAATTTCAACAACATCGAAACCAGCCAAAGCTGCGGTTGCAGGGTTAGTACCATGGGCAGTATCAGGCACAATCACTGTACGACGCTTTTGATCACCCTTCGATTCGAAATAGGCACGAATCAAAAGCAAACCAGTCATCTCGCCATGGGCACCAGCTGCGGGTTGCAGCGTTACAGCAGGCAATCCGACAATATTTGAAATAGATCTTTCTAGCAGATAAAGCAACTCAAGGGCACCTTGCACCTGATCTTCTGGCTGATTAGGATGTAACTCTCTAAAGCCTTCAAGAGCAGCCATGGCATCATTGATTTTGGGATTATATTTCATCGTGCATGAGCCTAGTGGATAGAATCCAGTGTCGATGCAGTGATTGAGATGGGAAAGTTTGACAAAGTGGCGCACTGCCTCCAGCTCACTGACTTCAGGCAAAGCCGCCGCTGTCTCACGCACATAACCTTTAGGAATGAGCGTCTCAAGAGCTTTATGCGGCACGCCTGTTTTGGGAAGAATTTCAGTTCTTCTGCCGGCTTGTGACTTCTCGTAGATTAGCTTTTCCATTGCGCTTTTACGTTCCTATTGGCTGCTACTAACAAAATACTTCAATTAATTAGTCAAGAAAAAGAGCTAGTGCTCAAAAATGCCATTCCAACCCAAGATATCAAGCTCACAAATTGTGGGCAAAGCCAAATAAAGTTTCTGCGCTAGCTCGAGTCGTTTCTCACGCTCAAGCATGGCCAAAACTTTTGTATAAAGAGGAAGTAGCATGCGCACGTCATTAGCGGCATACTCTATTTGCTCATCAGTTAAGTCAGGCTGAGCCCAGTCACTAGTCTGATTAGACTTATCAAGTTCAATTCCCAACAGCTCTTTCACAAGATCTTTAAGGCCATGCTTGTCGGTGTAGGTACGCACCAACTTAGAGCCAATCTTAGTGCAAAAGAAAGGAGCGACCTCGATGTTAAGGTAATACTTGAGCACAGCCACATCAAAGCGAGCAAAGTGGAATAGTTTAAGGACATTCTGCGCTTGACAGAGCTTCTTCACATTTGACATAAGGTTAGGATCAAGGTCCTCGGCCGTCTTGTAGCGAACAAAGCTAACCACACCCTCGTCATCGCAAATCTGAATCAAACACAAACGATCACGCCTGATGATTAGACCACGGGTCTCAGTGTCGATAGCCACTACCGACTTGCTCAGATAGTGCTGCAGTCGCTCATCACTTATATCATTCTCGAAAAGTTCCACTTTGCGGTGGGGAACAAGGGTAGTCACTGATCTGACCTTTCATATAGCTGCCAATGAAAAATTATAGTCTTATCGGCGAGCGAAAAGCCCAAGATATTGAGCTTCTAATGATTGAGGTTGAGGCAGACCATTCAATTGGCAAAGGCATCGTCTAAGGCCTCAGCCAAATGCTTAACCTTGACATTGAGCGCACGGGCCTTAACTCCGGCTTCTAACTGAAGAAGACACCCAGGATTGCTAGTGACAACCACAT
The DNA here is from genome assembly GCA_030917395.1 of Cyanobacteriota bacterium erpe_2018_sw_21hr_WHONDRS-SW48-000092_B_bin.40. Classification (GTDB taxonomy): domain Bacteria; phylum Cyanobacteriota; class Vampirovibrionia; order Obscuribacterales; family Obscuribacteraceae. The sequence goes on from JAUPUU010000180.1 coordinate 84,281, forward strand.
CAGCACCGCTTTCTTCTATAAAGTTCATCTTGCGATCTAACACTTTTAAACTAAGCGATGTATTGAGCAAGTTGTATATTCCAGCACTGCCACAACAATGCTCGGCCTCTGGTAAATCGTATAGATGAGCACCAGTACTGGCCGCCACGGTACTAAGCAACTCCTGCGGCTGGACGCGAACCCCTTGAGCATGAGCTAAATGGCAAGCGGCATGATAGACAATATGACTTTCACTCGTACCTGTCATGTCAGGAAATTTCCCCAGAGCTAAGTTCTCAGACAGGTCTTGCACTCTCTGTGAAAAAGAACGGGCTTTCTCTTGATAAACAGGATCGGCAGAAAGCAGTTGCCCATAATGCTTAAGCATGGCACCGCAACCAGCAGATGTAACAACAATGTGATCGTCTGATTGGGCAAAGAGATCGATATTTTGCTTAGCCAAGGTCGTTGCTATATCAAGCTCACCAGCATGAAAAGCCAGGGCTCCACAGCAAGTTTGCGCCGGTACTTCAACCACAGTTCCCTGCCGCACCATAAGACGCAGAGCAGCGTGATTAACATGGTTGTAAAAGATATCCATGACACAGCCACTAAACAATTTAGCACTGCCGATTTTGGCACCAGCCTTCCAGGATTTCTTCGGCAAAGGCAGATGCTTAACCACTGTTGGCGTAAACATCTGAAAATCAGCCACTTTACGCAAAATCGGCGGCCCGTGCGCAATCCACGGCAACTTGGCGACAAAGCTATCGAGCTTAAGAGTTTGTACCAGTCGCAGGAGGAAACCCAAAATTTTCAAGCGACCGTAATGAGGCAAGATTTGGCTAAAACCAAAACGCATAATCTGGCGTGTCAGCCAATTTCGCCGAGCGGCCAAATGTGGTCGGGCTTGATCAAGAATAGCCTCATACTTAACACCGGACGGACAGGCAGTCTGACAACCGAGACAGCCAAGACACGACTCTAAATGCTCAATTGCTCGTGGTGCCAGCTCTCCACCTTCTTCTTGCCATTTAGAAAGCAAGTAGATCCGCCCTCGTGGCGATTCCATTTCACGGCCAGTAGCCAAATAAGTCGGACAAGCAGGCAAGCAGAGACCACAATGAATGCAACTATCTAACAACTCTCGACTGAGCTTGGCAGAGCCATTGCTAATTTCAATCACATCGGTAACTTCTTCAGTCATATCTTTAGCCTGCAAAATTTGCCAACGGATTCAAACACAGGCCTGGATCGAACTTTTCTTTAATACGCTTATACAAGCTGATGGCAGCTGGTTCTGGCGCACTTAAACGTCTAGAGTAACTACTAAACAGCCCATAGCGAGCAGCCAATGTCAACGCTTCCCAACTTGCAAGGGCACTACCGTCGGCGCTTTGTCGACAAGAACGCAAAATTGCAGTAAGCAATTCTAGATCACTGTCTACCTGCTGTTTGCTGCTGCTATGCAAATAAAGCCGCCCACAAGCAGGACGCACGCGTAATTTACCACGCAATTGGGCGCGCTCCTTATTGCTCAAACTTTCAAGCAAAGCCCGCAACAAAGAAAGCGACGCAGCCGCTTCGACACAGTAGTCACTGGCAGAAGCAATCGCATAGGTCAATACTTTCTGCGCCTCAAGATTATCAATTATCTGAAACTTAAAGCCGCTTAGTTCAACTTCTATCTGCGCACTCAAATCAGCCACTAGCTGAGCTGGTCCCTCAACTTGAACTATCAGCCGACACTCAAGATTGCCTTGATTTTCGAGCTCAACTATCTCAAGAGCAGATAGTGGCAAACCAGAAGAGAGCAAGCGAGCTGACACCGCCAGTAGTTCAGTTGAATCGTTCGACTTTGACTGGGCAGAAAAGCTAGCGACGGCCTCGGGAATGGCAGCCAGACGCAAATAGGCTAGATAAGGAAAAGCAAAAGCCCCTCTCGAACCAAGCACTAATTTAGTAACATCAAAACCCGTGACATTCTTCACTACACGGCCACCACTTTTAAGCACCAGCCCCTGAGAGTAGACCGATTCAAGACCAAGTATTTGACTGCGCAAATAGCCAAAGCCCGTTTCTAAGTAACCGCCATCTCCCGTCAAAAGCAAATCTATCAAAGCCACATTGTTAGCGTTGGTCCCCAAATCGACTGGAAAGCGCTGGCCAAAAGCACGAAGATGCTCATTGAGCTGGCCTATGGTTAGGCCAGTTTCACAGGCGATCACAAGGTCACTTTCAACATGCTCACGAACCGCGGTAAGCGCTGAAAAGTCAATGAAGACATTTTGCTTGCCTTCTTGCAAGGCCTCAAAGTCAAGCAAACCGGGAAAGAATATAGGGTTGGGAAAATCAGGCGTCGAAGAGAGGCGCAGAACTGCACTCAGCTCCTCGCTGCAGCGCGGTTTAACTTCAAACCAACTCGCTTCAACGCTGCCAAGTGCCTGAACACCTTTTCTTACGATCAAGCTCTCGAACAAATCAATAGTTACAGAATCAGCTGCCATTTATAGATGATATGGCAAAAGCAGTAAGCAACACAATATAGCCAAGGCATATACCAAGCCAAAAGGTTCAGCCGCAAGTGCTAAAATCCTGAGCAGATAAGGCTTCCAGAGATAGATATTTTATGGCGCGTTCACTGGTTTTGATATCCGGCTACTATGGCTTCGACAATCTCGGCGACGAAGCCATACTAGAGCAACTGCTAAGCGAAGTTAGAGCAGCCGGTATCAGCTCAGACGACATTGTTGTGTTGTCAAACAATCCAATCAAGACGAGAACACAATTTGCGGTACAAACAGTCAATCGCTGGAAGTTGAAAGAAATAATTGCTCTACTAACACGGACAAAGCTCTTCATTAGTGGTGGCGGCGGCCTCTTTCAAGACACCGACTCACTCAAGTCAATTGTCTACTATGGCGGGCTCATTACCCTAGCGCGGCTCTTCGGAAGCAAAATACTAATCTATGCCCAAGGCCTAGGACCGCTAAAAAGGTCAATCGGCCGCATCCTTACTAAACAATTTTTGCAGCTTGCAGACCACATTTCGGTGCGCGACGACAATTCTTATGGTCAGCTTGAAGCATGGGGACTCAAGGCAAAAAGCATAAAAACCGCAGACCCAGTCTGGACCCTTGAAAGATCTGCCCCGCCGCAGCCGGTGCAAGACCTCTTAGCTAAATACGGCTCTAGTGTAAGACCAAAACCAACCCTAATTGGTATTTCGCTGCGCAGTGGTGCTGGATTTACCTCAACCCATCTGCAAAAACTTGTAGAAACTTTAGAGACCACACTTGATTCTGCTGCGGTATTAGTGATGCTGCCCCTGCAAGATCAGCAAGACCGTCCGATTTTGCAATCGTTTGTTGACTTATGGCAAAGCAAAGAACGCGCCGTGTGGTTGCCGCAGAACGAAGATCTCTTACCGAGTCAGTGGTTATCACTGCTAGCATCTCTCGATATGGTTATCGGTATGCGCTTACACTCACTAATTATGTCTTTAGCTAGCGGCAAACCAGTGATTGGCATATCGTATGATCCTAAAGTTGAAATTGTATTGAAACAGTTCAAGCAGCCCAATCTCACCTTCACGAGAAATGAAGACAACAAAGATAGCCAGTCTTGGCCTGCCACCATTAAAGCAGCCCTAACAAATTACGATGAGCTAGCTGCAGCTGCCAGCCATCAAGCCAGAGACTGCAGACAAATGGCTTGCCAGAACGGTGCACTTATAGCTAAAATTCTCGCGTCTTAACTACATACCTATACTACGGTTGATACCATTAAACAACATGCCATTGCCAGCAGTAACAAGTAGAGACCACGTACTCGGTTACCCCGTTGATCTAGTCAGCGAGAGCGCCGCCATTGAAGTGATTGAAGAGGCCTGGCAAAAGAATCAATCTCTCCATGTCGTAACGATTAACGCCGAGATGGTTGTAGCTTCGCAGAGAGACAAAGAGCTTGACCGCATTATTCGCAACGCCAATTTAGTCGTGCCCGATGGAGCTGGTGTCGTCTGGGCCTTGCGCTTAGCCGAAGCAAAAAATTCTAAAGTGCAAAGACTCCCCGGCATTGAACTAGCTGCCAGTGCTCTTGCCAGCGCCGCCAAGTTAGGTCAAGAAGTAGCCTTGATAGGCGGCAGACCAGAGGTGATGAATAAACTGATAGAAGAACTGCCAAAACTTCATCCTGGTATCAAAATAGTGGCTTATCAAAATGGATTTTTCGACAAGGCCGAAGAACAAACAATTCTTGAAAGAATGGCAGAGAAAAGGCCTAGACTGATTCTTGTTGCCATGGGCGTACCGCGACAAGAATTTTTCATTGACCGCTACAAGCACCTATTTCCGCAAGCAGTGCTAATTGGTGTTGGTGGCAGCTTCGACGTTTGGACTGGTTTTGTCAAACGTGCACCTGTAACCTTTCAAAAATTTCACTGCGAATGGCTCTATCGCTTACTAAAAGAGCCATGGCGATTAAGTCGCATGGCGCAGTCATTGCCCAATTTTGCCTGGCAAGCACTTGGCGAAGTACTGGCCAAGCGCACCGGCAGAAAATAGCCGAATTTAAACGAGAACAAAATGCTATTCGGCGAAACATTCAAAGCTCTCAGTGAGCAAGACCGACTGAAACAAGTCAAAGAGATTCCTTTGCGCAGTTTGGCCCACCTTGGCGATGCTGTATTTGAATTATTTGAACGCGAGCGTGAACTGTTGGCCTCAGTCACAGTGAAAAAACTGCACGATCAAGTTGTCTCTAGGGTAAATTCTAAAGAACAAGCCCGGCTGATTGAGATACTTAAACCTAATCTCACAGAAGATGAGCTCGACATTGTCAGACGCGCTCGCAATCTAAAACCAGCAGGCTTTCGCCGTAATGTAGAGCAGGCTGTTCTCAGGCAAGCAACAGCTTTTGAAGCCCTGATCGGCTATCGTTTTCTTACCGACGAGGTAAGGCTTAAGGAACTACTTGATTTGACTGATTTGAAATAGGCAAGGACAGCAAAGTGTTCAATTAATGCGCTAAACCTTAAGGATAGGTTGTAATGCGAAAAGCCCCCTTTATCTAATGCTAAGTTAGATTTCAGGAAGAACCGCAATTGCAGTGAAATAAATATCGTGTCAATTAAGACAGAAGAAATCTATCGCACCCTTCTGCTTAATTCTGCTGACGCTGTTGTAGTGACAGATATAGCGGGATTAATCACTACCACTAATCCATCTTTCGCCAAGCTAATTGGCGCGGAGATAGAAGAAATTGTCGGCCACCAGATCGCCACAATGGTTGACTGGCATGGCCACGAAGAGACAGATAATCACAAAGAATCGCCTAAAGAATCTGGCGAAGATGAAAGTGATCCCAAGCCAGTAACGGTGTTAACCCGTGCCGGTGTCGAATTCGTTATGCCAGCCTCTCGCTTTCCCTTGACAGACTCTTCGGCTAAGTCAGCAAAATCGCCAGAAGAAAAAGAAGAAGAAGAGAAACCCTGGGGTTACTTGACGATTATTTATGTTATTCAGGCAAACTCATTGCAACAAGCCCAAACTGAGTTTGTTAGTACCGTCTCCCACGAATTGCGCACTCCCCTAACTAGCATCAAGGGTTTTGCCGACACTATTCTAAGAGCTGGGGATAGACTAGATGTATCGCAACAGAGGCGCTATGTTGGCATCATAAAAGATCAAGCAGATCGGCTTACAAGGCTGGTGGAAGACATTCTTGCCGTGTCGAGACTAGAATCGAAAAAGCTACAACTCACTATTCGAGCCATAGATCCCCGCGATGCCATCGAGAGAGTGCAGCAAAATCTAACTGACAAAGCCAAGAACCACAAAATAATAGTCAGTGTTCCAGCCGGTCTTACTCCAGTATGGGCAGATGCTGACAGGCTAGAGCAAATACTGACAAACCTCATTGATAACGCCATCAAATATTCACCTGCGGGCACCACCGTTACTATCACAGCCAGAGGGCTGGAAAAAGAAAAAGAGAAAAATAATTCCTCGGACGTTGAAATGGTTGAGTTCTCGATTAGCGATGAAGGTGTTGGTATCCCCGAGGAACACTTACCGCAAGTTTTTTCGAAATTCGGCCGCCTTGACAATCCACTTGTTAGACAAACAGAAGGCACTGGATTGGGGCTCTATATCACCCGCTCTCTCTGCCTGGCCTTGGGCGGACAAATTAGCGTGGCTAGCCAACCGGGCAATACAACTTTTACAGTGAAGCTACCCGCCGCTACATTAGAGCAACAAGCAGCCAGAGGGAGGGACTAAATGCTCCTCCCCACCCCCGTCATTCTTATTATCAATCAGGCAAGGCAAGCTGCTGAATTTTCATCGGTATTAGAAAAGACAGGAAGTAAAGTTCACGCAGTAACTTCCTTTGAAGAAGCCAACGAGCTGCTCTCCTTCCTTCATCCCGATATTATTATCCTGCCCAACCAACTCGATGGCGTTAGCTCTGGAGATGGCCGGCTCTATTGCCAGCAGATTCGCGCCACACTAGCGCCACCACGGCCGGTGCTAGTTCTGCTGCATCCATCTACTGATGTAACAGAGAGAATCAATGCCTTTCGTTATGGTGCTGATGATGTGCTTGGCGATCCAATCGACAAGAATGAGCTGGCAATAAGAGTTCTAGCCCATTTGAGACGCAGGCAGGAAGAGTTTTCCAATCCCTTAACCCAATTACCAGGGCCTAATCTAATTCGGCGAATGCTCGAGCAATGCCTCTACTCAGACAAGGCTTGGTCGGTCATGTCACTCGATTTAAACAAGATCAGAGTCTATAACGAAACTTATGGTGATCTGGCCGGGGACCAACTGATTAAGGCACTGGCAGCAATCTTGCTCGATTGTGCAGACGAAACCGAATTTGTCGGTCACCTTGAAGCTGATGACTTTATCATGGTGACAAGACCCGAAGTGGCAGAAAGGAAAGCCGAACTAATCTGCCAGCAATTTGATAATGTCAGCTCTCGTTTTTATCCCAAGGGCGATATCGCGAGAGGCTATCTAATCTCTACGGGCCGCGGTGGCATCCGCCGCAGAGTGCCTCTAATCTCAATTGCCATTGGTATCGTCAGCAATACCGTTAAAAAGTTCCAGTCATACATCGATGTATTAACTACAGCTCGCGATCACCGCAATGTAGCAAAACAAAGACAGGGGTCTTTCTGGGTTTCAGATAGCAACATAGAAGAAGAGCTTCAAGCAGCAAGCTCCGGTCAGGGTCAGAGTCTCAATCAAAACGGCACACTGCAAAACAACTCCGATCCAGCAGCCCTAATCAAACATATTTCCAGAATCTTAGTAGTAGAACCTGACGGCGCTATGGCTTGCTTGCTACAAGAGACTCTGGCCCTTGAGGGCTATGTCGTGCAGGTAACAAGCTCCGCCGACGACGCCCTTGAACTGGCCCGCTTCGAGCCACCAGACTTGATCTTGCTAGAGTCAAACTTAATCGATAGAAAAATGGATGGCTGGAATCTCTGCCGCGCCTTGAAAGCCGATGATGTATTGTCGAAAATCTGGATCGTGATGGCCACGTCTCACCCGGACCAATCATTGGCTCTTGAAGCTGGCGCAGACCTATATCTGCCCAAGCCTTTCGATATCCCTAACTTACTGAGTGAAGTCAGTCTATTGCTACGCTCGCGAGTCTAGATAGAACGCTTCAAACCACACTAGCCTTGTTTATAGAAGACAAAATCCATTCAGCCGCTTCAACAATCGAACTGGCCTGAAAATCAGGCTTAACCGGCCATTGATAGGCACCAGACTGAACATCTTTGCCAAAACCAGTTTCGACCAGCACGCCCTTGACATGGCAGTTAACGGCAAGATCGACGTCTGTAGCTTTGTCACCAACAACAAAGGCCAGATGCCTGCTAAGCTGCGGATGGTCACGATAAGCCTGCTCAACAAGACCAGGGCCTGGTTTGCGACAATCACAGGCAACATCGTAGGGTGGCACGACACCCCCCTCGGCACGCGAGAGATGGGGGCAATAGTAGATTGCATCAAGATGGGCGTTAGATAGGGCCAGAAGCTTTACCAAACGCTCATGCAAAGCATTTATGTGACTTTCTGGATAGTAACCACGAGCTGCTCCAGTTTGATTGGTAACAAGTACGCAGGCTACGCCCGCCTGATTCAATTTGGCGATCGCCTCTCCGGCTCCTTCAATCAAATTGAGATTCTCTACCTCTTTGATATAACCAGCTTCAACATTGAGAGTGCCGTCACGGTCGAGAAAGACCACAGGGCGAGAACCAACGGAGCTAACGGAGGAGGTGAGATTGTTAGAAGGAATAGACATTCGAGGTTCTCATAGTGGAAAGAAATATTACTATTGTAAGTCAAAGGATATGTTACGATAGCTAGTAGTGTTTACCAATTGAAAAAATATGCGATTAAACGACGAAAACGCCTCTTTTCGATTTAACCAGAAGGGCCTGCGAAAATTCTTAGGCGATCTGGAATGCGAAATAATGGAGCTAGTATGGAAACTAGCTAATCCAACAGTGACTGTCAGAGAAGTATTTGACGCACTAAGGCAAGATCGTGATATCGCCTACACAACCGTAATGACCACAATGGTGCGGTTGTCCGAAAAAGGTCTGCTAAAAATCGTAGACAAAATCGGCCTTGCCAATTGCTATATGCCCGAATACGAGAGAGAAGAGTTCCTCACTACGGCAGTTAAATTAGTGCTAGATATCTTTACTAGCCAGTTTCCACGCGAATCTAGTGAATTTATGGAACAGTATCAAGCTAAATTGGCTAAAAAAGCACAGCGCAAGAAATAGCGCGGTGCGAAATATCAGTTTTGTCTACTGTTTGTAGATTAGCACTTCCATCATTTTTGCTTTGTTGCCAACCAAAGGCAGCACATCAGAGCGAAATGGTGATACTGGCATACCAGTCTTGCTAAATAGTTCTGCCACGCTGTTATCGGCCCAGGCGTAGCGACAATTTTCCGGCTCAGGCACCGCGGCGCTAGACAAATATAACGCCTCACCCTCGAGCCTAACCCTGGCAGGCTTAAAAATACCATCGGCACCGGCAATCTCGAAAGCCGTAAACTTCTTACCGCGTAGCTCAAGACCACTATCAAGATAGGAAAAAGTCACCTTCAACTCTGGTCCAACACGTTCTACCATGGAGTAACGAGGGGTAAGAGCATGTTCAACTTTGTAAATTTGACCAGCTACCATTTGAGCTGCATTTTTTCCCACTGTGAGCTTGTTGCTGCTATGCAATTCAGCATAATCAGTCACTTCCGAATTAAGTGTAGGAACCAAGAAGCAGTTTGGAACCATACTTGCCTTCTGCTGAGCCTCTCTAAAGTAAGCTGTCAAACTAGGTGCCATGGTACTTTTGGCTCCCCAATTGGGCAACTGAATGATGAAAAATGCCATATCAGGAGAAAAACGCTTACGTAATTGCTGAGTCATAATGGCAAAAAGGCGCGGATAGAAAGTGAAGCGTTCTACATCTGACTCACCTTGATACCAGAGCACAGCCTTAAAATTGAGCCCCGCCATCGGAGCTAAGTATTTTTCGTAGACATAACCCACCGGAGTTGAAGTCTTGGTATCAACATATTTCTCAGGAACTTCAGAAGCTGGCATCCAACTTTGAATATTAGTACCACCAATGGTGCACTGCACTATACCAATTGGAATATCGTCCTTTACCAGCTGTCTTAGTCTATGAGCAAATGCCACGGCCACAGCCGAACGATGTTCAATTTCAGGATCGTCTGCCTTAATCCACTTAAAGCCTTCACTATCAAAATATGAGTCTTTCTCAGTACTACCCTCAAGACTCATCTCTTTAGCAGTATTGAAAAATAGATCAATATGATCGCCCTTACTAAGATTGAAAAACCGCGTAGTGGCACTCTTCAAAACAGGCAAGCTCCGACAATCGTTGGTAACCAGGGCTGGCAACAACATATTAGACTGACCCGCACAGAGAAAAACATCACCCGCTATTACGTCGCGGATAGCTATGGTCTCGCCCGTGGACGATATGGTGATGGCAAAAGGTGCACCTAAGGGACGAGCCGGGGCGACTACTCGCCATTTGCCCTTCGAGTCGGCAATAGTGGCAGTGACTACGCCAGCCACATCCACCTGCACCGCCGCACCAGCCACAGCCTTACCAGATACCACAATGGGTTTATCACGCTGCACAACCATATGATCGGCAAAGACCGGCGGAACCATCAGTTTCTTAGCGGCATAAGCTGGCGAAACAAGCACGGCCAAAAGAAATAGAACTAAAAGTGAGGCCCAGGTGGCCTTAAGACGTAGATTCATATTTAGAGTTTAACAGTTTCATCAAAAAAAAGAAGGGGCCGCATACTGCGGCCCCTTCTCGTTATCATGCAATCGGAATGAACTCAGTCTTATTCGTTATCAGGAACTGGAGCGCCTTCAGGCAAGGTTGGAGAGGTCTTTTGGTGACGCTCTGCGCGACCCGATGAGTAGTGACGTTCATCAACTACAGTCGGTTCAACTTGGAAGATGTTCATGTCGCGAGGACCTTCAACCCGGCCGATATCTTCAGGAAGCTTGAGCTGACCTGGAGTACCTGGAAGGATGATTTCTGGTCTTACGGCAATCACAAGTTCACTTTCGTTCTTGCTGAATGCCTTCGAACGGTAGAGAGCACCAAGAACTGGTACTTCACCGAGAAGAGGTGTCTTGGTCAATTCACGACCGCTGTTGGTTGTGACTAAACCAGAGAGGTAGAGTTCTTGACCAGGCTTGAGTTCAACAATGCTCTGAGTTTTTCTTGTGGTGAAACCAGGGATTGATGAAGCAGCAGAACCGAGAGTGAATGCTAGTTCGTTAGCGATGATTCTCTCTTCAGGAGATATCTGCAAATTGATTGTGCCGTTCTCTTGAAGCACAGGAATCATGTTTAGTCTCAAACCGAATGGTTCGAAAGTAACTGACGACAGTGCAGCACCAGCCGTTGCAATTTGTTGAACGATTGGAATTTCACCACCAGCTAAGAACGAGGCTCTTTCGCCGGAGATTGTCACTAGAGTTGGCTCAGCCAGTACTCTTGCTCTTCTGTTCGAGATAATACCCTGGATAGTTGGGTTAATCGAGAACGAACCGAGGTTTGAGATACCAGAGAAGAGGTTGAACAAGTTGTTAGCGTTAAGGTTGGCACCACCAGGAGCGCCAAGCAAGATAGACTGCGAAAGCAGAGCTGCAGCGCCAGCAACGATATTACCTTGACCGACACCAGTTACATAGGTAGGGGTCAAGAATGATACAGGCTGAACAACACCACCAACACCATAGACCTGGCTGCCAGGGAAGACGTTAGCAGGAGAACCCTGGAGAGTAACTAAGCCTTGGTTCAAAGTCGGAGGAACCGGGGCACCAGCAGCAGAGTTGAACTGTTGGCTCTGTCTGTAGCGAAGACCTACGTTAGAGGTCATAACGCTACCCTGAGTAGCTGTACCAGTACCACCAACACCGAAGTTGAAGTACTTACCGGCATAACCGATACCTAATTGCAGCGCTAGTTCGCGAGCAGCAGAAGTATTCATTTCCATGAAAGTAACGTGCAATGCGATCAAAGGTACTTTGCGCACCTTGACCAAGCTAGTTACCCGACCACCGTCAGAAGACATTACCTGGGCCTTACCAATGTTGTTAGCAAGGTTGCCGAAGAATGTGTATTTATCAACAGAGTTAAGTTGGGCTAGCTGACCTGTTTGGCCGCCGCCACTGGCAGTACCACCAGTTTCACCGATTCGTCCGTTAACGATGCGGCTATTAACTACTTGAATATTCATACCGCGATCGTCCATGAAGACGTTCGAAGCAGCGAAGGCCTTAACGATTGATTCTGTGTGGTCTACGTCACCGGTCAAGAGCACGCGGTCAGAACCACCAACAGAGAAAGCCTTAACGATGATACGAGGATCAATTTCACGAAGTGTTGTCTGTAGCTGTGTGTAATCACGGCTAACACGAAGATCTACGCTAATTGAATTACCAGCATCGTCCCAGAGAAGCATGGTGCAGGTGCCTGGTGCTTTACCAAGCAGTACCATTTGATTCTCAGATACTACAACTGGCTCGGCAATGCCTGGGTCAGAAATAGAAGTACGAACAATTTTGTTCTTAAATTTGAAGGTTCTCGATTGAGAAACTTTCAAGTCGATAGCATTTGTTGTTTTGAACTCTTCTAGCTCTACAGTGCCTGTCACCACAGGTGGTATTGGCTGGGCAGTGACATAGGTGCTTTGGTCAGCAGCCTGGGCCACGACTTGATCTGGAGCATACTGTGCAGCAGCGGCTCTAGACGAACCACTCACAGCGCCAGAAGCTACTGGAGCAGCTACAGGCGTCTCAATCGGGCTAGCCGAGTGAATTGCCATCGCGGTGCTAGAACTTGCAGCAGTAGAATCTGCTGGAAGGAACAACATGGCGTGACTACCGTCTACGGAGTCACTCTTTGTTACTGGTGCAGCTCTTTTGACCGAACTGACTTTCTGAGCTGGCTTAGACACTTTAGAAGCGCCTGCAGCTTGCGAGCTGGCCATTCTCTGCCAAATCGCTCCCTGCGGCTCTGCGTGTGCCGACAGCAAATTAGCTTGAAGTAGGACCAACGATAGACTAAAAGCTAAGCTCAACTGGGGCTTATTCATTCCACTCTCCCTCTATGAACTCCCGACCTGATTTCCGATTGCATTCGAATACTGGGAGCATTCATGGTAAAGCCGGCACGAGACCGACCAGTACAGAAGCTTAACACGACTGCTCAAGCAATGCACTAATCTTTTCGCACCAGGCACCATACATTCAACACTGACTTAACACTTCTCCCTTTACAAGCGGCGAAAGCAAGTAATAGCCGTCATCTGTGATGTTTGCTAAGTTGAACAAAAAAATCCAATGACAACCACTGATGGTGCACTATCGGTAATAGCAAGCATGTATGTCAAGGGAGTGCATATACACTGAATCTTGAAAAATGAGTAAATTTCAAGAAAATTGACAAAAAAAAAGAGGAGCAGCTTATCGCTGCTCCTCTCACTTAATGATTGATCGATTAGATCAACAATCGTTCTTACTCGTTATCTGGAACTGGAGCTCCATCAGGTAAGGTCGGGGAAGTCTTCTGGTGACGTTCTGCGCGACCACTGGTGAAGTGGCGCTCGTCGAGCACGGTAGGCTCAACTTGGAACATGTTCATGTCACGAGGACCTTCTGTACGACCGATTTCTTCAGGAAGTTTCAACTGGCCAGGAGTACCGGGCAAGATGATCTCTGGTCTGACAGATACAACAAGTTCGCTTTCGTTCTTGTTGAATGCTTTCGACCGGTATAGGGCTCCGAGAACAGGTACTTCACCGAAGATTGGCAATTTCGCTACTTCTCTACCGATGTTGGTCGATACCAAACCAGCGATGTATAGCTCTTGACCAGGCTTCAGTTCAACAATGGTCTGAGTTTTACGGGTAGTGAAACCAGGAACCACGCCTGTACCGTTAGCGAATAGAGAGAAGGAAAGGTTTGAAGCAATAATTCTCTCTTCAGGCGACACTTCAAGGTTGATGATGCCGTTCTCTTGCAGTACTGGAATCATGTTGATTCTCATACCGAAAGGTTCGAACACAACTGACTGTTGAGCAGTACCACCAGCAGCTACGGCTTGCAAAATTGGAATTTCGCCGCCGGCTAAGAAGGAAGCGCGCTCTCCAGACAATGTCACTAGCGTTGGCTCAGCCAATACTCTGGCTCTTCTCGATGAAATAACACCTTGAACGGTGGGGTTTATCGAGAACATTGTGCCGTTGCCGAAGCTTGAGTTAGCAGTGAAGATGTTGGCTGCGTTAGCCGCACTAAACGAAACACCACCAGGTGCTCCGAGCAATACGGACTGTGAAAGCAAACCACTGGCAGTGATGATCTGACCTTGGCCTATACCGTTAACGGCAGTTCCGGCAGCTGATGTACTCATGAAGCTAACAGGTTGAACAACATAACCGCTGTTGTTAGTAGTGAGGTTACCAGTCAAACCAGGTGAGACATTGTTGGTCAAAACTCCGATGGTTGGAGGCTGCCCAGCGCTGTTGGTCGTTGCTACGTTAGCGATACCAGTACCGCTGTAACCGCGCAAACCAGGCACCGATGTAAGAGGAATAGCAGTTGAACCATTCTGGGATCCACCGATACCGAAGGAGAAGGTTTTGTTGGCCATTCCGAAGCCCATCGATACGGCTAATTCTCTTGCAGCCGCAGTATTCATTTCCATGAATGTTACGTGCAAGACAATCAAAGGCACTTTGCGCACTTTAACTAAGCTAGTGACGCGTCCGCCGTCAGAAACCATTACTTGAGCTTTACCAATGTTGTTGGCGTTGTTGCCGAAGAATGTATAACGGTCGACTGAGCCGATAGTAGCTAACTGACCAGACTGACCGCCACCGGTGGTAGCGCCACCAGTTTCACCAATACGGCCAGCAACAAGGCGGCTATTGGCGACTTGGATGTTCATACCGCGGTCATCCATAAATACGTTCGATGCGGCGAACGCTTTAATGATTGATTCAGGGTGGTCAACATCACCAGTAAGAAGTACGCGGTCAGAGCCACCGACTGAGAAGGCTTTGACGATGATGCGGGGATCGATTTCACGCAGAGTTGCTTGTAGCTGCGAGTAGTCGCGGCTCACACGCAAGTCGATTGAAACAGAGTTACCGGCGTCATCCCACAATACTAGAGTGGAAGTACCAGGGGCTTTACCAAGAAGAACTAGCTGGTTTTCAGCTACTACTACTGGTTCCGCAACGCCAGGATCAGAAATGGAGGTTCTAACAATCTTGTTCTTCAATTTGAATGTACGAGATTGCGAAACTTTCAAGTCAATAACGTTGGTTACTTTGTACTCTTCAAAATCAAGAGTACCTGTCACCACTGGTGGTATTGGCTGTGGGGTGAGATTAGTATGGTCAGCTTGAGCGAGCAAATGGTCTGGAGCAAGCTGGGCCAACATCTGCTTAGAAGAAGCAGTTGTCGCGGCGCTCGATGGCAGAGATGCTATGCGAGGGGCTGGTTGAGAAATCTCAGGTTGACTGGCCATATCCGGGGCAGTAGCCGGAGAAAGATCCGCAGCTTCAACCGGAGCAGCACTTATGCTCTCCAGCGGCAAACTGGGGTGAATCGTCAGGGCTGCTGCAGGGGCTGCACTGCCAGCACCGATGTCCTTACCTTTAGATAAGAACAACATTGCATGACTTGCATCAACCACATCAGCCTTAGCTACTGGCGCTTTCTTCGCAGCACTAGCTAGTTTGATATTTGTGGCAACTCTCTGAGTTGACCGGGACACACCTGCTCCTGCCGAGTTGGCAGAACTGGCCATTCTCTGCCAGATAGCGCCTTGCGGCTCAGATTGTGCCTGCAGCCAATTAGCTTGGAGCAGCACTATTGATAGGCTCAAAGCTAAGCTCAACTGGGGCTTATTCATTCCACTCTCCCTCTATGAACTCCCGACCTGTTTTCCGATTGCTTTCGAATACTGGGAGCATTCATGGTAAAGCCGGCACAAGACCGACCAGTACAGAAGCTTAACACGACTGCTTAGGAGATGCACTAATCTTTTTGCCAGGGCACCATACATTCAACATTGGCTTAACACTAAGCTATTTACAACCACCGAGAAGCCAACTCTGCGTGGCTTTGAGCCAATTACAAAAATAATGCCTTGCAGCAACTGACAACCAAATGTGGTGCACGATCAGCCATAGTAAATATGTATGTCAAGGGAGCGGATATGCCAGAACCATATCCAGGTGGCACCACCCGCGGGGACATGATTTTCTACTTATCTTTCAGTCAATTGCCAAGAGGGCCAGAGAGAGCAGGCACTAATTTGCAATCAATAAAATTTGTCTATCCACTAAGAAGGAAGCTAATATTGAATCGCCATTAAGGCAGGGCCTGTCAAGAGACAATGGGCCACAAGTGCCAGTTCTGAATGTTCCTATATAGTGGTATATTCTTTAAATTACTTACTAAAGAACTTAGTCAGGCAAATATTAGGCTAGATAAGGATAAAGCAGTGGATAACACTTCCGAACAAGAAAAGGTTCTGGTTGTAGACGATGAAGCTTCAATTAGGCGCATCCTCGAAACCCGCCTGAAGCTTGCCGGATACAACGTGGCAACGGCAGCCGACGGACAAGAAGCGCTGGAGCAGTTCAACTCATTCCAGCCCGACCTGGTCATCCTCGACGTCATGCTTCCAAAAATGGACGGCTATGAAGTTTGTCGCGAAATTCGCAAGACTTCTGATACCCCTATTATTATGTTGACGGCCGTCGCCGATGTTTCTAACCGCATTCAAGGTTTGGAAATTGGAGCTGACGATTATGTAGTTAAACCATTCAGCCCTAGCGAGCTAGAAGCTCGTATTAAGGCTGTTTTGCGTCGCACTGTTGAACGTCATCAAGAAGTTGGCCAGAGCAAGAGCTCAAATGTCATCACTATCGGCAACCTCAAAATTGACTTGAATAAGCGCCAAGTAACTCGCAAGAACGAAAGAATCCGGCTAACCGGAATGGAATTCAGCTTGCTTGAACTACTGGTCACCAATTCAGGCAAACCGTATTCTCGCGGTGAGATTCTTCAACAGGTATGGGCCTATCCACCTGACCACAGAATTGATACCAGAGTAGTAGACGTTCACATCAGTCGTTTGAGATCAAAACTAGAAGAAGATTCTTCCAACCCTGATCTGATTTTGACTGCTCGTGGCATTGGCTACATGTTCCAGAAAATCAACTAAATCATTAACTGATTTAAGAGCTAAAAGAAGAAGGCCCAGACAATTGTCTGGGCCTTCTTTCTTTCTATATATCGGTCTTAAGTGCCAGACTTCCAAGAATTCATATACTCAGTCATTTCGGGAGTGAGCTTATCAATTGTCATACCCAACGACTTAAGCTTCAATGAAGCAATTTCTTGGTCAATTTCTAAAGGCAGAGTATGAACACCAGCGCTCAATTTGCCCTTATTCTTAGCCAGGTATTCAAGAGCCAAAGCCTGATTAGCGAAGCTCATGTCCATTACAGAAGCTGGGTGACCTTCTGCACAGGACAAATTGACCAGACGTCCTTCGGCCAAAACATAGACTTTGTTGCCACTAGGCAAAACAAACTCTTCCATCAATGGTCGAACTTCACGACGCGACTTAGCCATTTTTCTTAAGGCATCAAGGTTGAGCTCAAGGTCAAAGTGGCCCGAGTTACAAACAATAGCGCCTTCCTTCATCACGGCAAAATGAGCCTCATCGATAACGTGGCGGTTGCCAGTCACGGTAATGAACAAATCGCCGATTGCTGCAGCTTCAGCCACAGGCATAACGCGGAAACCATCCATAACGGCTTCAATCGCCCTAATAGGATCTACTTCAGTAACGATGACGTTGGCACCTAAGCCGCGTGCACGCATGGCGCAGCCCTTACCGCACCAGCCATAGCCCAAAACCACAACGTTGCGGCCAGCGACCAAGCGGTTGGTGGCGCGGATGATACCGTCTAAAGTTGATTGACCCGTACCATAACGATTATCAAACATGTGCTTGGTCTGAGCATCGTTTACGGCAATAGCTGGAAACTTCAAGGCGCCATCGCGCTGCATTGAGTGCAGGCGAGTGATACCAGTAGTGGTTTCTTCAGTCGAACCGATTACTTCAGCCACTTGCTCTGGACGCTCTTGCAAAAGAGTAGCAACTAGGTCGGAACCATCATCAATGATGAAGTGTGGTCTGTGATCAAGGGCAACATTGATATGACGATGATAGGTAGGAATGTCTTCACCCTTGATGGCGAAAACAGACATATTCCAATCTTTGACCAGAGAAGCGGCCACATCATCTTGGGTGGAAAGCGGGTTAGAGGCAATGACAACGCAGTCGGCACCACCAGCTACAAGCGCCTTTGCCAAATTAGCAGTTTCGCTAGTAACGTGCGCGCATACTGAAACTCTCAAGCCTTTGAATGGTTTCTCTTTTTCGAAGCGTTCGCGAATCATTTTGAGCACAGGCATATCGCCCTCAGCCCACTCGATTCTCTGCTTGCCAAGTGCGGCAAGGCCAATGTCTTTGATTTCTGTAGCCATGACTGTTTTATTACTCACCTAATCCCCTCCTAGAGCGCAGCAAAGATCGTAGCAGCACTTTACAAACATCGGCCCATCCATAGCCTTTCTTGAACGATCGGACCAGATTAATAAAACTGCAGCCACAGTCAGGGTGAATAATTGGTCGTTTTCAAGGGAACATAGAAACTGTGAGAAGGGCCAGAAGGCCTAACCAGCAGCAATTTTAAGGTCTCAGTTTGTTGAGCTAGAGCTTATGGAAACCAGGGTAATCGCCAAAAGTCTGAATCTGAAAACAATAGCCATCCTGCTTGCTCTGGCGGTTAATTGTCAGGCGGCTCAGGCAATGCTGCTCTCTGGTCAAGTTGAAGAAAGGGCTGAAGCCCTGGAATCAAATCAAAATTCAGGTCCAAATTCAAATCCCTATTCAAATCCCAATCAGAGCCCGGCTCCATTGCAGAGTCAACAGGGGCGCCCCGACCTGGCGAAGGGTCAGCCTGCCACTAATACTCAGCCCGGCTTCAACAAACCCACCACTAATTCATTCCCGGCTACTTACCAGGGGGCCTGGTACTGCCAGACCACAGTGGTCGACTCCACCCTGCCAGCAGTGCTGCAGGGGCAGGTAATAGGCTCTGAAGTGGTCTTCTTCCTCAGCAAGGATGGCGGCATTCACGCTCGCTGGAACCAGCCCGGTTGGGTTGAAACCCAATCTCAAGCAATTACCTTCAACGGTACCGAAGCAAAAGCAGACCGTACAACTTATTATTTCGGCGATAACATGCAGGGCTCATGGGCTGCTCGTGCCCGCGACCAGTTCGCTCAAACCGGCCCAGACGTAATCTCGGCAAAAAGTTATGTAGACCAGTATCTGGATGGTCAGTACCTAGGACGCTATCGCACAACTTCAGTTCTCAAGAGAAGCGGGCCGGCGCAAAATATGGCGAGCATGAACTAAGAACTAAAAAATAAGAACTAAGACCCTCTCGCCCTAGCCCGCATCACTTGAAAACAAGAGCGCCCCCTCATCTGAAGGAGCGCTCTTTCTATATCTATATATAGAAGTTATTTAGCAGCAGCAGCAAGGTGCTTAGCACCGGGACGATTTTGCCTAAACGACAAGGGCCCACGGAATATTGCTTGGGTGCCAAGGTCATGCTCAATACGCAGCAACTGGTTGTATTTCGCCGTACGTTCAGCACGACAAGGTGCACCAGTCTTGATTTGGCAAGTGCCTAGTGCCACAGCCAGATCAGCAATGGTGGCATCTTCAGTTTCACCAGAGCGGTGAGAAAGTACACTACCATAGCCACTTTCACGAGCCATATTGACGGCATCAATAGTCTCAGTCAAAGTGCCGATTTGATTCGGCTTAATCAATATAGAATTGGCGACACCAAGTTCGATACCACGCTGAAGTCTGGTTACATTAGTGACAAATAGATCATCGCCGACTAGCTGGATGCGATCACCCAGAGCTACTGTCATTTCCTTCCAGCCTTCCCAATCTTCTTCGGCCAAGCCGTCTTCGATACTGATAATTGGATAAGCATTGACCAATTGCTCATAGACCTTAACCATTTCCTTGCTAGTTAAGGATCTATTCTCTGTAGCCAAAACATATTTACCAGACGAATAGAACTCTGTCGAAGCTGGATCAAGGGCAATGGCCACATCAGAACCAGGTTTGAAGCCAGACTTTTCGATCGCTTCAATAATTAGTTCAAGGGCCGCCTCATTAGTTTTGAGCGATGGTGCAAAACCACCTTCGTCACCAACCCCGGTGCTAAGACCTTTTTTGTGAAGCACCGCTTTTAGTGCCTGATAAATCTCAGCACCCCAACGCAGACACTCAGAGAAACTATTTGCACCAAGAGGAACGATCATAAATTCTTGGAAGTCGACACCATCTTGTGCATGCTTGCCACCATTGATGATATTCATCATTGGCACAGGAAGTATATTGGCTGAAACTCCGCCTACATAGCGAAAGAGCGGCAAACCTAGAGCATCGGCAGCAGCCTTTGCAACTGCGAGACTGACACCAAGGGTGGCATTAGCTCCAAGCACCGATTTATTATCAGTACCGTCTAGCTTAAGCAACATGCGGTCTATTGCTGTTTGATCTACAGCATCCATACCGACGAGATTCTCAGCGATCAATTCATGTATATTATGGATAGCCTTGAGTACGCCTTTGCCGCCGTAGCGGGCTTTATCATTGTCTCTAAGCTCGACAGCTTCGAAACTACCGGTAGAGGCACCAGATGGCACCGCTGCTCGACCTATGGCACCACCGGCGAGGACAACTACAACTTCAACAGTCGGATTTCCGCGTGAGTCCAAAATCTCCATTGCCGATATTTCTTCAATATGCGTCATAACTTCAATACTCCTAAATCTCAAGAATGAGAGTGCAAGCGTCCGCTTTTATCAGAAAATGTTGATCTGATTTGCGAAGTTTTTTGCTGCGATTTACAAAGGTTCAAGTATAATCCTTTTCACGGGATTTAAATTTGGATAGAGAACTTATCGAAACAGCACGAAATCTTTCTCAATTTGTATCTGCTTCTTTTCAATGTAATAACTACTGCTTAAATTGTTCTCTTAAGAGAACCTAGAATTGACGGACAAGTATGGGCAACTTGCATGGCGGAAGTTTCCAGGCAATCCAGGAATACTTCCAACAGAAAGAATGCCGTTTCTGTTCTCACGCTTTCAAATCAGACGGAATTCAATTGCTCAGGGAAGAACCCGGAGTTCTTGTCGTCCGCGTAACCTGCAGCACCTGTGGACATCCCTTGGGCGTAGCCATAGTAGGCACAACTCCCAAACCACAGAAGCCTGTAGCACTTCATCCCCGCGACTGGACAAAGCGTGACAAAGATAGGCTTGTAGGCATGCCGCCTATCACCTATGACGATGTGCTCAATGCTCACCAATTCTTCAAAGGGTTGGATACTGACTGGCACAAACTTCTACCAAAAGCCGGTAAGGCCAGCTAAAACTTTTCTCCACCTAATCGTTGTTGATAAAGAAATAGGTCAGGTTTATCCTGGCCTATTTCTTTGTTTTGGCCTAAAAGCCCCAGAATCTGGCACAATCAGAGAGCTAAAAGGAATATTCAGCTTGCTTGATAAGTCAGAGAAAACCAACAAGGGCGGCAAAACTAACATGTTTGCTACCGAAACACGTCTGGCGCCTATAATCGCCAAGAACACCCCTGACATCGAAGTAGCTTGGTATTTCCCCAACACTTACGAAATAGGCATGTCAGGGCTCGGCTATCAACTTGTATGGTGGCTTTTTGAACAACATACAAATGTATTGATACGTCGTGGCTTTACTGATATCGAAGAAGCCAATATTGAGCAATGCCAATTACTCGGCTTCACCGTTTCTTGGGAATTAGACTTTATCAATATTCTCAAGATCATGAGCGCCAAGGGCATTGCTCACACTGCGGCCGGCCGACAAGAAGAGCAATCGACACCAATAGTCTTCGGCGGAGGGCCAGTTCTCACTGCCAATCCAGAACCGTTCGCCGAATTCTTCGATGTCATTCTACTAGGTGACGCAGAAGCTATAGTGCCCGTTTTCGTGGCGGCCTGGCAAACGATAAAAGACCTCCCCGACCGCCGGGAAAAGTTGATTAAGCTTTCCCAGGTTCCGGGAATTTATGTACCTTGCCTCTACAAAGTCGAATACGAACCCTGCGGACCGGTTCTTGCCATCACCCCTACTGATGCCAATCCGAGCAAGGTAGTAAAGCAAGTTTTCCCCACACCAGATGACTATGTAGCCCATACACAGATATTAAGTAGTGCCACCGCCTGGAGTGACACGTTTTTAGTTGAAGTGGTGCGTTCGTGTCCGCAAGAATGTAGATTTTGCCTGGCCAGTTTTTTAACTCGCCCATTTCGTGCCACCAATATCGACACCATCATCGACAAAATAAATGGGGCGATGAAATATACAAAACGAATCGGACTACTGGGCCCATCAGTGACTGAGCATCCCCATTTTCACCAGTTGGCAGAGCGACTAATAGATAGACAAGACCTGGAGATGACAGTGGCCTCTGTCAGAGCAGATAGCTTGACTGTTGAAATTCTTGCCACCATAAAGAAACTTGGTCAACGCTCAGTTACTATCGCCATCGAATCTGGCTCAGAAAAACTACGCACGGTAATGAAGAAAAATCTGTCTGAAGCAGAGATTTTCAAAGCCGTTGAGATGATTGAAGAAAGTGGTTTAAGCGGAGTGAAGTTCTACGGCATCGTCGGCTTACCCTACGAAAGCCAAAGCGATCTAGACCAAACCATTGACCTCATGGCCAGATTGAAGAAGAAACATAAGCGCCTTAAATTTGTCTTCGGTGTCAGCTCCTTCGTTCCCAAGGCACAAACTCCTTATCAATGGGCAGGACGCGATAAAGACTGCCAGCGAAAACTAGAGTTTATTCGCAAGAATCTCTCAAAAATAGGCATCGAAGTTCGACCAGAGAGCCATAACTGGAGTGACATACAAGCCTTGATTTCACGGGGTGATCGGCGCTTGTCTTCAGTTTTGATGGAGGTAGCCGCCTCTGACGGCAAAATTGGCGCCTGGAAGAGGGCCCTGCGTAACCTTGAAGGTCACATTCCTGATCTTGACTACTATGCTTTTAGAAATATTCCTAGCGAAGAAGTTCTACCCTGGACACATTTGGTGGACGACAGTAGGACGGCCTATTTGTTAAAACATGACCAAGCCTCCCAGTTAGCGGCCCTTAGCTAATATCTATCAGGCTACAAATGGCCCACAAAAGAGATAAAGCAGATAAACTAGATGTAGAGATTTCGGGAGCGAGAGACTCATGAATACACCAGAGGCTGATAAGAAGGTAGCTGAACACGTAGCTAACCTTATTCAACCAATTAGAGACGATCTACTAAGCGGCGCTGCTGAAATTGCCCTCCGGGCAATTACGGTTTTTCAAAGCGTCCTATCAGGAGACCAGGTTTCGCCAGAACAAGTCAAGAGCAATCTCACTTACACGGCCAAAAGTCTTATTGATGCCCAACCGGCCATGGCGCCGCTCTTTCACCTTGGCAACGATGTCTTACTAGCCATCGAAAATGCCCAAACGGTAGAAGAGATTCGCAACCGCTGCGATACAGCCTTGGCTAAATTCGAAAAGATGCTTTGCGCTAGTGCTTCAACCATTGCTGACATTGCCTATGATCTAATTGATCCAGGCGAGCTAATTTTTGCCTATTCTTTTAGCTCCACTGTAGTAAGTGCACTTCTAAACGCCAGGGCCCGAGGCCGCTTCTTTAGAGTAGTCTGCACCGAAGCAAGACCTAGTATGGAAGGCCGCAAGTTAGCCTCACGGCTAGCCTCCGGCGGAATTGAAGTGATTCACACATTTGATAATGCCATGGGCCTGGTGCTCGGCAATTGCAGTGCGGCCTTCATGGGCTGTGATTGCATCGCCAGACCGGGAGTCGTCAATAAAGTCGGTTCTTGGATGCTGGCTGTCGCCTGTCGAGAATTGAATGTACCTTTGTACGCGCTTTCTGGCACCGAAAAATTTGTCACCGACGAGCGTCTCTTTGAATTTGAAAAACACGAAAGGCCAGGAGTAGAAGTTTGGGACAACACGCCAAAAGGCGTCGCGGTGCTCAATCAACAGTTTGACTTGGTACCCTTCAATCTACTTACCGGGCTGGTTACAGAAAAAGGCATTCTTAAAGAATCAGATATAGAACCCTATGTCTCCAATTTTTCGGTACACCGCTCACTGACACTGGCTGCGATCTAGCCATGTTTGCGAGATAGACTTTGCAATTTCATTCAGAGCACTGGGCGGCGATTCTCGTATTCTGGGTCACCGTGCTACTTTGCCTACTGGCTCTGCACTATGACTTCATTAAAGATGGCAAGAAAACTGGACGCTACATAGTTTCACTATTCTATTTTGCCATAGGCATAGTAGCCGCCGCCTTATTTGGCTTCTTTCTTACAGCCCAACCATTTGAGCTAATAAACCTACTGGCCATGGGTGTCTTCATAGCAGGCCCAATATTTTTAGTGATGGCGCAAGCTGCAGCTAGAAAAAACGAACTTGTAAAAACTGCAAATACACTTCTCGCTCTAGCACTGCTTGTAGTGGCAATCTCGATTGATACATTTATAGTCGAGCCCCATTGGCTAGAAGTAACAAACGTCAAACTATCAAGCAGCAAAATAACCAAGAGCATAAAGATAGCGGTCCTCTCCGACTTGCAAACAGATCAGATAGGCGACTACGAAAAAGCAGCGGTTGCCAGGGTTATGCAAGAGAAGCCTGATTTGATTCTTTTGCCCGGCGACTACATTCAGTGTCTAACTTGGCCTGAGCAAGTTAAATGGCAAGGCGAACTGACCAAGCTACTGAAAGAAGCAAATTTTTGCGCACCACTTGGCGTCTATGCCGTACAAGGCAATGTCGAAGTTGATGGTTGGCCATCAATATTTAAAGGCTTGCCGGTTACAGCTATGCCTGATAGCAAAACAGTAACCACTGGCGAGTTAGCCATTACGGGGCTGAGCTTTGCCGACTCTTTCAATCAAAATGTCAAAATTACAGCCACCAAGCCCTTTCACATAGTTATGGGACACGGCCCTGATTTCGCTCTGGCAAAGCCGGAAGCGGATCTTTTGGTAGCCGGTCATACCCATGGTGGCCAGGTGCAACTGCCACTATTTGGACCACCGCTGACACTAGCAGCAGTTCCCCGTCATTGGGCCCAAGGCACGAAAGAGCAAGAAGCTGTCGAAACCAAGCCAGGCACAACCCTGATTTTATCGCGTGGAGTAGGCATGGAGCGCTGCTACGCACCAAGAATGCGCTTTCTCTGCCGACCACAACTGATCTTTATTGAACTGACACCAAAACGCTAGAGTTATGGATAGAGTCCACGTAGGCGTCTAGCTTCAACAATGCGCTCAACAGCAATACTCATGGCTGACATGCGTAGAGTCAATTTCTGGCTATCGGCCACTTCGAATACTTTGGTGCAGACGTTATTAACCAGCCCTTCAAGGCGCTGATAGACTTCCTCTTCTGTCCAAAGCAAGCGCATCAAACCTTGCACCCACTCGAAATAACCAACAGTTACGCCGGCAGCATTGGCAAGAATATCAGGCATGACAATTACACCCTTGCCATCAAGGACGTCGTCAGCGTTTGGCGTGGTTGGCGAATTAGCACCTTCCACTACAACTTTACACTTGAGACGATCAGCATTGCCAGCATGTATCTGGCTTGATACTGCGCACGGTGCCAGGATATCGCACTCTAGCTCGAGCAGCTCTTCATTGCTGACTTTGTCAGCATGGGGATACTCGTACATGGCGCCATTCTTGTCGATGAAAGCCATGAGGTCTTCCACATCAAAGCCCTTAGCATTAGAAAGACCACCGAAGGCATCTGACACACCCACGATTTTGAATCCAGCCTTACTCAAGTTGCGAGCAACCGAAGAACCAACGTGACCCAAGCCTTGAATAACTACGGCTGGAGAATCGCCTTTGAGCTTGGCAAAAGTAGCGGCCCGTCTAGCAGCAAGGGCTACACCATAACCAGTAGACTGCAAGACTCCCAGGGAACCGCCCAAATATTGAGGCTTGCCCGTGACAATAGAAGGAACGGTAAAACCTTTATTGACTGAATAAGTGTCCATGATCCAGGCCATGGTCTGTTCATCAGTGTTCAAATCTGGACCAGCAATATCTTGAGTCGGCCCAATCATCTCAAGAATTTCAGAAGTATAACGGCGAGTAATGCGCTCAAGCTCACCTTTAGAAAGAGTGTTTGGGTCCATCCTGATGCCACCATGAGCGCCGCCAAAAGGCAGGTTCATCAGGGAGCATTTCCAGGTCATAAGCATGGCCATAGAAGCCACTTCACCAAGGGTAACTTCAGAGTGATAGCGCAAGCCACCTTTACCGGGTCCTAGGGCCAAGTCATGGTGAACGCGATAACCCATAAAGGTTCGCACTGAACCATCGTCCATACGCGCCGGCACAACCACAGATAAAGAACGCTTAGGGTGACGCATTGGCTCAATAACATTGTTGTCGAGTTTCATATGCTGAGCGACCTTGTCAAGGCGCTTCTGGGCATTTATGAAGTCCGGGGTTTCCCATTCATTCGTCACTGCGCTGCCAAACCCCTTATTATCTTTGCTTTCTTTGCTGTCTGTAGCAATTGCCATAATGCTCCCTCTCAGGTAGTGGGGTAATTGTAGCCCCATTTACTTCTCTTTACAGAATAGGCTGATTTTGAATTAACTTAGTGCGGCCATTGCCAATTGCTTGATTTCTTCGGCGCGACTTCTCACCACGGCTATTAGCTTGTCAGCCTGGCCACGAGTATCACTAACAAATTCTTGCTCAGCGCTGGATTGACCGAAGTCGCGCAAATTGATCAGAACATTGTAGTAGGCTCCCTCTGCTGCTGCGGCAGCCACAAGCGCGGCCACGGCGCCATCAGACAAAGAGCTAGGGTTGCCGTGTTCAACTACACGAGCAGCCAATTCAAGCAATACTGG
This sequence comes from Cyanobacteriota bacterium erpe_2018_sw_21hr_WHONDRS-SW48-000092_B_bin.40, assembly GCA_030917395.1. Lineage (GTDB taxonomy): Bacteria > Cyanobacteriota > Vampirovibrionia > Obscuribacterales > Obscuribacteraceae. The sequence goes on from JAUPUU010000180.1 coordinate 110,990, forward strand.
CGCGCCCTGCAATACTGACAGCGGAGTTAAAGTTGCCGCTTTGCTAGCCTCTAAGATGGCAGCATCACGCAAAGCCTTTTCACTCTCACTACCTTTGGCCATGCGCCGAGCATCAATAATACGGTTGAAAGCCTGCATGTCGTCATCGACAGTCTGAAGCATCCATTGCTTCAAACGCTGAGCATCTCGGCCCACCCCTTCCATCATGGCCTTCTTATCTTCAAAACCTTTCTTGTCAAAAGTAAGATTGGCCACCATAGCGCTGAGGGCGGCCGAAAGTGAACCACAGAGAGCAGCAACACTGCCCCCACCCGGTGCTGGCGATTCACTAGCCAACTCATCGACAAACTTAGTCAGAGTCATATCGCGCAAGAACTTGCCTTCGGGGGCAACGCGATATTCAATAATTTTCTCTTTGGCCACAAAGGGCGAGAGCTCGGCTAAACCTAATGACTGAATAGCACATTCGACAATTTCGGCTTCACTGACACCGGTAGACCGACCTTGTTTGCGCAGATAGTGCTGACCGGCTTCAAGCATTGGCGCCAAAGGCACCAAGCCGACAATCTCACTGCCCGTCACCCTCAGGCCCAATAGTTCAGCCTGGCGAACCACTTCATCGAAGGCCTGATGCAAAGAAGTGACTTCAAAATTTGTCAAGTTGATAGAGACTTGTGCCCGCTGATATTCATCGACATACCAACCGACCGCCCGTACTTCTTTAAGAGTGCCAGGCACCTTAATAGTGTTACCGCTGGCATCTTTCTCAATTTCGCCTTTGGCATTGCGCTTGGCACGACCAGCTTCTCTTATATTGAAGGCAATTTCATTGGCCAGCTTTTTAGAGCGAGTGTTGAGGTTAACGTTATAGGCAATAAGAAATTGCCTGGCACCAATAACGGTGGCACCGCTAGCAGCATTAAAAGCCGATGGTCCAAAATCTGGTCTAAAACCACTATCTTTCATTTTCTCATTGAGGGCTTCGTATTCACCCTGGCGAATATCAGCTAAACTGCGCCTTTCAGCTTTCTTAGCGGCCTCGCCATATAAATAAATAGGAATGCCGAGATCACGACCGACTCTTTCACCCAAGGTATTAGCTAACTGCACACATTGCTCCATAGTGATGCCACTAACTGGAACAAATGGACAGACATCAGTGGCGCCCATGCGCGGATGCTCGCCCTGGTGCTTGCGCATATCAATCAATTGCGAGGCTTTAGAAATAGCTTGGTAGGCTGCTTCAACCACCTGTTCTGGCTGTCCGACAAAAGTAACGACCGTGCGATTGGTGCTATAGCCAGGGTCAACATCAAGCAGACTGACCCCACTTACACCGCGAATAGCATCAGCGATTGCATCGATTACTTTCTCATTTCGGCCTTCAGAAAAGTTGGGCACACATTCTACAAGCTGCATTGATCCTCCAATTAAAGTTACAGTTTTTTAGAGATGCGCTTTTTCATAAAAGCAGCACCGTAAGTATGTTTAAGCGTAAAGAAAAGCATTAGTATGGAAATGCAAACCCAGAGTAGAACCCAAAAAATTGGCAGGGTAAAAGGGATCAGTCCGGCCATCAATGTAGCATCAGTGAAGTGGGCACCGGCCAAGCCAAGGGCATTAGGAACTAGAACCCACAGCAATGCTAATGAGCTAAGGGCTGTTTGCACAGCCAAAAATAGCACCACTAAATTTGCCCAGGCCGGTTGTAATTTTTTACCTAAATAAACGCAGAAGGCGCCCATTCCTAAGCCCCACAACAAACTTCCGATACTCTCGAAAAAGTGGGCACTCAATAGGCCGGGAAGCATAAAAACTAATGAGGCCACAATCATGGCGATGCCTAGGCCAGACAATATCAATTTGGAATAGCGCGGATATTGACCAAGATAGATCAAAAGGCAACCAAACAAGGTAGTACCAACATAGCCCGCCTGGATAGCAAGGAAAGCAAATCCTCCGACACAGCCAGTCAGTCCGCCGTGGCCATCACCATCCGAAACAACCGTCATGAAGTTAACGTGACCACCAGTCAAAATAGTTACTATGGCATGGCCCATTTCGTGCACCATGGTGACAAATTGACTGACTGGTGTGAGCAGAAAATGAATACCCGGTACATTGCCGAGAAAGACACTGAAGACCACAAGCAGCCAAAAGACAGACATATTCCAGCGGGGATTATGCATGAAGCTCAGTTGACTAGCGGCACTCAAACCAGCCTTGGCTTGCACCACCGGTGATGGCAAACTAGATGCGGGTGAATCAGTAACTTTCGGGTTCGCCGAAACTTCGTTCTCAAGACGTGCTAACTTTTCTTCGACAGTTTCAGATACCTTGAGCTTAGGCTGTGGCTTCTTAAAGCCAAACCCTTGACCACTACTCTTTTTTTCTGGCTTGCCTTCAGGCTTTTCTTCAAACGGTTTAGCTGGCATCAGAAATGTTTTCCGAAATTGGAATCAGCACGCTAGAATCGTCATCAAGATAGAAGCAAGCTGATAGACTTGCTGATCATAGCTTAAATGACGTGAGTGATGCCGTTCAGTTTTAGTACGGATTTGAACGTACTGATAGCCATCTCGCTGTTGTGCTGGAGCACCTGGGGTCTTTTTGACAAAAAAGCACTAGAGGGCGCCGGCCATCTAGATGTCTTGCTATTTCAGCACATCTATTATCTGCTCGAAGTACCAGTTATCTGGCTTCTTCTCAACCTGCTCTATCAGGGCGGTTGGACAGTGGCACCTTTAGTTTGGCTATGGACGGGCCTTGGCTCCCTCTCCTCCTCTGGCGGCATGCTTTTTTATCTAGTAGCTATGGCTCGGGCCGAGGCCAGTTTCGTATTAGGCATCACCGCCGCCTACCCACTAATAGTTCAGATTTTTGCCTACTTTTTCTTACACGAAGCCCTCGTGCCGGAACGGCTGTTAGGTTCGCTACTTGTTGGCATCGGAGTTGGCCTGGTGGGCTCTTCAGCCCGAAGCCACGAGATCAGCAAAAAGCATCACAAAACCACCTTGCTGATGTGCTTAATCGCCACCCTGCTTTGGGGCGTCACCGGTCTGTTTGACAAGAAGGCCCTGGGATTAGACCTGCCCTTTAAAATTTACTATGCCAGATGTGTCTGGGATGCCGTTATTCTGGCGCTGATGCTGCTGGTATTCAGGCTGATAAATTACAAGGTCGCCTACAAAAGCCCTAAGGCCTGGAAATATTCTGGTTTTTCATCAATTTGTCTGTCCCTAGGCACGCTCAGCTACATGTTTGCCATGACCATGGCAACAGCCTCGTATGTCATTGTCATAACCGGTTGTTACCCCCTTCTGATGTATCTGGGGGCTGTGATTTTCCTCAAAGAAAAATTGAGCAAAATGCGCCTGGCTGGGGTCATCCTCGTTGTCGGAGGCGGATTAATGGTGCAAAACACCCAGGCACTTTAAGTAAGTAAGCTTCGGTTATGTGGGCATATATCTGGCAGACCAGTTTTTCGCATTTGCATTCGAGAGGACCATAATGAGCGACGATTTCCGCAAGATTCGCACGGAAGATGACCTAAAAGAAAAGATTTTATCGTCGGTCAGCCAGGCCTTCACTGGTGAAGAAACCAACCGTTGGATGGTAGCCCTGCAAGAAGAATCAGTTGGCAAAGCCGAAGAACCAGTCGTCACCGGCTCCACTGACAATAAATTAAACGAAAATATGGCCTCAGTAGTCGATCGCCTCTTCGACAACTTCAAGCGCTATGCCTTTGAATTCAACCGCTCGCTAGAGCACCGCGAGCATGTTGTCAACTGCGAACGGCCCTCAAGCATGCGCAGTCAGGCAGACTACACCGACATGGGCCAACCCATTCGCTTCTGTATCGGCCACATCTCAACTCGCGATTGGGCCCTGGTTGTCCAAGCAGAGGAGAATCGAGTCCGGGCTTTCATTACTCCAATTAAGTTCTTAGTGGGCTTTAGACCTGACCAGAAAGACTTTGAACCCTACGTCGAGCTGCTTCTAGTGCGAGATCGCGTGGGCAATTCCCGCCAAATGATTTGGACCATCGACGGCCAGGCCCTAGCTCTAGAAAGTATTCCCGCACTGTCTCGGCGCTTTTTCGGCCAGCTAGTTAAGGTCTCTCGGGGCGAAGCCAACAACACCGAGTCTTTTGTCTTCGACCCCCATGACCTCAGTGCCCTACAGCCTGAGGTTGTGGTAGAACGCTCTTACGAACCTGACGACCAGGCCATGTTTTTCAGCGAAAAGCCTAGACCAAGTGAAATGGCGCGACAAGCAGTGCTTGACCGGCCTGGTCACACCTTGGCACAGCTGGCCAATGTCGGCCAGAGTCAAGGCATAATGCCCCTGAGTGGGCCAAATGCTTCCATTCATGCGGCCCGATCGGCTGGCGCCGACTTGCTTGGACAGCCCCAGCCCGAACCAAGTCAATCTCCCAGTCCACCCAGTCATGCCAGTTTCCCCCTGAGCCCAAGCTCAAATAATTCAGCCAATCAATTTGCCAACCCAGCAGCGGCACCAAGACAATTATCAATTACTCCACCTACACCTGAGCCCGAGCCTCAGCCCGCCGTTATCAACCAATCAGTGGCTACAGCTCCACGAGAAGAATTGAGTTTCTTCAGCAAAACAGTGCAAGAACCAAAAGAAGAAACCATCAAGCCAGCAGCGCCAGAAGTAATTGCCGAACTACAAGAACAAAAACCAGCAGAGCAAAAAGTAGAAGCAACAAAAGCGCCAGAGGTAATTGCAGCGCCAAGCCCTGTAGCCCCGACAGAAGAAAAAATAGAGGTAAAAGCTGAGCCAAAAACCGAAGTGAAGGTAGAAGTTAAAGCTGCACCGGAAGTAGCGCCAGAGCCAAAAGCAATTGATCGAGCCAGCGCTACAGCTGCTGCTATAGCCAGTCAAGCCACAACTCAGACCTTAAGTAATGCCGGAGTCAACGGAGAAAAGAGTACCTATCACTTTATGGCAAAACCCGAAGAAGAAGCCCAAAAGGTCGACCTAAATGCCGACAAAGATATCGCCGAAAATAATCGCAAAGTAGCTCATGCCATTAAAAATTTGTTTGATTCAGTCGACTCGTCAATTACGGCCCTGACGGCTGTCGGAGTAGACGCCATGAAAGCTGACGACATCGCTGCCGTGGGCGCGATCATGCGCCAGACTAAAACCCTAAAGGTGCTACGCGATGGCATTGTGCAATTGTCAAAAGACTGGCAAAAGTCACTGGAGAACTGAACCATAGTGTTCATTACATTGCATGGTGCAGCTAACGCTGTCACTGGTTCTTGCTACCTGATTGAAACCGACAAGGCCCGAGTTTTGGTCGACTGCGGTTTGTTTCAGGGTTCCAAGCGCCTGGAGAAATTCAACTTCATCCCCAAGTCTATAATGGCTGAAAAAGTCGAAGCAGTGGTGCTTACCCATGGCCATTTAGATCACTGCGGCCGCTTGCCACTTTTAGTGAAGGCCGGCTTCAGGGGGCCAATCTACGGTACATCCGGCACCCTGGATATTGCCCGCCTGATTATCAGCGATGCTGCGAAAATTCAAGTTGATGATACCAATCGCGAAAATCGCAAACGTATAAAAGCAGGCCAACCGACAATCAAGCCGCTCTTTGGCATTAAAGATGCAGAGAAAGTCTTCCCTCTGTTTTACACCCTGCCCTACAACAGCGATACAAAAATCGCCGACGAAATTACTATTAGATTGGTCGAAGCAGGTCACATTCTCGGTTCGTCCAGCGTGATCATGACCCAGAAAAGCAAAACACAACAACTCAAACTTGTCTTCTCTGGAGACTTAGGCCAAGTCAATATACCTATTAACCGCGACCCCGCGGTAATGGAAAAAGCTGATTTAGTCTTCCTTGAATCGACCTATGGTGGCCGGGAGCATCCACCCTATGAACAATCAGTGCAGCTCATGATCGACTTAATCAAAGAGACCATAGCTAAAAAGGGCAAGATCTTAATTCCGACATTTGCCGTTGGTCGCACACAACAGCTGCTTTACCATCTAGCCCAAATGTTTCACAGCGGAGCAGTTGAACCTTTTCCGATCTATTTAGATAGCCCTATGGCCCAGGCTGCCACGGCCATCTATAGCGATCACCTGGACATCATGGACCCTGAAGCTAAGGCCCTATTCAGCCAAGGGCAGTTGCATAAACAATTACCGACACTGAAATATTGCGCAACGGCAGAAGAGTCGCAGGCCCTCAATGCCATTAACGGGCCTTGCCTCATTCTTGCCGGAGCTGGCATGTGCGATGCCGGTCGAATTTTGCACCATTTCCGCCACAACCTGGGCATTGCCGAAACACTCGTTCTCATCGTTGGCTTTCAGGCAAAAGACTCAATGGGGCGACGCCTATTAGACGGTGAACCCATTAAAATTTTCGGTGAGTCAATCAACGTTAGAGCAAAAATAGCCAATGTGCAGGGATTTAGCGCCCACGCGGGCCAGAGCGATCTATTACATTGGGTCGAGCCAATAGCCAAAAGCGGCGCCAGGATAGTCTTGACCCATGGCGAAAATCATCAGTTGCACGAACTCAAAAGCGAGATCAAAGCCAAGTTTGGTATTGAAGCAGAAATACCATCACAAGGCGACAGACTGAGCATCGGCGAAGAACAAGACTAGCGGTTAGGGCCTGGCCCTGAACCATCGCAGCGATACTGTATTTAGTATCACTGCCAGAGAAAAGCGTTAGCGTTGAAACTACTCGATAAAAGTTTAATCTGCAGAATTGAACTTTAATTGCTCTCAGTTCGTTTTAAAGCACATACGCCCAATTTGCTCGACCACCCGACTATAAAAGTGAAAAATTTCCAGACCGGCCTGCCCGCCGGCTCTGCTAGCTGCTGCATTGCTGAAAAATGCAGAAATACTGCTTTTCATAGAGAAAGAAAATGACCTGTCGCAATCAACATTCTCAAAAAGAGTTATCGCTAATTTTGCTGCTGGCAATCAGCTTGGTATTTCTGCTGGTCGCCCTGGGCCAAAGCTTTATTGGCACTGAGCCAGTAGCACATCTGGGCTACATCAAATTAGCCAAATTCAGCGCTTCACTGGCTATCTACGCCACTACTATGCTCTGGCTACTGAAGCAAGTTACAGGCGGCGGGAAATTACTAGATTGGGCCGCAACTGCTGCTTGTTTTGGGGCAGTGCTTGAGCTCACCACATTACTTATTCAGGCAGCTTATCTTGGTTGGCAGACTAGCCTGTTGGTGGCAATTGGCAGACTAGCAATTCTCCTTCCTACGACACTAATTGTAATAGTCTTCAGACTACTCTTGAAAGAAAGTATCTCTCCAGCTCTGCGCCTTGCCTTGCTATGGGCCACTGGCCTGGCCCTATTTGGTTGCTTACCTGGAGTTCTGATGCTGTTTGAGATGAGCAAACACGACGACGTTTTAGACAGCCTAAGGCTAGCGCATTTCGTCGGGCTCCATACCTTGCAATTAATGCCCTTGGCTTACTTTGTCGTGGCTAAGCGAAACCCTTCTATCAAAAGACAAATCACGGCAATTAACACTTTAGGATACTTACTGCTTGTCCTCATTGCCGCGCTCACTATAGGGTCAATAGGAGCAGGGCCAGCCCAGGCAATTGCAGTAATATTTATAGTTCTCCCCAGCGTATTTTTGGCAAGATTATTGGCCCGCGAGCCCCGCCTCAAACTGGTCAAGCCTAATACCACCTATAGTGGCAGCCTGTTATCGAGCAGCATAAAACAGTAGAAAAAAAAAGACGCCTCATTGCTGAAGCGTCGTCTTTAATATTCGGAGAGGGAGGGATTCGAACCCTCGGTACAGGTTAACCCCGTACGTCTTCTTAGCAGGAAGGTGCTTTCGACCACTCAGCCACCTCTCCAAGAGCACGAATTTTCTGGTCGATTAATCGGCAACTCTTATGATAGCTCACAAACGCCCTGAAGACCAAAAAATGTTGTCAGATGTTGTCAGATATTTCCTAGAACCACTAGGTTAACCCAATAATAGGCCACGGCACTACTAATAATAATGCTATCACCACGGTCTAAGAAGCCCCCATGGCCAGGAATCATGTCGCCCGAGTCTTTTATTCCAGCGTCTCGCTTCAACAGAGATTCACAAAGATCACCGAGCTGAGCAGCTATTGAAATGACTGCTCCCATAAGCGGTGCCTGCCAAAGATTGAATTTAAATGGATGACAAGCGAAAAGCACGTGATCGGCCAACAGGGCAATACTTACGGCGAATATGATTGCCACACAAAATCCACCAATGGCCCCCTCGAGGGTCTTCTTCGGACTAATTTGAGGGTAGAGAAGGTGCTTTCCAATCTTCTTGCCAACATAATAAGCAAAAACGTCGGTTCCCCAAATAATAAATAGAGTTGCCCAAACATAGGCCAAACCTGGCTGCTGCAAAGGATTGTCAGTAATAGGCATGCCCACAGGAGTTAAATTGCGCAGCAAAACTAAATGGCTCGGCAGCCAACCGACATAGATGAAGCCCAAAATCGTAGAAGCAATATCGGCAATGGTCGCCGGGGGATTGTCATGGCGAAACAATAAACGAAAGAAGGATAGATAGATGCCAATAGTTAGCAAAAGCGGAAAGTGCTGAATAGAGAAGCTGTCCGGTACCTTTATTCCGATCATCCACTGGGGAATGTCAGGTAGTGCGGCAACGACAAAGAAGGCAATGATCATGCCGAGAACTATGCGGCTAGAGGGGTTTATTCCTTTTTTGCGGGCCATGGCAATAAATTCACGGCCGCCCATGACACAGGCATAGCCAAGAGCCAACGACAAAAATATGCCGCCGGCCATAATACTGAATACTGCACCGGCAAATAAAAGCCAGCCGAATAGAACTCTCATTTTGCTGTTCTATGTATCAAGTGCCATTTGCTACTAGCTCTACCGCCCTGATGCCATTAAACGCGCTGCAAAATAAGCAGTGAGAGGAATGGTCAGAACCAATCCTAGACTACCACTAATTGCCGAAGCCACTTCAGTAGCAACCAAATCAAGATTTACAAGTTTGGTAGATGGAATTTGACTAATCAATAGAAGCAAAGGTAGGGCAGAACCGGTGTAAGCCAAAATCAATGTATTTGTCATGGTGCCCATGATGTCACGGCCCACGTTCATACCAGACTCATACAATTCGGCAAATGTCCGGTGGCCAATCTTGGCCACCTCCGATACAGCCGAGGCAATAGAGACGGCTACATCCATAATCACTCCAAGAGCGCCAATGAGCATCCCCGCCGCCAGCAAGCCACTATAAAATTTCGGGCTGGCAACCAGGACAGATCCCCTTAAAATTTGGGCTTCTTCTGACGACAAACCAGTCAAAGGGGCATAGACAATCACCAGCTGCGCCGCCACTCCAGCCACTATCACCCCACCGATAGTGCCCAAAATAGAAGCCAGGGCCTTCTTTGACAGACCGGCGACAAAATACATGGTGGTCACAGCTGAAGCCAAACAAATGCCAATGGCGACCATAAGAGGATTAAAACCATTGAGACTAAGAGGAAGCAGTACAAAAGCAATAAGACATACGCTTATAAGAAGAGCAACCAGAGACTTAACGCCTTTTTTACCGCCAAATATTACAAAGGCTAAAAGGAAGACAAGCAAGAGCCAGCCAAGAGCTGGTGCGCGATGATAGTCGGCGATATTTACTTCGCTTTTTGCCACCTCACCACCAGTGGTGACTACCGACAGTATTACTTCAGTGCCAGGTTTAACATTGATATTAAAAACCGGGTTGTCAGTTATCTCATTAGGAACGGCCACAGTGCAGCCCTTTAGCTTCCCTTCTAAGACCTCCACTGAAACGATTTGTCGATTGGAAACCATGCCAACACTAGAGAGTAATTCTTTATTGAGAGTGCCTTTGCCCACCGAGACCACTCGACCAACGGCAAATTCTTCTTCGCTAGATTTAGCACTAGCAGCATTAGTGCTAATAACAACATTAGGCTGAGCTGGTGGCATTATTGATCACTTTTACGTTGAAAAATATCTAACTGCTTAGCCTCAGCAATCGACGCTTCGGTAAGAATGCGCTTGCTGACTGGCTTACCCAGGTGCTGATAGGCAAAAGGTGTAGCCATACGGCCACGCGAGGTGCGTTGAATAAATCCTTTCTGAATTAAGAAGGGCTCGTAAACGTCTTCAACTGTTTCAGAGTCTTCACCAATGGTGGCAGCTAATGTTTCGATACCAACCGGGCCACCATCATAGTGATCAATGAGAATTTCGAGCAACCTTCTATCGGTCATATCAAGGCCATGCTTATCGACTTGATACGATTCTAGAGCGGCTTCAGCGATGGCGCCATCGATCACCGCAGCCCCTTGATACTGACCGAAGTCACGCACTAGACGCACCAAGCGATTGGCAATACGAGGTGTGCCCCTCGCTCTTGAGGCAATAGCTACCACAGCCTCAATTTCCATAGCGACTGAAAGAATCTTAGCGGTGCGAGCCACAATTTTGGTCAACTCTGCTTCATCATAAAACTCGAGGCGACAAACAAAACCAAAGCGATCTCGCAAAGCATTCGACAGCATGCCAGCTTTCGTGGTGGCACCGATGAGGGTAAAGCGGGGCAAGGGCAAACGCATAGTGCGAGTAGCCTGTCCTTTGCCCGTGGTCAAATCAATTACAAAATCTTCAATAGCCGGATAAAGAAGCTCTTCAGCCACACGGGAGAGACGATGAATTTCGTCAATGAAAAGGACATCACCTTCTTCTAGTTGATGCACTAGACCAATAATGTCGCGTGGACGCTCTAGAGAGGGGCCCGAGGTCATATGAATGCGAGCTTGCATTTCATTGGCGATAACACGGGCCAGGGTGGTTTTGCCTAAACCTGGGGGGCCATAAAATAAAACATGGTCAAGGGCTTCTCCCCGTGACTTTGCCGCCGAGATAGACATATTCATCATGCCCTTCAAGCGTGTCTGGCCGATATACTCCTGCAAGCTGTCAGGTCGAACGGCTTGGTCTGATTTTTGATCAGCGCTATTTTCTTGACCAGAAAGTAACGAAGAACGACGATTTCGGTTTACGTTAACTTCTTCTATAGTTTCAGATTTTTTCTGACCAGAGGAAGGCGAAGCTGAAATTTTGCTCTTAGCCTTAGGCTGTAAGCCCTGCTGTGGTTCTGGTTGGGGCTCACCTTGAGCCGGATCGCTAGTCTTTATGATCGTCATTAATGCAAATCGCTCACGCTCTTTAATGTAGGTAATCAGGAGGATGATGAGAAGTAATCAAGGTGTTTGTTTGGCCAAGTTGATTATGATTGTCTGGCACTTCCAATTTCAGAAAATATGTCAGGGATATACTTGCGATGAATACCATTCAAACTGCAGCATCTATGTCAAATGCGGGGTCAAACACGGGGTCAACTACAGGGTCGGCCACGACTACTAATTCTGACCCATCCAGTCTAAGTCATAATCAGCCAGTTGTCGCTAACACTAAGATTGTCGCCGATCCTCTGACCTACGAGAAGTCTATCTATAAGAAATCAATGCCGCTTCACATGGGAGTTGGGCTAGTTCCTGAGATTTCGGTTGTTGTTCCAGTCTACAACGAAGAAGAAAACGTCGAGCTGCTCTACCAGAAACTAGTAAGCGCTCTCGACCAACTCGGCCGTACATGGGAAGCCATCCTTATTGATGATGGCTCGAAAGACCAGTCATACAACAAGCTCAAGGCTATTTCAGCTGGTGATATTCGCATCAAGGTCGTTCGTTTTGTTCGCAACTTTGGTCAAACGGCGGCACTAGCCGCTGGAATCGATCACGCTTTAGGCGACGTGATTATCCCCATGGATGCAGACTTACAGAACGATCCCGCCGACATCATTCGTCTTCTCGACAAGCTCGACGAAGGTTATGACGTGGTTAGCGGCTGGCGCAAAGAGCGCAAAGATGAATTATTCCTGCGCCTGATTCCGTCATGGACAGCTAACAAGATTATTTCGTCAATCTCCGGCGTGCGTCTGCACGACTATGGTTGCTCACTGAAAGCCTACCGCAAAGAAGTAATCAAAGACGTCAGACTTTACGGAGAAATGCACCGCTTCGTGCCAATTTATGCCACATGGCTCGGTGCTCGGGTGGCTGAAATTCCAGTAAACCATTATGCCCGCCAATTCGGACAGTCTAAGTACGGCATTTCGCGCACTTTCAAGGTTGTCCTAGACTTAATCACAGTTAAATTTATGGCCAAGTACTTCACCAAGCCAATCTATGTGTTTGGCACAGCCGGTCTAGCTTCGTGGATCTTATCTCTAGTAATTTTCGGCTGGATGGTCGTACTGAAATATGGCTACGCCACATCTTTCATTGAGACACCACTACCGGTGCTGGTAGCAGTCTTCTTCCTCATGGGCATGCAACTGCTTTTGATGGGCCTACAGGCCGAAATCATGATGCGTACTTATCACGAGTCGCAAGGCAAGCGCATCTACAAAGTGAAGAGCACACTCAATGTCGATGCCGAACTAGAATAACTAGAACTAGAATAACGAGAACTAGAGTAAACAATACTCAATATCAATAACGACGCTTCAGTTCCCAATTGTAAGCACTCTCAACAGTTTGTCTGAGATCAAACTTTGGCTGCCAACCAAGCACTTGCGCTGCCTTGGTGTAGTCGGCAACAAGGGATGGTGGGTCACCTGGCCGCCTTTCCACCAGGTCATAGGGCACGGCTTTTCCAGTAACTGACTCAACAGCAGCAATAACCTCTTTCACCGAGGCACCGTGGGCTGTGCCCAAGTTAAGAGCTAGACCCAATTGATTAGACTGTTCGACATCACCACTGAAACTATCCGAGCTCAATAGTTTTAGAGCTAAGCAGTGCGCCTCAGCCAAATCGTTAACATGAATGTAATCGCGCACGCAGGTTCCATCAGCGGTTGCATAATCGTCGCCAAAAACTTTTAAGCGCTGGTTCTTCTTATTACTATTCAAAGCAGCCGTTATAGCTAGTGGAATCAAATGAGATTCAGGTTCATGGCTTTCTCCTATTTCTTGCCCCTCTGCCGGATCAGGGTCAGCTCCAGCGGCATTGAAATAGCGCAAGCAAACATATTTTAGTTGCACAGACAAAGCTAAAGCTCGCAGGGCCTCTTCAATCATAAGCTTGGTGCTGCCATAGGTATTAATAGGCTTTTGGGGATGATTTTCATCGATAGGGACATAGCGAGGGTTGCCATAAGTAGCACAAGTCGATGAAAAGACGATTTGCTGCACCTGCGCTTGCTGCATTGACTGCAGAAAACGAAGGGTCTCGCAAACATTGTTTTCGAAATACTTGAACGGTTTAGTTTGCGACTCACCGACATAAGCATTGGCCGCAAAATGAACAACGGCATCGATCTTATGGCTAGCAAAAATCTTGTCGACAGCAGCTCTGTCGCCAATAGAGACCTTATAGAAGTGTAGCTTGGGGTTCGCTTGATCAAGAGAAAGAGCATTTCCCAGGCCCAAATTATCAACTGCAACCAGTCCAGAATCTGGGTTTTGCTTGAGATAGTAGCGAACGAAATGAGAGCCAATATAACCAGCTGCTCCAGTCACCAATATCATCTAAGGCCCCTTTGTAATAGCTAAAAGCAGACAAAATTCTAACAGCTCAGACAAAACAGAGTAATATTGTTAGTGTTAGGATTTCCCACCCCTTTAACAGTAAGAATCAGTAAGACTGTGAATGAGACTAAAGCGAATAGCTTGACAGACACTGCCAAGCTCGAAGTTGGTCAACACGATATTTTCCCCAGCAGTAAAGCCTTTGTCGGCTGGCTCTCCGTTGGGATAGTCGGTTTTGCCTGCCTCTTTCTTGCCCTGACATCAGTTCATATATTCAGCCCCGGCTTGCAAGTGACAGATGTCGCTGACCATGATCTCTATGCCCCAGAGGCAATCTCAGTTGTGGATCGCAGTGAGACGGCGAAGGCCATAGCAATTGCCAAGCAAACTGTCTACCCGGTCTTTCAAGTCGAGCTCAGTCAAGACCAAATATCACTTGAATCAATCAAGGCTAGCCTCAACCGCATTGCTCAATACCAGGCTCTAGGCCTCATCCCTATTGGCCCTGCTCTGCTAAACAAAACAGGCGGCAAACGCAATAGCAAAAAATCAACGCCAGCAATCGACAGCCCTAACGCTGCCATCATATTAGACATGCTATTGAGCACCGATGCGATTTTCGCTGAGCAGAGCGAAGTCTTGCCCTCGTTAAAACCTGACCTGCTTACGCGCCGCTCTATTGTTGCGAACTTGCCCAAAACTACTCCCTTAGAGAAAGCTGAGTTGCTAACTGCATTGTCAGTTCAGCCAACCGACTTTCCCGCTTATCAAAAAGCGATTATCTCCAGTGCCCAACGCTTAACCAACAAGTTCAAGCGCTTCCCGGTTTCTGACAAGAAAGCCTGGGTCGATATGGCAGAGGAGTTTCTCCCAGACACTATGCCTTTAGCCTTGAAGAATGTTTCAGCGACAATACTGGCAAGAAATTTAGAGCCCAACCTGGTTATTGACCACAAATCGACCCAGAGCAAGGCCGAAGAAGTTGTCAAATCAATCAAGCCAATCATGCGCAGTGTCGCCGAAGGAGAGCTTTTGGTGCCTCGTGGCGCCATGATCACCAGCGACAAACTAGACATTCTCCAGGCCCTAGGAATAACCCACGTCAATCGCTGGCCCTTTATCTTTAGTATTGGCATTTCGCTTGTTGCTGCCCTTACCTTAGTGGCACTGTTCCTCTATACCTACGAACCGGAACACTTCTTCTCTGTCAGTTCAGTTGGTTTGATGTTTACCGTGGCCGTGGTAGCGTGTGCGATGGCTTCAATCATCGGCAAAACCTATCCACAGTTCGTACCAATTCCAGCAGCAGCACTAATTCTTACTATATTCTTCGGGCCAAGAGTTGCCATCGTTTGGACGGTGCCAATGATCATGCTCATAGCTGTGGATCGCTTGGTTGATATGCGCAACATTTTTGCTCACTGCCTCGCCTCAGCTGCTGCCATCTGGACCTATTCCAGGCAACGCAACGCTGTCATTAGCACCGGTCTTGCTGTTGCAGCCGGTCAAGTAGCTGGTGACCTGACAGTCAGTGCCTTCAATATGTCGATTACCTCCTGGCACATGCTTGGCAGACAAGCCGGAATCGATTTTCTTGGCGGAATCTCCTCTTCGATCTTGGCGATTGGCAGCCTACCTTATTTAGAGAATATTTTTGGTCTAATTACACCTTACAGGCTAGCAGAATTGACTGATGCCAATCAGCCCCTGCTGCGCCGCCTCGAAGAAAATGCTCCGGGCACATATCAACACAGCCTGGCCGTTGCCAACTTAGCCGAAGCTGGAGCCAAAGCGATTTCGGCCGACCCCAACATGGTCAGAGCCGGTGCTCTTTATCATGATATCGGCAAGATGGTCCGTCCGAAATTCTTCATTGAAAACCAACTAGGCGCCACCAATCCGCATGACTCAATGACCCCAGAAGAGAGTCGAGCAAGAGTATTGGCTCACGTCACCGATGGCATTGCTCTAGCGCAAAAGTATGCCCTTCCCAAGGCCATACAAGACTTCATACCAATGCACCAGGGCACGACCCTAATGGCATATTTTTATCACAAGGCCTGCCTGAGAGATGGTGTAGAGAAAGTCGACGCCAACTTCTATCGTTATCCTGGACCAAAGCCAGATACAAAGGAAACAGCAATTGTGATGCTAGCTGATGTGTCAGAGGCAGTGACACATAGCATGCAAAATCCGACTAATGAAGAAGTTGAAATCGCTCTAGATAAAGTATTTCAAAATCGCTGGGATGATGGCCAATTAGCAGATTCAAATCTTACCTATGAAGAGATGCAAAAGGTAAGAGCGGGCTTCTGCCGCGTCTGGCGCACCCTGCACCACGAACGACTAAAATACCCTGCCACCACCACAGGCAAGATGCCTATAGCACCAGATGTGGTGCCAGCCGAAACAGAATCAAAAGCAGAAGCAGAATCTGAAGTGCCACCAATAGACTGTTGTTCCAGCTAAAAACCTAATTTACTCTTCGCGCAGTCGAGTTCTTTTTTTCCAACCAAGGCGAAAAATCGCTTCATCTACCGGCAATGGCGTCGTGCAAGCCATGTCTAGGGCTAGCAAGGCTTGCTCTTCAGTCAATAGTTCTTCTTCAAGCAAATAGACTAGCCTGAGGCCAGAATAGATGGCATGCTGTTCGACAATATTGGCAGCAACAAGGGCACGACAAACTTCAATCGATTGATTGTAATGCACTTCAACGCGCTCAAGAATTTCAGACGGAAGCTTAGCTATTTCAATTGAATAAGATCCTGTTTCGTTGAGCAGCTCAAGCAACCTTCGCGATGGATTAAGGACAATACGACTTACTGACGCCTCAGCTAAAGCACGAAGGAATCCATAACCAAATTCTTTCATGCGCACAAAAGTATCTATGGCAAGAGGCGTGGTGAGCATGCCATTATCAATCATCTCTTGCAGTTCTACCGTTGCAGTGATGTAGACAGGGTCCATGCCGCAGACTTCTTTCATACACTGCCCCGATGGTCTACCGGTAGAAAGCGAATTTTGCAATGACTCAAGTAACTGAGAATCACCAATTAGTTCTGCCTCGAACAAGAGTTCACCAATTCTCGGCGAATTTCTTAGCATCGATTTCTTGAAGCCAATATTGTGAGGCAACTGCGTCAAGGCTTTTTCCCGTTGATGGGCTTGTGATATTGCTTTGACACACTGTTCGCGAGAAATCGAACCACGACGAATCAATTGTTGGCCAAGTAATGCAGTCTCGAGTAACTGCTGCGAAATAATAGAGCGATAGCAAAGAATATGTCCAAGAGGCAAACCAGTGCGATGATTAACTTCTAGGGCATTTTCTAAAATGGGAAGATCTACTACCTGGGCATCAAGCACAAGCTGGCCAAGCTTGTTGCTGAGATGATCTTCCGGTTGCACCACTCCCGAGCGCTCAAAAGCTTCAGCTAAAGGCACAGCCTCTTTGTATGCAAGAGTGAGCACCTTCACACCTACATCAAGAGGCAACTGCCTTTCATTGACAAGAGCCTGAACATCAAGAGCACAGCGAAGCTGTGCTTCAGTAATATAGCCAGAAAGTGTGAGCACCTTACCTAAGGGCAAACCTTTCTCTTCAAAGTTACGCAAAGCTGTTTGAATAAATTCGGACGAGACCAATCCTGAAAACATCAAAAGGTCACCAATGCGCACATGGCCGGTGGCCTCTATCAGTGAACTATCCCGGGCCTCTGCCCGCTCAGAAGCGACCGCAGCCAACCGCGTCGCAGTGGCATTGGCAAGGCGCAAACGCTTGCCCTGCTGCCCTTGAACATCGCTCGCCTTATCTTCTTGAGAACCGCTATCCATTGGCACCATTAGTCAAAACTAAAAAAGCTAAGAGCCGACTTACCATACTCTCGGTAATCAACCTTCATTAGGCTACCATCGTCTACTTCGATGAGATCGTCGCGATTATGTTCGATTATGACCAGGCTATCTGGCGCTAATAACTTATATTCCACTAGCCCAGCCAAAATTTGCTTACCGTAACCCTTTTTGTAGGGAGGGTCAGCGAAAACAATGTCGTACTTTGCGCCAGTAACGCTAATGTGGGGCCAAACTCGCCTGACATCGCTTATAACCACATCAGCTTCAGCGGGCACCTTAAAAATCACACTAGATTTCTTGATACTGGTGGCTTGAGCTTTATTTTCCTCAACAAACGTTACAGCACGAGCGCCGCGACTAAGAGCCTCAAAGCCCATCAGGCCAGAGCCCGCGAACAAGTCGAGGAATAAGGCGCCGTCTATTCGTGAGCCTAGAATGTTAAAAAAAGCCTGCCGCACCTTAGAAGACGTGGGACGCACGTCTAGACCGTCAGGACAGGCTACAGACCTGCCTCGCAACTGACCACCGGTAATTCTCAAATGCCTGCCTCGCTGGGCCCACATGATAACATGTGTGCTGCGAGGCCTCGAAGGTTCAATATATTTCGTTGCCTCTAATCGAACCCTTAAAAGTGAGGCCCCAATGAGCGCACGGCGAATAGCTCGTGAACTGGCAATTATAGTAATGCCCCAGCTCCCGAAGAACATGGAGAAGCTGGCTAAAGTTGAGATCACTGAGCTAGTAGATAGAGCCATCCACATGCTTGTGGATTACGCCAAGCAGAATCTTCAAGACGTTAATGCCATGGTGCTGCGGGCCTCAAATCAATTAGATAGCCTTGAGATCGATAACGCCAAGACCACTGAGCTGAGTTCTGTGCCAATGACCACAGGGCAGATCAGAGAGCAGCTAAGCACCCTTGAAACGTCAATTAACATGATCTCAGAGGCCCTCGATATTCCAGAGATGGCCCTGTCAGCTAGCAGCACTCTTTTCAAAACTAATTGCAAAAAATGCGGCCACGCCGGAGAGCTCTTAGTAGAGCGACCTTATAAAGATGATGTTCGAGAATTTGTCTTCCGCCTGGTGGAAACATATATCGAAAACAGAGAAATCATTGATGAGTACATCAAGCGAGCCCGCACACAATGGCGTATGGAACGCATGGTTTCAATAGATAGAGATATTCTAAGACTGGCCTGTGCAGAGGCTTTTTATATGGCCGACATTCCAGTAAACGTGGCCATATCAGAAGCAGTTGAACTTTCGCACCGATTTGCTGATGAAAAAGCAGCAAAATTTATCAATGGTGTCCTCGCTGACTTGGCTGAAGAAGCAGAAGCCGTAAGACGTTCAGCCAGAAGACGTGCTTATGCAGAAAAATCAACAGGCAGCGATGACGCTGGCCAAGAGCAATAAATAAGGTAGGACGAACATGGGTGAAGATAGCCAACGCAAAGGCTTTTGGGGCACAACCCTGAACAAACTCAAATCTGTACTGGCAAAAACAAAAGAGCAAGTAAGTGAAGAGTCTGTCGAAGAACAAGAGACAGCATCGCCAGTTCAAAATATAGCTGAAGAGCCCCAGCCACAAGTAGAACCGCTAGCAAGCACGGCAACAGCAGTTCAAACTAAGAGCCACCGCCCTGTTGACGAAGATTACATTGAAAGCTTAGAAGAGCGACTGATCAAAGCTGACCTGGGCTTAGCCACAGTTGAGCCCCTTGTGCAGCACCTGCGCAAAGAGTCTCGCGGTAAAAATTGGACCAGTGAAAACGTAGATATCTTTTTGCAGAAAGAATTTAGCAGCCTGCTAAGTGAGACAGCTCAAAGCGGCCTTAGCTTTAAAGCCGGTGTGCCAAACATTTATTTGATAGTCGGTGTCAATGGCGTGGGAAAAACCACCAGCATCGGCAAACTAGCCTTTCGCTTTAAAAGCGAAGGGAAGAAAGTCTTACTGGCAGCGGGAGACACATTCAGAGCGGCAGCCGAATCGCAGCTTGAAATATGGTCGCAGCGAGCAGGCGTTGACATAGTTCGACTACCGGACGGTGCCGACCCAGGTGCTGTTGTCTACCAAGCGCTGCAAAAAGCCAAAGCCGAACAATATGATGTAGTACTTGTCGACACCGCTGGTCGTCTGCACAATAAAACCAATTTGATGGCAGAATTGAAAAAAATTCGCTCAGTTGTTGAGAAAAACGCCGAAGGAATGAATGTCGAATCACTCTTGGTTCTTGATGCTTCAACCGGCCAAAACGGGCTACAGCAAGCAAAAGTATTTTCTGAGGTTTGCGGCCTGACCGGAGTTATCTTAACAAAATTAGATGGCACCGCCAAAGGTGGCGTGGTCTTCGCCATAGCCAAAGAATTAAAGATACCGGTAAAGCTCATTGGTCTTGGCGAGAAAATGGAAGACTTGCGCGATTTTGACTCAGCCCTATTTGTGCAAGCACTTTTCTAGTCTATTTTTACTGTTCACCCACCCACCTCTTGACAGCGGGCGCCTTGCTTACCGTCGAATTAATTCACACGCGCTGCTAATGGCGATCACGAGAGTGTCAGGCCCTATATAATTTGGCCTAGCATATCCATCCAGCCAATCAAGCGCATCTGCGCAGGGGAATTTATTATGGCTTCAGCCAGCGTTGCTACACCTAGTTTGAAAGAAGCAAAACCTCTAGGCAGTGAAGAACTGCAAAAAATCAATTCTTACTGGAGAGCTGCCAACTATCTCTCCGTCGGCCAAATCTACCTTCTCAATAATCCTCTTTTACGCCAGCCCCTAGAGCTAAAGCATGTCAAACCTAGATTGCTTGGTCACTGGGGCACTACTCCCGGGCTCAATTTCATCTACGCGCACTGCAACAGAGTAATTAAGAAGCACGACCTCGATATGATTTACATCACCGGTCCAGGCCATGGTGGCCCAGGACTAGTGGCTAACACTTACCTAGAAGGGACTTACAGCGAGACCTATCCGCTTATAGAAGAAAATGCTGAAGGCATGCAAAAGCTCTTCAAGCAATTCTCATTCCCAGGCGGCATTCCCTCCCACGTTGCTCCAGAAACTCCTGGCTCGATTCATGAAGGCGGAGAACTGGGCTACGCACTTGTACACGCCTATGGCGCCGTACTCGACAATCACGATTTGATTGCCTGTTGTGTAGTTGGTGACGGTGAAGCAGAAACCGGCCCTCTGGCCACAAGCTGGCACTCAAACAAATTTGTCAATCCAGCTCGCGACGGCATAGTCTTGCCGATCTTGCACTTGAACGGCTACAAAATCGCCAATCCTACTGTTCTAGCCCGCATGAGCGATGAAGAACTAGTACAACTCTTCACTGGCTATGGCTATAAACCATATTTTGTCGAGGGTAGCGATCCCGAATTGATGCACCAGCTAATGGCTGCCACCATGGACCAAGTTCTTGAAGACATCAGAAAAATCAAAAGTGACAGCGCCAACGGTTTTGCCGGCCGCCCCAGCTACCCCATGATCATATTGCGCTCGCCCAAAGGCTGGACTGGCCCCAAAGTAGTAGATGGCGTGCAAATTGAAGGAACTCACAGAGCGCACCAAGTACCGCTGTCTGAAATATTCACCAAGCCTGGTCACTTAGAGTTGCTTGAGCAGTGGCTGCGCAGCTACAAGCCAGAAGAGCTATTCGAC
This sequence comes from Cyanobacteriota bacterium erpe_2018_sw_21hr_WHONDRS-SW48-000092_B_bin.40, assembly GCA_030917395.1. GTDB lineage: Bacteria > Cyanobacteriota > Vampirovibrionia > Obscuribacterales > Obscuribacteraceae. The sequence continues at coordinate 132,138 of JAUPUU010000180.1, forward strand.
GAAGAGGGCGCTCTTCTTCCTCAACTAAAAGAATTAGCCCCCAAAGGCACCAGAAGGATGGGAGCCAATCTTCATGCTAATGGTGGATTGCTACTAAAAGACCTGCGTCTGCCAGACTTCAAAAAGTATGCCATCAAAGTAGACAAGCCAGGGGCAATCGACTATGAGTCAACTAAAGCTCTTGGACGCTTCTTAAAAGACGTCTTTGCTGAAAACGAAGATCGCAAGAACTTTCGTCTATTTGGCCCCGATGAAACCGCTTCAAACAGATTAGGAGATGTCTTTGAGACCACCAGCAAGGTGTTCTCTGATGAAATTCTCAAGACCGATGACCATATCACCCACGATGGTCGCGTTATGGAAGTACTGAGCGAACACATGTGCCAGGGCTGGCTAGAAGGCTACCTTCTCACCGGTCGTCATGGTCTGTTTTCTTGCTATGAAGCCTTTATTCACATCATCGACTCGATGTTTAACCAACATGCAAAATGGCTCAAAGTCACTCGCGAAATTGGCTGGCGCAGACCAATAGCCTCCCTCAATTATTTGCTCACTTCACACGTCTGGCGCCAAGATCATAATGGCTTTAGCCACCAGGACCCGGGTTTCATTGACCACGCTATCAACAAAAAAGGCGATATCATCCGCGTGTACTTGCCACCAGATGCCAATACTCTATTGAGCGTTGCCGATCACTGTTTGCGCAGTCGTGACTTCATCAACATCGTAGTGGCCGGCAAACACCCTGCCCCCCAGTGGCTCGACATGGATACCGCGGCCAAGCATTGTGCCGCCGGCATTGGTATCTGGGACTTTGCCAGCAATGATCAAGGAGCCGAACCCGATGTAGTCATGGCTTGCGCCGGAGACGTGCCAACCCTTGAGACCCTAGCGGCCGTTGACATTTTGCGTCGCGAATTACCCGACCTGAAAATCAGGGTAGTCAACGTCGTTGACTTGATGACCTTGCAGCCTGAAAGCGAGCATCCACATGGCTTGAGCGATAAAGATTTTGACTCACTCTTCACTAAAGACAAGCCCATAATTTTTGCTTATCACGGTTATCCATGGCTCATTCACAGATTGACTTATCGCCGTACCAACCATGACAACATGCATGTGCGCGGCTACAAAGAAGAAGGCACCACAAGCACACCATTTGACATGGTGGTTATGAACGATATGGACCGCTTCCACCTGGCTGCTGATGTCATAGACCGAGTAGCGAAGGTGCAATACACCGCCGCGCGAGTAAAGCAGCTACTACAAGGTTGCCTGATCGATCACAAAAATTATGTCGAAGAATTCGGCGAAGACATGCCCCAGATACGTGACTGGAAATGGCCGTACTAAACTAGCTGAGGAAATATCGTGGTTCAGACTAACAAAAATGATACTTGCGTCACCGTCGAGGTAGAAGACGACCGCACCGGTACTTCCATCGAGACGCTAAGACGAGCCATGGCAGACCATCTCTTCTATACGCAAGGCCGTTTTCCTGAATTAGCGACCAAGCATGATCTTTATATGGCGCTTTCCTTCACCGTGCGCGATCGCCTTTTGCACCGTTGGATTAACACCGTTGAGACCTACTTCAAAGAGAAAGTACGAATCGTCTGTTATTTGTCAGCTGAATTTTTGATGGGACCACAACTCGGCAATAACCTTCTCAGCATGGGCCTAGAGAAACAGTTCGAAGAAGCCGCAGAACGCTCTGGTATCTTGCTCAAAGATATGATCGACCAGGAAGAAGAACCAGGTCTGGGCAACGGCGGCTTAGGCCGACTAGCGGCGTGCTATCTCGATTCTCTTGCCACCTTGAGTATTCCAGCCATCGGATATGGCATTAGATACGAATTTGGCATCTTTGATCAAGAAATTGTTGACGGCTGGCAGGTAGAGAAAACAGATAAATGGCTGCGCCTCGGCAACCCCTGGGAAATTGCTAGACCTGAAGCAGCAGTAGAAGTCAAAATTGGCGGACGCTGCGAAATACACGTTGATGCCCAAGGCAAAAACGTAGTTGACTGGATTGCCGACCACATCATCAGTGGCGTGCCTTACGATACTCCAGTACCTGGCTACAAGACCAACACAGCCAACACCTTGCGCCTCTGGAAAGCAGAAGCCAAAGAATCCTTTGATTTTCAGGCCTTCAATGCTGGTGACTATCTGGGAGCGGTCAACGATAAAGTATTCTCAGAGAACGTCTCTAAGGTTCTTTATCCCAACGACAACATTGCTCAAGGTAAGCGCTTAAGACTAGAACAACAGTACTTTTTTGTTGCCTGCTCGCTACAAGACTGCGTGCGCATTCTCAAAGTATCGGGAAGTTCTATTGAACAGTTCCACGAAAAATTTGCTTTCCAGTTGAACGACACCCACCCTTCTATCGCCGTACCAGAGCTGATGCGCATTTTGATGGACGAACATCAAATGGAATGGAATCAAGCTTGGACAATCGTCACCAATACCTTTGCTTATACCAACCACACTCTTCTGCCGGAAGCCTTAGAAAAATGGCCCGTACCTCTATTTGCAGCAGTACTGCCAAGACACTTGAGCATCATTTATGAAATCAACCGTCGCTTCCTCGACGAGATTCGCCTGCAATACCCAGACGATGAAGGCATGGTGCAGAGACTTTCACTGATTGACGATTCTGGCACTCACTTCGTCAGAATGGCTAATTTGGCTTGTGTCGGCAGTCACGCCATCAATGGCGTAGCAGCGCTGCACACTGAGTTACTTAAGCAAGACGTGCTTGCTGACTTCTACAAACTCTGGCCAGAAAAATTCAGCAACAAGACCAACGGCATCACTCCTCGTCGCTTCATTGCTCTAGCCAACCCCGATCTGACCGCCCTGATATCAAGCAAAATTGGCGATGGTTGGTTGCTTGATCTCACCAAGCTAAAAGAGCTCGAGCCTTACGCTGAAGATCCAGCTTTCTGTAGAGAATGGGCCAAGGTAAAGCGGGACCAAAAAGTACGACTGGCTGAATATGTCAAGAAAAAATGCCACGTCACAGTAGACCCTGACTCACTCTTTGACGTTCAAGCCAAACGTATGCACGAATACAAGAGGCAGCATTTGAACGTCTTGCACATCGTTCACCTCTACAATCAAATCAAGAAAAACCCAGGCCTTAAAATTACGCCGAGAACATTCTTATTTGCGGGCAAGGCGGCTCCAGGTTACTTCAATGCCAAGCTTGTAATCAAACTAATCAACGCTGTCGCCGAAGTAGTTAACAATGACAAAGATGTAGCCGGTCGCATAAAAGTAGCCTTCATCCCCGATTTCAACGTCACCCTCGGTCAAATTCTCTACCCAGCCGCCGATCTCTCCGAACAGATTTCTACAGCTGGCAAAGAAGCATCAGGCACTGGCAACATGAAGTTTGCCTTGAACGGCTCTCTCACAATAGGCACCTTAGACGGTGCCAATATCGAAATGCTTGAAGACATTGGCGAAGAGAACTTCTTCCTCTTTGGCCTCACAGCCTCAGAAGTGCAAGAGTTAAAAGCATCTGGTTACAGACCGCAAGATTATTACGATAAGAACCCAGCTCTGCGCGAAGTAATTGAGATGATCAAAAACGGTCATTTCTCACCAGATCAACCAAACCGCTTCCGCTCACTAGTTGATGACTTGCTCTATCACGATGATTACTTGCTATTCGCTGATTTCGACGCCTACATAAAATGCCAGGAAAAAGCCGCAAAGGCGTACTTAAATCAGAGTGACTGGGTAAGAATGTCTATCCTCAACGTAGCGCGCATGGGTAAATTCTCTTCTGATAGATCAATTAGAGAATACTGCAAAGAAATTTGGAAGGTAGAGCCAGTGCAAGTCGAACTGGAGCACTACCAGCCAGATGGAGCACTGTTGAAAGTCTGTTTCATCTAAGGTACTGAAACAAAATTGAAAACCACTGCTGCAATACTTCTGACGCTTGTTCTTCTCTTCTATCCCTCTTTTGCTCTTGCGGCTCAGACGGCTAGCCTGGATGACAGCGAAAAGAAAATTGAAGCAGTGGGTATTGTCGGCTTCTCCTTCAAGTACGCAGGCCAGGAGCACCCTTGTGTGGGAAACATATTGCCTGAAGGTCCAGCAGCAGCTCTCGATATAAAAAGTGGCGATCTGCTCCTGGCCATCGACGGCAAAGACACAGCCCTAATGAGCATACAAGGGGCTCGCCAGCGGCTCATGGGCAAGCCCGGCAGCACAGTTAATATCTCCCTAAAGCGCCCCAATCAAGAGAGCAAAATAGACCTAACACTGACACGTATGTCTAGCGCTGCTGTCAAAGACAAACGCATGCGCCAAATGATTGAACATTCGCGCGAGCGCCACAGTGAAGAAGACCAGTCCGCGCCACTTCTCATTTGCCAGATGAGCGAGCCTGGCCCTAGCGTGCTTGAGTTCTATACCAAGCAATCTGGACAAAACAAGCTTTTGCTAGAAGAAGAAAAACATGGACTCAGTGTTAAACATATCGCCATTGACGATGTTAAAAACGCCAAACTAAAAAGCCTTTTACAAATAAAAGGCTCAAGGCCAATCTATTATTTCGCCGGCATCCTCACCACTCTTGGGCACTTTGAGCGCCGCCCTCTAACGGCCGAAATACTAAGCGATAACCTCCGAACTATCAACTGGACACCCGGGCAAGATAGCTTGCACAAAGCCATGATTGCTCAATACGAAGCCATGCGCAAGCAGTCCTGGCAGCCAGGAGCACGTGGGCAAAAAGAACTCTTACTCAACAGTGAAATTGCCAATCCACGCCGCGAAGAAGCAATCGCTGCTATGAGTAAATACGTTCAATTGCACAACTCAAACAGCAAAGCAGCCAATAGTATGCTCTCCCCGGAGGCCATTACTCTGGGCCTTCCGCCAATGGACAAACTCACTTTTGAAAACAGCCACGAAAATATCAATATAGTTGGCGATAACTTTGCTGTGGCAAGAACTAGACTGAGCAGCCCTCTAGCACTCGATGTCTACTTCTATTTACGACGCGACAAAGACTGGAAAATTACTTCGGCTCGAGCACTAGCCTGCACAGGGCCGCTCAATGCCATAGTCAATCAACTAGAGAAGAAGACCAAGTTAAGTGACGAAGAAGATTCAACTCTGAAAAATCTGAAATTGACTCTAGCTCCCGATGCCGATCTAAAAAACTGGTTTCAGGCTAATAAACCAGCACTAGAAAGTCTTGTAGGCGAGGGCGGCAAGTTAGCAGCTAATACCAGTGTCATGCTCAGCAATAACCGTGCTCAAGAGCCTTCGCCCGAGAGCAGCACCATCAAAGCTAAACTACAAGCTCTGCATCTATCAAGCTTGAGCAAAGTCGACGACAAGCAAATCGAAATTATTATTGGCGGGGTAACAGACAACACTGTTGGCTTCCTCTACGCCCCAGATAACAGACCCCCACTAGTGGGGCCCTCAGAGTACATTTGGGTCGAGAAAGTAGCAGACAACTGGTACTTGTTCAGAACCACCTGAAACTGTTATTGCTTCGTCTTCTTATCTTTCTTGGCTTTATTCTTCGACTTAGACTTATCTTTCTTGCCTTTTGCTTTTACTGGTTCTACAAGAGCTTCAGGCGCAACAGCAAGCTCAATATCAGGAACAGCTTCTACTTCCACATCCTGAGCTACATCGGCAGCCACAGGAGTCGGCGCATCTTCAGCAGGTTGAGCTTCGACCACCGCTACGTCTTCTGCTTCTACTTCAGCAATTGTGTCGGAGACTAAGATTTCACCTTCAAGCAGTTTTCTTGCTTTCTCTAAAGCTTTCTTCTTCTCTTCACTGACCACTGGATAGTGCAAATCTAAGTTTTTCAAAGTCTCGGCAATAATATAGCCAACAGCCAAGCGGCAGAATGGCTTGCTGTCTGCCGGAATCACGTGCCATGGCGCCCAGCTGGTGCTGGTATTGCTGAGGCAATCTTCATAGGCATGCATATACTTGTCCCACAGCTCGCGATCTACAGCGTCAGAGTCGGCGAACTTCCAATTTTTCTCAGGGTCGTTTAAGCGAGCAAGAAAGCGCTTCTTCTGCTCTTTTTTAGAGACATTGAGAAAGAATTTGAGAATGACAGTGCCATTTTCAACCAGATACTTTTCGTAGTTATTAATCTGTTCAAAGCGCTTCTTCCATAGCCCCTTGCCTCTCAACTTTGATGGCAGCTGCTGCTTATCGAGAATTTCTGGGTGCACCCGCGAAACCAGAACTTCTTCGTAATAAGAACGGTTAAAAATGCCAATGCGCCCACGCTCAGGCAAAGCCTTATTACAACGCCACAAATAGTCGTGATCAAGCTCTTCAGCACTTGGTGCCTTAAAAGCAAAAACCTGACAGCCCTGAGGATTGATACCTGACATAACGTGCTTGATGGTGCTGTCTTTGCCAGCAGCATCCATGGCCTGAAAAATAATCAGAAGAGCATAGTTATCTTGAGCATAGAGAATATCTTGGTAGTGGGCAATTCTCTTAATGTCAGCGTCTAAGTGCTCTCTGGCGGTTTCTTTAGTTATGGCTGCTGCGTCTAGGCCAGACTTAAAATCACGACTAAGATCAATAGTCGCTCCACCTTTGACAATAAACCGCTCTCTAACTTTTTCTTTTTCTGAATGCTTCACAGATAACCTTTCAATCGAATTACTATTTTGCCACTATAAGTTCGAGGGCCTCAGGGTTTTCCACCGACGAAAGATCGCCAGTATCTTGACCCAAGTATTTACGCTTGATAGTCGCTCTCACTATTTTGCCTGAACGAGTCTTGGGCAAAGCTTGAACCGCAAGAATAGTGTCAGGCTTGAGGGTGGCCCCTAGGCGGCTACCCACCATGTCGCGCAGCTCTTTGAGCATGTCTGTCGATAAAGACTGACCAGGCATCATGACGATGAAACATACCAAGCATTCGCCCTTAAGCTCATGGGGTACACCAATAACGGCTGCCTCAGAAACTTCTGGATGTTCTACCAATACCGATTCAACTTCACCAGGGCCAACACGCTTACCGGAGACTTTGATGGTGTCATCAGAGCGACCAAATAAGAACCAGGAGTGATCATTGTCTACCTTAGCCCAATCGCCGTGGTACCAGACCCCAGGAAACTTAGTGAAGTAAGTTTCGACATAACGATCTGGATCTTTCAAGAAACCTCTGGTCATAGATGGAGCTGGTTTGCGGCAAACTAGGTGACCAATTTCATCATGAACACTTTGGCCCTCTTCGCTGAAGACATCAATGGCCATACCTAGTCCTGGTGCGCCCAGAGAACAGGGTTTCAGTGGCATTACAGGCAGAGGAGAAAGCAGGCAACCGACTATTTCGGTGCCACCGGAAATATTGATAATCGGGCAGCGCTTTTTACCGACCTTATCAAAGAACCACATATAGCTGTCTTGATCCCAGGGCTCGCCAGTCGAGCCAAGCAAGCGCAAAGTCGACAAGTCATGCTTATCTACCCACTCTTCACCTTGAGCCTTAAGGTGGCGAATTAGAGTAGGACTAATCCCTAGAGTATTTACTTTATGTTGGTCACAAATTTTCCAGATAGTATCAGGGTTTGGATAGCTCGGATTACCTTCGAAGATGACCATGGTGGCACCCCAGAATGTGGTACCAATCATCTCCCAGGGCCCCATCATCCAACCAATATCAGAGACCCAGAAGAACTTGTCGTCAGGTTGCAGGTCAAAAGCAAAACCTAGCTCTTTAGCAATTTGAGCTAAAGCACCGGCATGGGTATGCACAGTGCCCTTGGGCTTACCTGTGGTTCCCGATGTATAGAGATACATAGAAGGATGTTCGGCCGAAAGATCCGCTTGGGTCGCGGCGGGCTCTTGATTGAGGACCACATCATGGAACCAGAGGTCACGACCATCCTGCATAGGCACGTCGGTCTCACAATGCTTGAGCACAATCATATGCTCAAGAGCAGGTACTGACTGTGCGGCCAGATCAGCTTCGGCTTTAATAGGAATAAGCTTGCCCCGACGCTTACCACTATCGGCCGTAAACAAAATTTTGGCCTCAGCATCATTCAAGCGAGTAGCCAAAGATTCAGGACCAAAGCCACTAAAGATTGGAACTGCCACAGCACCAATTTTGAAACAGGCAAAAAGTACTGCCACTACTTCTGGCACCATGGGCATATAAATACCGATAGCATCACCAGCCTTAACATTAAGCTTGAGCATGGCGCTGGCAACTTGCCCAGTTAGGTGACTGAGCTCACCATAAGTCAATTTGCGACTGCGGCCATCTTCACCTTCCCAAATCAGAGCGGGGTGATCTTTGCCTACACTCACTCTAGAACCAGCTACTTTGCCGGCTTCCTGATGCCAATCTAAGGTATTAGAAATAATATTGAGCTCGCCATCAACGAACCACTTGGTCCACTCAAAGCCCTTTGAGCTGTCCATCAACTGGCTGTATGGCTTATTCCACTGAAAACCCATGTACTCAAGAGCAGCCTGCCAGAACCACTCGGTGTCTTCATTAGACTTGGCAATGAGGGTCTGCCAATCGGCAATATTGTGCTTCTTCATAAAGTCGACTACTCGACTTTCAAGATAGGCGCCGCTAGGTTGCCAAATAACTTCTGAACCAGTGCCAGTAGAAACGGTTTTGGTGCTCATAATTGGGTATGCGCTCGCAGTGGTGAAAGGCCACATTCTAGCGCCGGAAGGCACTTTACAAGGCCAAACCAAGCTAAAAAAACTACTTAAAAAATGTAGAGCATTACTTAGCCGAGAAAATTCCCGGAATTGCACCGACAAGGGCTTCTACAGCAAGAAGAACGCAACCTAAAAGGTTGGCAGTCAGAGCGCAAGCCCAGACCAGCTTGGGGTCTTTGCTCTCAAGCAGCATCAAAACCGTGCCCTCGACCATGAACGAATAGGTGCCAAACAAAGTCAAACCCCAGGGCATGGAGCCAGTGATGTACGGCCCGAGACCTAAGACCAGGCCAAGGAAGGAAGCAAAGTTCATCATCAGAGAATCAAAGAGCGATCGCGGAAGAGATGCCCATTTCATGCGCCAGAGCACAATTCCTTCGACAATCACAATGGGCACAAATTGAAAGATATAAAAGCCAAGCATAGTTCTATTGTAGTCGATGGACAGCTTTATGGCTGGGCACTAGGCAAAGCAGCGAAACTCAGTCAGGAAGGTTCGGCGAAGGGCGTGTAGACTTAATTGTTTTCATCAGGGCTGAATTTTCCTCTTGCTGATTGAGAATTTCCAGCTGTAGTTCGGAGAGCTTTCTTGAGTCATGGGGAGCTTGTGGCACAAGCTCCGGCTTACCCTCTGCAATCAAATAATTTGCTAAACCTTTGGCATAATCTTCGCCTGCAAATTCGTCTATGGGTTTGAATTCTTCAAGTCGTTGATGGTACACAACAATATCCTGCTCTGCTATCTTCTTACCCTTCATATTGAACACCCGACAGCGAGCCTTCGCTACGCATTTGCCATCTTCTAAAGGCTGCGTAACTGAAATATCTTCTTGCTGAAAGGAATCAAGTATTAGACCTGATTCTTTTTCAACTCTCACTCTCGTTGTACGTGTAAAACGCCGGCTTGAAGATTCATCGACGGTGAAAACCTCATCGCCCTGAGGAATCTGGTATTCATAGTGGGAACTGGCATCCACTCGAGTCACCTTCGAATTTATCGGCTGCCAGACTTGTCCTTTCGCGTCAGCCTGATAGCCGCTAATGAAATTAGTACGCGTTTGGTAACTGACAGGTATGCCCATCACTTTCCTGACGCTTCGCTCAGTATGCCAAATACCCGCCAGCCAATCTGGAACGCGTCGCCACCTTTGCACTTTACCGTCTGACCGAGATGCCTCAATTCTAAATTGCTGACCTTCCCTATACTCATCACCCAGAGGTGGCAAGCCTCGGCTAAACTCGACTGTCCCTTGTAAGGGCTCTGCAGGCATAACTGGTGACACCGCAATCAGAAGCGATAGCGCCGCCAGTAGAGCCTTCCATCTAGTATTTCGCGCTTTCATCTAAATTCGACAACCTGACGACGGCTATTGGTGACCAAAGAGTACAACGTGCAAGATCCAGAAATTAAATAGATTTGCCTAATTTCCATTAAAGTTGTCATTAAAAGGAACAAGAATGCAAAACCTGGTGAAATAGCGAGCTGCAATTGCCTCTATACCAGTACTATTTGCTCAGGCGTCGGATAGCACCAGCAAAAAAGCTCAAGTAAATATAGTCTCGAAACGGCAGCTAGTAATACCCTTTAGATCACTATATTTGGTGCAAGCAGAACTAAGAATTCAAAACCAAGGACAGAAAGTTAGATCAATTGGCAACGTAAATCCCACAGCTTTACTTAAGCTTACTCTAAGCGATTTCTTCGCAAAAGGGACTTGTTCCGAATATTTCCCAGGTAAGCGATCATCAGAGACATCCTGGTATCTAGATACTAAGCACTGCTATTCATCTAATGTAGAGAAGAATCTTCCATAGCTCTGGTCTTGGGTTTGCATCTTTCGGCCCATGAAAAATTGAATCAACAGATCAGTGGTACAGGAACTGTCACAATAGAAGCGATACCAGCATTGCAGTTATGACACCGCAGACAAGAAACGCTTGGCGCTAGTCAACTAGCTTTTCGGTTTCTTCGTGTGTGGTTAAGCCTTGAAGGATGTTGTTGTCGTTAGCGATCCAAGCACAGAAAGTGCCACCACCAAGAAACCAGACAATGGTAGTAGCGATGAAAATTTTCTTGGTGCTATTTTTGTCAGTCATTCATCAAGTATGGCATGTACGAACTATCAGTCTTGGTGAGCTAACAGAAACAAGCCTTAGCCTGCCAAATCAGGAGCCGTTTAATGAGTTTCTTGAGGGTTTTCAAAAGACCAATGACAACCGGCGCCTATGCGTATGGCCTGTTCAGCAAGGGTTTACGGACTCAATCCGCGAACGGTTCGGAGGGCGGCTAGAGTGGGTACATAGTATGGGTTGAGCAAGAGTGTGCGATAGATTTTGGAGATTTTACTATGGTTGAAAAAGCGGCATGCCAAAAGCACGAGGATACTATAGAGGACAAAACCAGTGCCGATGCTACCGCCAATGCTGGCGACCTCAGCAGCTCGTGCTGGAAGAAGCCTGAGAGTGCTGGCCGCACAACGGGCAGCCCACTTTCTGATACCTCCACTGGCGCACCTGATCTTGGCGGTGACTCGAAAGGGTCTGGTAGCAGTCTTTCGAGATTGGGGTTTCCTGATACTAACTTCGACTTAAGTGCAGGCGCAGAGGCTAAATCAGGAGATAAGCCGCTGTCGCAGATCGAGCGATCGCAAGTAACTGATCAAGGCAACAATACCCAGGTAAGCGATGCCCAAAATCCAGCACCAGAGACCTGGAAATATGATGATCACGGCAACCTTTTGCAGGCCGGCGATAGAGTTAAAGCTAGTTACGACCAACAGGGTAACTTGCAGAAGGTGCAAATAGACGACAAGACTTTTGAGCGCAAAGGTAATGACGTCGTTGAGACTTACAAGGGCAACGATGGTCAAATGCACACCCATGTCAACAAAGATGTAGCCTCGTTTACGATGAAGACTGAGGACAATGATTATAAGGGTCCCTACAAGAGCGTTCTTATTCAAGATGGTGGTCATTCGCTAAGTAGCAAAATTTGGGAGAGTCCAGAGCACACAGCTGCAGTTGCTAAAATCTGGGAGGATTCTCGTCAGCGCTCTATAGATGTAGCCAATAGCACCCCAGACCACCCGCATCCAGACACCTGGAAGCTTGACGCAAATAGGAATGTATTGGAGGCTGGTAACAAATTTAGCGCCGAGTACGATCCTAAAACTGGAGAGCTAATAAGCGCGAAGCTGGGCGATGACGAATGGAGACGCGGCCCAGACAATACTGTCATCCAGACCCATAAACTTAAGGATGGCTCGACCCGCACTGAAACTTATACTGATGTACGCAGCTTCACAGCTCAACCCTACACTGATACTAAGAATGGTCTTTTAGCTGGCATGACTGTCTCCGTAGGCGAAGGCAAGACTAGTGAATCGGCACAAAGTGTGCCAATCTACGAAAATGAAGAGCATGCAAGCTGGTCAAACGGCATAGTAAATAGCTGGGTGGGCAAAGCGAAGAGCAATTAAAGTTGAGGTATTAAGCCTCGTTAGCCTTTGCTGTTTAGGCATTCATTGAGTGCATTTGCTGCTGCTATTCAGTTGGGTTTGCCGATAGATAGTAGAGCGCCTGAGCCGTAATGAACTCTCAAAAGTTTCAAAGAACAAATAGTCGAGAAACGAGAAAAGAACTAAACCTGAACTGGCTCAGGCACCTGAGAATCTCGTACAGCATTTGATAGGGCCTGGCGATACTCTTGCACCATACCAAGAAAATACTGATGCACTCTCAGATCGTTAGTTATCTCAGGGTGGAAAGCAGTAACTAACAATGTGTCTTGGCGCGCCATGACGATACCTTCGTCTATGGCAGACAATACTTGCACTTTCTGCCCACACTCAACAATCACAGGAGCGCGAATGAATACAGCAGGGAAGGCTTCAGCACCCAGAGCATCAATTTTTAAGTCAGATTCAAAGCTACGACGCTGGGGGCCAAAGGCATTGCGCTTGACCTTAATATCCATCACAGCCAGACGCCCCTGACTTGAACCTTCAATTTCTTTGGCAAGAAAAATTGAGCCCATGCAAGTGCCGTAGACAGGCATGGGCAAAACTGATGAGGCTCCTATCTTTTCGCTTGGGGCAATTTTTGCCTTGATAGCAGAAAAGATAGGAGCAGAACCTTCATCAGTTAACTTGGCTACAGCGGTGGATTCTCCACCAGGAATAATCAGACCATCTATGTGATCAAGTTCTTCTGCATAACGCACGGCCTTAGCACTGACACCGCACTGCTCAAGCATTTTAATATGCTCAGCAAAATCGCCCTGCAAGGCCAGTACACCGATAACAATATTCGTAGAATCTTGATTCATAGGGTCCTCTTAATTCGCTTTTGCAGTTCTACCAGCCGCGGCTAGCTAGATTTTCGGATGGTGCTAGATCCCGGCAGTTGCGGCCAACCATTGCTTCACCCAAATTGCGACTGACTTTGGCCAGTACTTCAGGATCTTTATAGAAGGTTGTCGCTTTAACAATCGCCTGAGCACGCTGCATCGGATTACCTGATTTGAAAATACCAGAGCCTACGAAGACACCATCAACGCCAAGTTGCATCATCAAAGCAGCATCAGCAGGAGTAGCAATACCACCGGCAGCGAAGTTGACTACAGGTAACTTACCTTCAGCAGCAACTTTAACCACCAGGTCATAGGGTGCGCCAATGTTTTTGGCATAGCTCATCAATTCTTCTTTTGGCATGCCATGCAGTCTTCTGATTTCACCCAAAATTGTGCGAGCATGGCGCACAGCTTCAACCACATCACCAGTACCAGCTTCGCCCTTGGTGCGCATCATGGCTGCACCTTCGCCAATGCGGCGGAGAGCTTCACCTAGATTCTTAGCGCCGCAAACAAAAGGAATAGTGAACTGGCTCTTGTCGATATGAAACTCTTCATCAGCAGGAGTAAGCACTTCGCTTTCATCAACACAGTCAACACCAAGCGACTCAAGAATTTGGGCTTCGACAAAATGACCAATACGAGCCTTAGCCATAACAGGAATGGAGACAGACTCAAGAATTTGAATGATCAACTCAGGATCACTCATGCGAGCAACGCCACCATCAGCGCGGATATCAGCCGGTACTCTCTCTAAAGCCATAACAGCAACAGCACCAGCTTCTTCTGCGATCTTAGCTTGTTCAGCATTGACCACATCCATGATCACGCCACCTTTGAGCATCTGCGCTAAGGCTTCTTTTACTAGTTTGGTGCCGGTTCTAGGCTTAATTACTGTAGACATATTTCTCCTAATCCTATTTTTAGTAGTGGTCAAATCAGTACATGTTCATTGCGTCTTTGCCTATGCGAATTGGCAAGACGATCTTTAGCTAAGTGAGCGAGATATTTGGTCAAGGCTTGAGCCAGGCGTTTGATGCCCGCAGCAATTTGAGGTTCAGCATTTTGAATAAAACAAAGCCTGAGGTAATTTAGTGAACTAGACTCTGACTCTAAGAAACAGAGATCACCAGGTGAGAAAACTACTTTTTCAGCCACGGCAAATTCGAGTAGCTCACGATTAGAAGCGCCTTTTGGTAATGTCAGCCAGATAAACAAACCACCGGTAGGTACAGTCCAACTGACCTCGGGGAGGGCTTTAAATTCTTTGGTGAGAGCAGCCAAAATGGCGTCGCGACGCTTGCCATAAGTGCGATTCACTTTGTTTAAGTGTTCCTGGTATAGGCCTTTTTGCAGAAACTCAGTGAGAATAACTTGCACCATAGAATTAGTAGCAAGGTCACTAGTTCTCTTGGCAAAACTTAGGCGATCAATTACTTCCTGCGGCCCCACCAACCAACCTAAGCGAATTCCCGGACAGAGAGCTTTAGAAAATGTGCCTTGGTAAATGACAATATTCTCGCCACCAGCAACTTCGGCAGCCAGAGTGCGCAGAGAAGGCAAAGGCTCACCGCTGTATACAAGATCACCAGAGAAATCGTCTTCTAGTATGGGGGTTTGATACTTACGAGCTAAGGCCAAAAGGCCTCGACGTCGAGCCAGCGACATGGTTATGCCAGTTGGATTTTGGCTATTAGGCATAACGTAAATGAACTTGGGTTGATACCTAATCAGGTGCGCTTCAACGGCAGCTAAATTAATGCCTTCGTCATCTAAGGCGCAACCAACAAGCTGAGCCTGTCTCGCTTTGAAATTCGAAATGGCCCAAAAATAGGTTGGCTCCTCTACTAATACATGATCGCCTGGGTTAATAAGTAGATTGGCAACCAGGTCAATGCCTTGTTGAGAGCCGCTCAAAATCAGCAATTCTTGATCGCGTACAGCAATACCCCGCAAAGCCAGATGGGCCGTCACTGCTTGACGCAAATCTGGTTCACCAGCAAAGGGGCTGTAGTCAAACATAGCGGCACCGCGGCCGCCACCAAGTAGATCGAAAACAATCTTCTGAAAATCATCACTAGGGTAAGAATCTTGCGAAGGAATACCACCAGCAAAGGAAATATAGTCATCACCTGAAGCTAGCTGCGGCAACTTATTAATAGAAGAACTCAAGCCCTCGGCATAACGGGAGAAGCGATTGGGCCAATTGAGCTCTCCGCTAGCCATCGGCAAAATATTAGAAGCAGGCCCAGCATTAGCAGCAACAGCGCTAACAAAAGTGCCACGACCAACCTGGGAGGCAATCAAGCCCAGCTGGGCTAGCTCTAAGTAGGCACGGGCAACGGTTGAGCGATCTACTTTGAGGAAAGCAGCCAATTCACGATTGGTTGGCAAGCGATCGCCCACTTTCATGCGACCATCTTCTATGGCAGTCTTTAAAATCTCCACAATACGAGCATAGACATACATAGAACCGGAGGCGTTTACAGCCCCTTGCTCAAGCAGTTCGTTGAAGACTTCCCGCCAAATCATTTATATATGCCCGCTAGATTCGCAGTAAAGACCCAGCCATTACAGCCAAAGCATACACGCCAGACCCGGCCAATGCCTGAAAAATACCAGCCAATTTACAAAAAGTACTTTAAAAGACCTTTAAATGGCGCTCTTATCTGCCGAATCGGCCGGCTCTGGAGCATCCGCAGTAGCTGAAACAGCTTCAGCCTTGGGCTCTTTCTTTTGTTGCAATACAGCATCAATCGAAACACCGGAGAAAGCCGCTAAGAAAGAGAGGCCAAGATTACCAGCAAACATCAAAGACATAGCCACAGGCAAGTAGCCGGCAAACGTAGAGACAGCTGTAGCCAGCATACAAAACCAGACTGGTAAATGTGCCCAGGCCAGGGAGCGCGGCAATACGCGCGTGCGGCTGAGGCAATAACAAATACCCAGACCGGCTGTTCCATATAAGAAAGATGAGACCATAAATGTCTCAGTGATCGATTGGTTGATCAAAGTCCAACCAATTTGCACTAATTCGTTGCCGGTGTAGGTGCAGATGGCGTTGCCTTGCAAAGCAATATCGCTAAAGAGCACCATCATCCGACTGACCGCAGCTAAGTCTTGGGAACAAGCCAATACTGCTAGACATACGGCCACACCAATAATAAAACGGAATTTCTCCTCGAGAACTTCACGCATGGCGAGAATGAAGACCAGACTAGAAACGCTCGAAAGAATTGCCGACAAGCAACAAAAGCGCCATAGCACTAGATGGCGCGGAACAAACTCCATCAAGCGCGCGGGAGTAAAGTCAGAGAAATTGCCTTCGCGAAAAGCATAGACACAAATTAGAGTGGCCACAGTGTGAGCTATAGTGGCAAACAAACAGGTGATTTGCACAAAGCGGTGGCGCCGCATCGGTGAAGGAGCAGAAACAAGAGCCGTAGTATCTGGAATAAACTCGGCCATGCCAACACTAAGTTACAGCAGCGAGTTTAGGAGAAATTACAGTGACTCCAGACATGTAAGGCTGCAAAACAGTCGGTACTTTAACCGAACCATCAGGCTGTTGATAGTTTTCTAGAATGGCTGCCATAGCGCGTCCTATTGCCAAACCAGAGCCATTGATTGTGTGCAAGAAGCGAGCCTTGCCACCATCTTTGGGCTTGTAGCGCAGGTTGGCGCGACGAGCCTGAAAATCGCCAAAGACTGAACAAGAGCTTATTTCGCGATACTTGTCTTGGGCCGGGAACCACACTTCAAGGTCATAGCACTTAGAAGCACAGAAGCCCATATCTCCACTACAAAGCAAGACTCGGCGGTAGGGTAATTCTAGTGCCTCTAAAATCAGCTCAGCATCACGAGTGAGCTTTTCATGCTCTTCTGCGCTGGTTTCAGGAGTACAGAATTTGACCAATTCAACTTTATTAAACTGATGCTGGCGAATGTAGCCGCGAGTATCTTTACCAGCGCTACCAGCCTCACGTCTGAAATTAGGTGTATAGGCACAGTGATAAATAGGCAGGGCCTCTTCATCGATTACTTCTTCTCTGTATAAATTGGTAATCGGCACTTCAGCTGTGGGCACCAAATAGAGTTCATCGTCAGCACATTTGTAAAAGTCATTCTCAAATTTTGGTAACTGCCCAGTGCCAACCAAGCAATCGCGATTGACTAGAATAGGGGGAAAGACTTCGCCATAGCCTCTAGAAGAGTGGCTGTCGAGCATGAAATTCATCAAAGCGCGCTCAAGCTTGGCGCCCCAATTCATCAAAACAGTAAAGCGTGATTCGGCAATCTTTACGCCACGCTCAAAATCGAAAACGCCAAGTTCAGCACCTAATTCATAGTGATGCTTGGGATTCTTGATACTAGGAATGGTGCCCCAGGTACTTTCAATTTTATTATCGTGTTCGTCTTTGCCGTCAGGCACTTCGCTAGCAGGCAGATTAGGAATAGAGAGCGAAAGGATGTGTCGCTGGGCCTCAAATTCGCGTTTCTCTTCTTCGACTTCGCCCTGCCGTTTTTTTATATCTTTGGTTTCACCCTTAAATGCTTCTTTTTGCTCAGCAGATAATTTGCCTGATTTAAAGAGTTCTGAAATTTCATTGCTGCGACAGTTGAGTGCTTCCCACTCGCCTTGAACTTTGCGCAGTTTCTGGTCAATTTCTACTAGTCCCTTTATTGAGTAATCTCCATGGCGTCTGGCCAAGGCTGCTTCAACAAGGTCTGGATTTTCTCTGACAAATTTTAGATCTAGCATTTTTGAACTTCTTTGTGAGCTTGAGCGTTTATAGATTAAGGACCAAATTATAGCTTTTGCAGGGGGTAATGCGATGGACCTGACAGCTAATACTAAGAAGTGGAGACAAACTCTAGGCAACCTTGGCGAACAAATTGCTGGCGACTATCTGCTTGAAATGGGCTATGAGCTGTGGGCTCGCAATTTCAGGGCACACCGAGTGGGTGAAATTGACCTCATTGCCAGCAAAGACAACCAGTCACTGGTTTTTGCCGAGGTAAAGACCAGGATGGCCGGGCAAGCCCTTGAAGACCATACCGGTCAAATGGCAGTTGACCCTCGCAAGCAGCGCAAAATTATCAATACGGCTTTTCATTTCGTCGATCTCAACCGCGGCAAGATTGGGCCGAAACGAAGAATATTGCAGTTCGATGTAGTGCTAGTTGACTATCACCTTAGTCGCAGCCAACTACTCACCCTGCTTGTGGCTGAAGACCTTGCAATGCTAAGGAAACAGGCCAAAGTCTTACATATTCCGGAAGCCTTCGGCCGCTTTCAATGAAAAAGCTCTCACTTAAATAATGCAGCTCAATTCTCGCCCTAATAAAAACGAGCCTATAGTCAAAGCAATATGGTCATATTGGTTTTACTATGGGCTAGACTAGTGCTCTAAGATTGCCAACTAGCCCATAGTAAAAACCTGCTGTAGCACTTGTTGAGGGATAGAAAATGTCTTTTTGGAAAGAAAAACGGTCGCATCTTGAACAAGCCCAAATGCTGCAAAACACCGCCAGCAATCAAAAAGGTCTAAACAAAAGAGCGGTCGGCCTATTCCCCCAACCAAAAGATGACAAGCCATGCGCCATCGACCTCTCAAGCCAGGTGAAATTTCATAACTTATTAGTAGCCATTGAGGGTCGCGAAGAAACCTGTGTCATTCGCATGATTTCGCCTAGCCAAAAGGCCAGAGCCGCTGCCCTTGTATTCCGCGGTCGTGTTCTAGCCTGTGTTTATGGTCGCGACGACAACGAAACACAATTGCTCGGTCAAGAAGCCTTTAGCCAAGCCAAATTGCAAATGTTATCAAGCGATGTCATCGTCGACACCTACAAAATCGATGACAAAACAGCCATTGCGGCATCTTCAATTTTCCACGGCGAACTTTACGACCCGCAATGCATGATGACCGCTAATGACGTTCTTGAATATTCTCTCGATCATCTGCTTGAGAGCAACGCACCTGGCACTATTATCATCAACGAAGGTGACGGAGCCAAAGCTATTATTTATACTTTCAAGGGTAAAGTACATGGCATTTTCTCATACAAAGAAGGTTGGCTCGAGCCCTCTATTGAAGGAGCCAAGGCCCTCTTGCACGAAGTATATGGTGCCAGTATTTCGGCATCGAAACTAAGACTGTGCAATATTTGGGAATTAAAACCGCTAACATTCTCCCTTACAGGTTTAGAAGAGCAGCTTACAAACGGTAAGCAATACGCCTCTCTTAGCCTCGATTATTCAGAGTTGAGTAAAATAGAACAGAAACACAAAGATAGCCTGAGCAATTCTTTCTCGCATATAGAGCGAGAAGAAGAATGGGCGGCAAAACAAAATCAAGTTCAAAGTCACAGCCCAAGTAAAGGCGGCAATCCATGGAAAAGCGCCCGGGGCAACAAAATAGGCGGAAGCTAAGCACTTAAGATGATCTCAAACCAAATTGAAAGCCCGAACCAATCGATCATGCCGACCTCGGCCACGATCAATGACCAAAATCACCTTTGCCTGGGCGGAATCGATACCAGTAAGCTGGTAGAAGAATTTGGTAGCCCTCTTTGGGTAATGTGCGAAGACTCAATTATGCAGTCAGCAGCGGCGGTAAAGGAAGGCTTAGCGGCTTACCCCCACGCTCTGCCCTGTTACGCTGGCAAAGCTTTTCTCTGCTTAGCGATGGTCAGGCTAATTGGCAAAGCCGGTTTCGGCCTTGACGTGGTCTCCGATGGCGAGCTCTATACAGCCCTTCAGGCCAATTTTCCGAGCGAGCGCATTTTCTTCCATGGCAATAACAAAAGTGCAAGAGAGCTAGCCATGGCCCTCGAGTCAGGGGTCAAAATTGTAGTTGATAGTCAAAGCGAACTAGAGGCGCTGGTCACCTTAGCCAAAGCGCAGAAAAAGAGTGTCGACATCCTGCTGCGAATTATTCCAGGCATCGAGCTTGATACCCATGACCACATAAAAACTGGCCACGATACCAGCAAATTCGGCATTCCCCTAGACGAGCTAGACGCAGCTATCAAACTCATTTTAAGCCAATCGCAAGTAAGGCTTATCGGTCTGCATGCCCACATTGGCAGCCAAGCAATGGATCTGGCTCCCTACCTTGAAAGTGTCGATTTATTCGCTGAGCTATATCTCAATATCCAGAAAAAATTCAATCTGACTTTGCCCCACCTCGATGTTGGTGGAGGCCTTGGAATCGCCTACACAGCGGCAGACAAACCACTTTCGATGCAGCATTGGGCGCGAGTTCTCAGCGAGCGAGTTAAGAGCGCCTTTACCAGTCGCAACCTGCCACTGCCGGAACTATCGGTAGAGCCAGGTCGAGCCATTGTCGGCAGCGCCGGCGTGACACTATATAGCACTGGTCACCTCAAGCAGCTCCCCGGCGGCACTAACTATTTAGCAGTCGATGGCGGCATGGCCGACAATCCTCGACCGATAACCTATCAGGCACAATATACGGCGGCTGTGGCTAACCGCATGAAGCCAGAAGCTGAGAGCAAAAACTGGTCTATAGTCGGACGCTATTGTGAGTCTGGGGATATAATCGTAGAGGAAGCTAATTTAGATGCACGCGATGGTGATTTAATCGCTATTTTCGCCACTGGTGCCTATAACTACAGCATGTCCTCTAACTATAACCGCACCGGTAGACCGGCCTGCGTCCTGGTAAAAAACGGCCACGCTGAAGTAATTATTGAGCGAGAGACCTGTAGAGATTTAGTCAGCCACGACCGTATTCCTAGTTGGTTAAAATAGCTTGGTTAGGCTAAACAGAAAGTTTGAGGGAAGAGTTAATGCCTGACTTTAGCAACTTCTTCGATCAAATCGATTTGCTGGTCTGGGGCAAAACCTTGTTTCAGGTATTAATCATCTGCTACGCAGTGCTCTGGCTCTGGCGCAGAATTGCCGGAACCCATGCGGAGCGACTGGTTAAAGGCATGCTCGTTCTCACAGCCATCAGCTTCGCCTCATGGTGGCTGCAACTCACTCTCATCACCTCAATCCTGCATCACATCATTCCGGCAGCAGCACTGGCACTGGTCATGGTCTTCCAGCCAGAAATTAGACGGGGTCTCGGTTACCTCGGTCGCGTGCAAACATTCAAATTTGACCTTTCTTTAGCTCATACCGATGCCGCCCGCACGGCTATCGATATAAAACAGATTATTCAAGCCGTCAAAGAACTTTCGCGCACTAAAACAGGGGCCTTAATTGTCATTGAACCCCCTGAAGGAGAACGTGATTATCTCAGCCCTGGAACGCCTGTCAATGCAGATATTTCAGCGACACTTCTGCTCACTCTCTTCTTTCCTAAATCACCTCTACATGACGGGGCAGTGGTCATTCGCAAAGCCAAAATTGTGGCTGCCGGTGTGATTTTGCCGATGACTGACAATCCTAAACTCTCATATAAATATGGCACCAGGCACAGAGCGGCCATTGGTCTATCTGAAACCTATGATGGCCTCTGCATTGTCGTCTCCGAAGAAACCGGGGCCATTTCAGCGGCGAGCAGAGGCATGCTGGCGCGCTACAGCAACGCTGAAGACCTATCCGATCCAATTGCATATCTATATCATCAAGGCAGTGAAAGCAACAACAGCCCTCTCAGCTCGTTCCTCTCACTGTTTGGCCGCGGCAAATCAGACGAATTAGCAGAAGCCAAAAGCAGTGCAGCCGTAACCCTAAGCGACAACGACAGCCTCAAAGGCGAAGCAGAACAGAGCAGAGCTTAACTTAGTTCTTCGACGATTTTCCGAGCTGCAGCTACGCGGTCTGGCGCTTTAACAATGGGACGGCCAACGACAATATAGTCGGCACCACGGGCAATGGCATCACGAGGGGTAACGATACGGGCTTGATCGTTAGCCTCAGCCCAACTGGGTCTAATTCCTGGAGTGATGATAAGAAAATCGTCACCGCAGCTCTCACGGATAGCACTAGCTTCTTGGGCCGAAGCCACTACACCATCAAGCCTGCTCTTCTGAGCAAGCTGAGCCAAATAAGGCACCATCTTCTCTAAGGGAAGACTAACGTTTAATTCGTCGCTCAATGTTTGCGCCGTCATGCTGGTCAAAATTGTCACAGCTATCAAAGCCGGCTTCGTGGCTGTAGGCTCAACCTTGAGCAATTCCTGGTAGGCGTCAGCAGTGGCTTTAGCCGCCGCTTCCATCATGGCGCTGCCGCCGGTGGCATGTAGATTGAAAATATCAACAGACTGACTAACGGCAGCGCGGCAAGCTTGGGCCACGGTATTGGGAATATCGTGAAACTTAGCATCGAAGAAAAGCTTGACCCGATACTCACGCGCCAGCGCAAAGAGAGATGTGCCGCAAGAAGTGAATAGCTCCAAACCGCACTTGAAGACTCCTACTTCATCACGCAACTCTTCAATTAAGGCACGGGCCTCAGCTTCTGATGAAACATCAAGAGCGACGATTAACCTATCTTTGCTGGTCAGCTTTCTTTTCATGATTATTTGTAATCTGCGCTCTGCCTGTTAATAGAAATTTACATGCAAAACGACCTGGCAATCTAAAACTGCCAAGTCGTTTAACAAATTTGCTCTGCACAACCCTAAGTTTAGGACTAAGCCTAAGACCTAAGGAGCGATGGCAGCCTTGTCTTTGTCTAGCTTATAACGCTTGACAAAGCGATCTACCCGACCTTCTGTGTCAACGATTTTTTGTTGACCTGTATAGAAGGGATGGCAGGCGCTACAGATTTCAACGCGGATTGCGTTCTTTGTGGAACCCAGTTTGACAGCAGCGCCGCAGACACAAGTCGCGATCACTTCTGAATACTTGGGATGAATTCCTTCCTTCATGATGACACCCTGAATTTTTAGAATAAGGCAAAAGATACCACACCATTGAGAGTCCTTGCCGCTCCTCTCAATATAATCGTAAGGTCCCTTAACAGGAAATAGTTAAAGCCTTCTCTATCTATATTACTGGTTTATTGGCTGAGCGACATCAATGCCGTCGCCAGTGGCCTGCGAGAGCCTCTCACCTTCAACATTAAGGAAAACTGCTTTTGGCGGGCTGTCATGACTGGCGATTTCGTTGACCGTGCGCTTCAGCTGCTCTAACCTGAGGCTAAAAGACTCGGCTCCGCTCCCGGAGAGAAAGCGTTTTGACAAATTCAAGATGATTCCGCTGTGGTCTTTCGTCGGCCCCACCGATATCAGAACAGTGCCTCGTGGCACTTCGCTACCAAAGCCCGAGGCCTCCTCATCAGCGCTCGGCCCTTTCACAAGCTCACTTACCGCCGCTTCTATAGCCTTCATACTGGGCGTCTGCTCTTCACTACCCGAGCCAGCCTGATAAGAGCGGGCCACCGGTTCGTAGGTGATTTTGTCGCCATCATTTTTGACGAACCAAATCAGAAGAGCATCACGCGCGGGAACCGCATTCTTAGCGATTGAGCCTGTTACCGATTTACTATGCTTTCGCTCTTCACTCAAGATTGTGCGATTACCAGCACAACTGCATAGCAATGGCGCAATGAAAAAAACTAACACAAATACTTTGAGTCTATTTTTTAGTAGGTTCAAGCTGCCCGTCTCCAGCCACTGCTTTTGGTACCAGCAGAAGTTTACCATCACCAGTGACGCCACCACCACCAACTTTTAAATCAGCTAAGCGGAAAGCATGATCGCGTCTATCCATGCGAGCAAAATCTATAAGCGGGTTAAGTAAATCTTGAGCAAATTGAGCAAACTTATCTGGCTCAATGATATCTGGGCCCTCTACTTGCAGGTCTTCCAGCATAATTTTGCTATCACCAACAAGCTTTGGCCGAGCCGATATCTTGATTGGCACACCAGTCTCTATGCTGGCTCCTTTAGTTACTAAGGTAGCTTCAAGCCTAATCTGGTCATCAACAATCTGCACACTGGGCTGCATCACCTCTAGCTGCTGCTCACCAAGCCCAGGTAAATCAAGCTTGAGACCACTCATCGAAGCAACTAAACGTGGGGTCTTTAAGGCCTCAGCAATTTGCTCCTGACTTAATTCTGCCCGCATAAATAGCATAGTCGGCGCTTTCAGCCCTATGGCACCATTCTTTTTTCGATAATTGAACCAAATAGGATTTTGCGACGCCACCGAAAAATCACCCAAGCCAACGCCCTTAAGCTTTGCTTGATCAACGTCAACAGCTACAGCTTTTACCTTTCCGGCAATCAAATCGGTAAGACTATAGGTCTTAATTTTGACTCTGACTTTGCCACCAAGCTTGCGCTGCAAAATGATTTTGCTAGTTTGATTGGCTACTACTTCGGTAAGAAAGTTGATACCTGTGACTGTCTGCAAGGTGCGCGAGAACTTTGAACCAATGGCAAATGTCGGCGCCGGCGTAGCAACTTTAGGTTTTGCGATTTTGGCCTTATCAACAGTGTTGCTATCACTAGCAAAAGCGGCAGAGCTATTTAATAAAGTCAAAAATAACAACAGCAAAGAACGACTAAGCAAGATAGTCATTGCCAAATCTACTAGAAAGATTGGGGTGGATGAGGATTCTTCATCTTGTCTTGCAGAGCTTCTTTCAGCATTTCGTTCTGGCGCAAGAGTGCTTTCAGGTGCTCATTGGCAATGGCCAATTCAGCCTGTAACTCGGCCACAGTCTGCTCGTGCGACACACCAGTAACAGGGTCACGACCAGGCATCTTAGGTAGTAAAACATAACCCAGTTGAACAGCTTTTAGGGCTGCAGCAGTACGAGTTGGAACTTTCAACTTAGCAAGAATACATTCGATATGTTTTTCAACAGTACGAAGCTTCATGTCTAACTCTTCGGCGATTTCTTTGTTTCGCAAGTCTAGGCGAATAAGAACCTCAATTTCTCTATCGGTGAGATTTGAGTTCGGCATATTGGTCGCCGGAGCCTGTTTAACCAGCTGCGTAATTTTGGGATCGCAGTAAGGCAGACCACGAGTAACCTGTTCAATAGCTTCAAACAGTGTTCTCGGACCAGAGCTCTTCAAGCAGAAGCCACGAGCGCCAGCGCGCATCAACTGGTTGTGATACTTAGTGGCATGATAAGAATCGGTCAAAACCAAAACATTTGAGTTGGGCAATTCGGTGCTCACCCGGCGGCATACTTCAACACCGTTGAGCACATCAAGATCAACATCAAGAATGACAAAATCTGGCCTAAGGCGACGGACCATCTCAGTAGCAGCCATACCATCGGCGGCTTCGCCCACGATCTCAACCACTTCAGAAACAACACGCTTGAGACCAAAGCGAATCAGTTCGTGCCTCTCACAGAGAACTGTTCGAGGTCGAAAAATTGATGGTCTTTGACTTGAATCCAAGAGTGTCTCCCGTCTATCCGTCTGCGATTAGAAACTCAGTGGCTAGCAATATCTGAGTTTGGAACCGAATTTATTGTAACAGTGTGGGCAGTTCTGTCACCACCGAGCCAGTAACTTCTTTATATACCCTATATTTGTTTCGACCTAATCGTTTACTCATGTCCCGAAGCGCCTATCGGCTGGGCACTTGCAGCTGGGCAGCCATTCACTCCACAACCGCCTGCAAAAATTTCGCCTGATGAAAAGCAGCATTATCAGACAAAAAAGGCACTCTAAGCAGCATCAATGCATAGCACCAACATATACCCGCCGCCTTAAACAACTTCTCCTGGCAAACAAATTTCTCCAGATAAATAGGCTCTTGTCATAGCCAGGCAATCAATTTGGGAGATAAACTAACAATAGGGTAAAAATATTGCTTAGCGCTAGCTAAAACAGCTGTATTTAGGGGAATCTTACGAGAAGCATGGGAAAAATCCCAGTAGCAGGCTCCTCTTGAAATGGTTAAGCTGACCTCATAATCAATCAAACAAAAGGCCACAGAGCCGCATTTTCTTAGTTTTCAAAAGAAGTAATGACAAGCACAGGAATTAAAATCGAGAAGAAGTACTTTCATATAGCTATTGCAACTAGCCTTGTATTGTCGCTTGTCTTCTCAACTTGTCAGTCGGCTAAAGCGACAAAGATGAATGCTTCGCCCCTGCCACACCGGGGTCAAGCCAACGCAGACAATCAAAATAACTGGAACCGACCCACCCGAGATTTCTCCCAGCCAGCCGAGCGCGAGGCCCTGCCGCCGTCACAGTGGGCCGGTCGCAAGCTAGATTATCGCGAGGAGGAAAAGCGCAGAAAAGAAGAAGAAGCAGCCAAGGCCCTCAAAGCCATTGAAGAACAAAAGAAACAAGCAGAAGCAGCTAAACGGGCGGAACAAGCCCAAGTTAACGCCTCTAAACAAGTGCTGCAGAGCGCCATTGATGCAAACAATCATGGCTATGCCTTAGGTCGAGCCGGTCGCTGGAACGAAGCAATCGCTCAGCACGAACTGGCTTGCAAGCTCGATCCTAGCAATAAGCAATTCCGCACAAACTTATCGGCGGCCAGAGTCGGTTACGGTCAGGTGCGCTTAGCTCAAAAAGACTACAGTGGGGCAGCCCATCTCTTCCGCAAAGCTTTGACAGCAGCACACGACAATGCCATGGCGGCAAAATTATTGAGCGAAGCGATTCAAAGAGCTGGCTTAGACCCTACTCTCGCTGAAAACCGCTTAGGCATTGGCGACCAGTTGGCTGCTTCTGGCGACCTTGATGGTGCCATGATCGAATATCAACAAGCCATGCAACTCGACCCAGGAGCGCGCACCTACGTCAAGATGGGTGACATGTCGATGCGCTATGGCCAAGCCACAAACGCTCTCAACTGGTACCGTCAAGCGGTGGTAAAAGACACTAATTATGGGCCAGCCCATCGTCAGCTCGGCCTCATTTATATGATGCAAAAAGATTACACATCAGCGGCGGCCTCGCTGCGCAAAGCCGTAATTCTTGACGCCAAAGACAATGCCGCTGGCCTTGCCTTAATAGATATCTGGCGCAAGCAAGTTTCTATGAATCCAGAGCTTGCCGAAAATCACTTGGGTCTGGCAGGAGCATTTCAACTGACCGGTGATTACCAGTCGGCGGCGGGTGAATATTTGCAAGTGGAACAACTTGACCCGGGCAATGCCAGATTGGCTCCGGGCAGAGAGAGCCTGGCTCGGGCTATGAAACACACCACAGCGGAGAAGCATCGCGCGGCAGCCGAAGTATTTATCAGCCAGGGCCTAGCCAAAGATGCACTTTCTGAAATCAGTCAAGCGGTAAACGTTGAGCCCAAAAATCCACGCTATCAGTTTTTGATGGGCGAAGCACTAGAGAGCAGTGGTGACATACAAGGTGCCCTCAGGGCTTATCACACCTCAGTCTTGATTGATCCACAAAACAACCAAGAAGCGGCAGCGAGAATGCGCGACCTGCAAAATCGCAGCAATAATTCTGGGACAAGTAATTCTCCCCAGCCCCAAAGTCAAAACAATGCTCCGGAGACAAGACGCCCCAAAGCACTTTATGAAGGAACTGGAACTGGAAGCGCAAGCCCGGCCAGTGCAGGCCAGAATCCGAATACTAATAAACCATTCACCGGCAGCTTCCGCACCCATGATGACTCTCAATCATCCATGGGAGGCAATTTGATGCAAAATCCTAACTCTAGCGTTCAGCGCCTCGAAAACTCGGCGGCGAACCAGAGTGAAACGAGACCAGAGCCTAGACAAAGCCAGAGCCAAAACAAAGACAGCCAAACCCAAGCAACTCTAAAAGCTTGTGATGAAATGGAGATGCGTCGCGATTTTCAAGGTGCCGCTAATCTACTGAAAGAAGCATTGAATAATAATCTCCAAAATGCCGACATCCACCATCGTCTTGGCCTCACCTTGCTCAACTCTGGCCAACTAGCAGAATCGGTTTCAGAGCTACGTATTGCCAGTGCGCTAAACCCAAGTAACAAAGTATTTTCTGCCGATCTCGCTCGTGCCCTCAATATCCACAAGCGCTCAATGACGACAGATCCAGCAGCTTCTCCTGTTGGGGGAGCGGGCCAATGAGCTTTTATTTTCAAGCACCAGACTTAGCTGAATTTCCGAGGCGCTCATACCGCCGTTTTCTCGAAGAGACCATCGGCAATCTCTTTGCCGAAATATCCCCGGTTGCCAGTGAATACTCAGCACGATTTGAACTGACATTTTTAGGACCAGACGGCAAAGTGCATTGGCGCTTTGAAGACTACGCCCCTGATTCGGGCTACCCGACTTCACCGGAGCAAGCCCGCAAATCAAACATGACGCACTCAAAGCGCATGATGATGGAAGTGTGGCTGCGCGATACATTGACTGGCGAGCTGCGTAAATCAACAGCTTATGTCACCGATGTACCAGTAATCACTGATCGCGGCACATTTGTTATCAACGGCTCTGAGCGTGTGGTTTTGGGCCAGCTTGTCCGTGCCCCTGGTATCTATTTTAGTCAAGGGGGTCAGACCAGCTACAAAGCTCTCATGCTCGCTGAAATGGGGGCGCCAATTGCCTTTGAACTAGAATTAGACGCCAGTGGCGGCAAAACTAGTAGAGCGAAATGCCGCATCAAACTACCGAAGCGTAGTTGGGTAGCAGCGACAACAGTACTTGCAGCTCTAGGCGTTGACGCCCAAGACTTACAAAAGCGCATTGGTAGCCTACTTGAGCGCAACCGCATTGATTTCAAACCCCTCACTCAAACAGAAGCTTTAGCCGTGGTTGGTCGCTCCTGGAAGCCTGATGGCGGTGGTGGCTCATCTGGTGGCGCCACAGCCTTGAAAGAGTTAACTGATAGACGCCGTTATTCCCTCGGAAAACTTGGTCGCAAACGCGTCAACGCTAAGCTTGGCATTGAAGAACAGTCACATCAATTAAGTGGCGATGACATTTTAGCAGCGGTCGAATATTTGCTAGGACTGCCCTTAGACATGGGCCGCACCGATCAAATCGACAGCTTAGAGAATCGTCACTTGCGTGGTGTTGGCGAGACTCTAACTAAAGCTGTCAGACCAGCTCTTGGCCAGATGACCCGATCAATTCGCACCCGTTTAGAAATGAACGAGGATGAAGAAATTGGCTCGCCTAATGAACTTCTCGATATCAGACCGTTCTCTAATGCCCTCAATAAATACTTTGTTGGCAATCCACTTGTGCAATACCTCGACCAACAAAACCCTCTTTCTGAGCTGTCACATCGTCGCAGAATTACATCATTTGGCCCTGGTGGTATCGACCCCAACGCTGCCCCAGTAGAGATGCGGGATATTCACCCGTCGCAAATTGGCCGGGTTTGCTTAGTCGAATCGCCAGAAGGTAAGAACTGCGGCATGGTCTCATATATGGCCACTTATTGTCGCATTGACGATGATGGTTTTATGACTGTGCCCTACCGAAAAGTGTTTAACGGCGTGGTATCAGATGAGGTGCAGTTCCTCACACCGGCTGATGACAAACGCTACACACTGGCACCACCTGATACAAAAGTAGTAGACGGTAAAATTTCCGGTTCAATGGTTGCGGCCAGACGGGGAGAGAGCTTCATTGAAGTAAGCCCTGAAGATGTCGACATGATTGGTATCGCCCCCCAAGGATTTATATCAGTCGGTTCGGGCCTGATTCCCTTTTTAGAACACGACGACGCCAACCGCGCCCTCATGGGTGGTGGCATGATGCGGCAAACCTTACCCTTGATCAGGCCGGAGAGGCCTAGAGTCGGCACTGGTATGGAGCGCATTGTCGCTCGCTCAAGTGGCCATTCAGTCATTGCTCGAAGAGCTGGCACCGTCACCAAAGTGACAGGCAAAGAAATCACCGTTGCCCAGGGCTCAGGTGAAACCAGAACCTATACTCTCACTCGCTTTGACCGCACCAACCAAAACACAATTTTGGACCAACGCCCTTCAGTACAAGTAGGACAGAAAGTCGAGACTGGTCAAATAATTGCTGACGGACCAGCCATTGATGCCGGTGAGCTAGCGCTTGGTCGCAACTTACTGATTGCCTTCATGCCCTGGAATGGCTACAACTTTGAAGACGCCATTGTCGTAAGAGAGGGTCTGGTAAAAGATCAGAAACTGACTCACATCGAAATTGAGAAACACTCATGCGGCGTGCACCAAACCCTACGCGGTCCAGAAATTCTCACCCCAGAACTACCTAACGTCACGGCCAAAGACCTTGAGCACCTTGATGATCGCGGCATTGCCAAAATTGGTTGCTATGTAAACCCCGGCGATATCCTCGTCTCTAAGCTATCACCGAAAGAAGCAAAGGCCCTCTCGGCCGAAGAAGAGCTCTTGCAGGCTATCTTTGGCAAAGTTGCTGAAGAGATGGGTGATACCAGCTTGAGGGTCCCCCACGGCTCTGGTGGTCGGGTCATAGACGTTCGCATCTTCACACCTGAAACAACACCAGAACTAAAAGCTGGCATTATTTGCGAAATTGAAGTCTTAATAGCCCGCATGTGCCCCGTTGAGGTAGGCGACAAATTGGCTGGTCGTCACGGTAACAAAGGTATTGTTTCAATCATCGTGCCCGACTGCGATATGCCCTACATGCCAGACGGCACGCCCGTTGACCTTTGTCTCAACGCCCTGGGTGTACCAAGCCGTATGAATGTAGGCCAGGTCTTCGACACCCAATTGGGCTATTACGCCAGCATTCTCAACCGCTACTACCGCATTCACCAATTTGACGAATCGATCGCTCCTGACGCTTCTTTCAGGTTAGTTACCGATGCTCTCAAAGAAGTACGCCAGATACCTGGTTACGAATGGATGGGCGAAGACGGCAAAGTCAAATTGACCGATGGCCGTACCGGAGAACCATTTGACCGGCCGATTTTGGTGGGCCGTCAATATATGCTCAAACTGAACCAACTGGTACTGCACAAAATCAACGCCAGGTCAGGTCTGGGCGGCCCATACGCCGCCGTTACCCAGCAACCCGTGGGTGGTAAGGCCAACCACGGTGGCCAGCGTATGGGAGAGATGGAAGTCTGGGCTATTCAAGCCTATGGCGCCGCCAATATTTTGCACGAAATGATGACCATCAAGGCCGACGACATCCAGGGCCGACATCAGTCTTATGCCGACATGGTCCAAGGCAATCCTATTACTCCTGGGGGACGCACAGCGGCCTTTGATGGTCTGTGCTGCGAAATTCGCGGCCTCGGCATGGAAGTTACCCTGGGCAAAGTAGTTGACTCCTTTGAACCCATAGAAGACCGCTCTTGCGTGCAACCAAATGGGCATCCTACGAAGACTCTAGAAGAGAAATATCAAGTCTCTGCAGTGCACCAAATGGAAGAAACTGATGGGCAGAAAGTGCTCGAAATCCCCGCTGGTGACTTCGTTCCAGCTTCCAGACCTCCAGCTTTACCGCTCATTACATCGCTCACAAGCGGAAAACACGGTGGGAAACCACGTATTGAAATGTCCCAGGAACCGTTGTTTGATGACATAGAAGAGAGCGCCCCAGATTCTACAACCGAATCTGCAACCGATTCAATAATGGACGCCTTCATCACCCAAGCCCTGAACGAAGTAGAAGAAGTTAGCCCTCTAGACGCCAAACCGGTATCTAATCAGCCTAAAGAAGCTCAAAAGAGCAATGGAGCCGCAGCAAATTATCTATCCGAAGTACTTGTAAGAGAACTAGGAGCAAATTCAACCCTTAATGTCTTCCCTTCACTAAGTGAACTTTCAACCCTAGCCCAACAACTAGTCACCATCAATAAAGAATCACAAGATTCAAAAAACGGCGAAACTCAAAACGAAACTGAAAAGCTTACAGAGCTAGCTGGCTACTTCAAAAAATCAACAAAAGCAAATTCAGATTTAGAAAGCACAGGCGATAACTCGCCAGCAAACAATCAAGAAGATTCTAGTTAACCTCAGAGCAAGTATAGGAAACAACAGAAATGATAGGCGCATGGTCAAGAGCAAGTGAGCACAAAAGCAATGGCAATCGCAGCCTGAACTTTCTGCAAGCTTTGAAGGCTTTGACTAGCTGCCTTATTTTGGCTGTTGCCTGCACTACTCTGAGCCCTGAAGCAGCCTCTGCTCAGTTTGGTGGTGCTGTCCCTCCACCTGTCGGTGACGGCCCTACCCCTGACCCGGTCAACCCTGGCGACACCTCGGGCCCTTATAGCGTTCCTAGCGGTGCAGCTGACTCTACACCAGGCACCAATAACTCTACAGCCGTTGGCAGAGACCGCACTGTAATAAGAATATACGAGCAAAGCACCACTGGCCGTGGCAATCGCATGGTGCAAACTCTTAGACCAGATAGCCTTTCAGCCGAAGCCTCGAGCAGAATCGGTGGCATCCTCGGCATCAACATGAATTCTGGTGAGCAATCAATTGATGTCACCGCCAGTAAAGATCAAATAGCTCAAATTCAAGAGGCCCTGGCGGCCTATCCCCAGACCAGTCAAGTAGATGGTCGCAACAAGATTACTGGCGACAACCCCGGTGCTGGCTACCCTAAAGCTGGCAACGGCAGTCTCTATCGCTTTGACAACCAGCTGCCCACAGTAGCAACCTTCTCTCGCTACTTGGTTATTCTAGGTGTAGTTGTATCAACTGTTTTCATGGCCATCGCCGCCTACTCAGTAGTGATGGGCAGCAGAGACGGTGGCAACCGAGTGATTGGTGCCGCATCCGGCCTACTCTTCTTGATGGCCGCTTACACAAT
Organism: Cyanobacteriota bacterium erpe_2018_sw_21hr_WHONDRS-SW48-000092_B_bin.40; assembly: GCA_030917395.1. GTDB lineage: Bacteria > Cyanobacteriota > Vampirovibrionia > Obscuribacterales > Obscuribacteraceae. The sequence continues at coordinate 164,836 of JAUPUU010000180.1, forward strand.
CTGGAAGATAGTGACGATGAATACTTTCGGCGGCAATGCTCGAGACACAGCTCGACCTGCTAACCGTCCTGGCGGAGGCCTGGTGCAAGACGCCTTCGTGGCTAGACCGAATCTACCAGTCACCCCTGGCGGTGGCGTCAACGGTGGCGGGGCCGCTCGCGGCGGAGTTCCAGTTCAACCGCTCGGCAACGCTGGAAACTAGGTAAACAAAATGAATACAGCTAAAACTACAACTACAAACAACATAAAATTACTGGCTATTCCACTTGCAGCGGCCCTAGTCACTCTCTCGGCTTCAGCTGGTGATGCCCAACCGAAAAACGAATATTTCGGCGGTAACTCCAACGGTGTTCCCGCAAAGGGTTACACCAACTATCAAGGACCACCGCCCAAAGCAATCAATGGAGTAATAAACAAAGGCGCTGGAGCCATGGATTCAGATGCTAGCCCAGAGCTTACCTGGTTTGAAAAATTCGACGAAATTAGTTTTCACGGCCGACCAAACGATTCAGAAAGAATCATCCTCAATATGCCATTCAACCAGGAGCAAGAACGAGTACAACGCTGGACCCAGACAGCCGCCAATGTAGCAAAGCGTTACCGCCTCACCGCTAAAACATTGAAGACAGTGCAAGCCCCAGCAGGCAGAGCCGATTTAGACGATTACCGCACACTGAGAATGGAATGGTTCAACGATGCCGCCGCTGTTTACGAAGAGATGATCAAGCCGAGACAACCGGCCCAAACTATTGAAGAGCTAAATGAGCAGCTCAGGCAGGTGAAAGAACAAGCCAATAGTCTCGGCAAAACCAATATCACTCTGCTCAACATGGACCGCAACCTAAGACGCACTTATCGAGTACACAACGCCAAACAAACCGATGCACTGACTAAATATGTGACCGGTACCTACAAAAAGAACTAAGAAGCAAAGTTTTTCAATCACCCCCAGCACTCACACCCCAAATACCGAGGATCTAGGCAAAATGGCAATTCAGTTAAATGACAGAGATCATCTGATTTTCAAGCTCGTTGATGAGCATGAAGTATTGCTGGAAAAGCATATTTCTTGGTTTATTGCTGGCGAGGAAAAACCCGTTCTAATAAGAGACCGCTTGCGCAAACTCTTCTATCTCGATTATTTGCTCTGCCACCGTCACGGCAGCAAACTACCTTGGTGGACAACACCGACCAAGCCACTGGTTTACATGCTCTCAACCATGGCCAGAACCATTGCTGGAGCACCAGAAGCCACAGATGCTATGCTCGACAATGAGTTTCAACGGCACCACCTAGAAGTAGCCAATTTGCGCATGCTCTACCTGGTTGCGCAAAAAGATGCTCAAATCAGCCAATTTCAATGGACAACTTGTAAGCAACCCAAGAAAAGCGAATGTGGCCTTGACGCCATGGTCACTTTTAAGTTGAACAACACTGCCAATAGCTCAACTAAACTAGGACTGGTCAACAATCTATCTTTAGACCCTGAGGCCATAAGCAAACTAACCAGCGCCATCGAAAATGAAAAACTTGACTCCATTCTACTTATTTCACGGGATGACCTGGCTCAAAAAGCACTGCAACAATTGGTTGTGCAAGCTGGCGGTGATTTAGCCAAGCGCACTTTGTTTGCCACACACCAAGAGCTTTATAAAGATGGCATCGTTGCTACTCGTTGGCAGGGCGCTAGTGGTCATGCTGTGCGCGAAAGCGAAGCTGCTGTGGCTTACATCGGACCAATGACTCAGCCTATCGCTGTCTAGAACTAAATATCTAGACATAAATATCTAGATTAGAAGCTCAAATCTAAAAAACGCTGTGGGAGAAGGCTGGCATGGGGATGCCAGCCTTCATCTTTTTCTTCCCGCGCTTGGAGCTCAGGTGGGCTTGGGCTTTCGCGTTTATTGACAGGGCAAGCAGGGAAGACTAGCATTAAGGTATTAGAGCCATCTAAGTTATTTATTTTTGAGCCTGGGGGGGCTTCATCTATGCCTAAGCACATCAGGCCGCGACAGCGGCAGGAATCAGGCAGCATGTTGGTCTTTGGTACAGCCATAACCATTGCCATAGTGGCAGTTTTAGCGTTCTTTAGTTTGAGCTATGTCAGGCTTTTAGGTAGCAGCAGCGAACAACGCACAGCCATTGAAGCGGCGGCCCTAGCGGCTGCTCGAGATCTTAGTATGATTGCTGTCAATACAGACGAGTATGGCTGGGTATCACTTTCTGACTCTGCCCCAAATGGCAGCATCACCGTCGCTCCCGACCAATACTACGTGCCGGTTAGAAGCATCAACACTATATTGGGTACCATCAGGCTTGATTTAATCATTGCCAGCCAACTGAATGATCCGAACCTAAAAACTATCATTAAAGCAGACTTAGTAAGAGCAAAAGCCGCGCAAGCTCTTCTGGCCACAGAACTGACCAAATCGTTAGCAAAAGGTTATACAGCCAAAAGCCTAGATGGTAAGAACATAGATGTCTATGGCGACGCTCAAAACGCATATACGTCAAACCAGGTCAGAATGACTGGCTCCTCTAATTACATAGCCAACTCACTTAAGCTTTCTCTAGGTGGTATCAACAATGGTGGCGTAACCAATACACCTCTACCAACCCCGAATAGCAAAGCTGATGTACCTGCAAACAAGCAGCTGAACAACTTCTACCTATCCTATACAGACATCCCTACCGACGGCGAGAGTTTTGTCTTTGCCGGTATTGGTAACTCAATTAAGCTGATCGATCCCAAACAATGGACTGCAACAGTGGCAGGCTTGCCCTACCAAGTTGCAACCGTAGTCAAGGCTGAAGCAGACCAACACGTTAATGATACTCAAAACCCCAACGGCTACGACATTCATGCTATAGCCTGCGCCCAGCCAGCCAACGTCATTGACCCAAAACCGACTCCTGGAGCATTGACATTTAGCTTCCCCGATGGAACGCCACCAGAGATGATCGGGCCAGGCACAATGCTCACAAACGTTGAACTGAACAAGAAGAACAATTGTACGTATCAAACCTCTGTGAACGGAGACTACCCTATAGGCAAACCAGCAACCAGAATCGACGATGCCACTTGGCCCTACACATGCGATGACAGCTCAGGCGATGTGTTCAGGCAAGCTTTAACCGACTGGTGGCGACGAGCTGGAACAAAATTAGACATAAACTCGGCCGTTGGCATGCTTGACGCATCCACTTGCAAATTCTGGCGACCAGCGCCTCCAGACCTAGTCGACTGGAAGACAGAGGCAGTTCTTGGTGACACAGACATATACAACCTAGGCCCCATCCCCCGCGGCTACATACACATCTACCGCATCGACAAAAACACCGGCGCCATCAGTTACGCACATGACGGCTTGACTCCAACGAACTACACTGTAGCTGGTGAAGGTCAGATGTACTCGGAGAACATCGACGCCATAACCAAGTCGACCATTGGCAAACAGAAAGTTGGTCCATTTACATTCCCGGTCAGCAAAAAACCGGGTGGTCTAACTGACAATAACGAAGTCACATTGTTAGATACTTGGGACCTTTACATACGCGACCAAGTCAGCCAACCAGGCTCGAATCAAGGTGGAAGGCATGCAGGAGAACCAATGGACTTCACCAAGGTAGCGATTGGCCAGAACCACGAGCTTGGTGGCGCCGGTCTAGGCGCCGCGAAGAAACCCAAGAGCACTGGTTTGCCACCAGCCGTAACCGACCAGTCTGACTTTGCAGAGCAAGCAGGTTTCCCCGATACCGAATACAACAAATACACACAAGGTAAAGGTGTTGACTACATTCGTCCAACATATAAGAAGAACGGGATGGCAGTGGATATTAGATTCCGCAGACAAGTAGAGACCGGCACCTTAGGTTCACTATTAGGTTTCAAAATAGGCTATGTCGGCCATAAGTACGGTAACACAACAACTGCTATACCTGCGGTGCCAAGCGTCACTGGTAACAGTGGTAATGACGACGACGAGAGCGATAATGATGATGACGACAACTAAAAAGGTGAAATAGCCTGACATCAGCAAATGAGATGCTAACTAAAACACCAAAAGAGAGCCGGCTATTCGATGCTGGCTCTCTTGCTTTTTAGAGGAAAGGCTAAATCACTACTGAGCAGTCAGGCTGGTGGTATCCAACATTCAGGAAGATGTAGTCAGTGGCTCAATCAATAATCCAAGACTTATGATTCAAAGTAAAAGGTTCCGAGCCGAGATCCACATTAGGATCGATCAGCTCTCTAAAGGGATGTCCATTAAGAGAAGCGATTAGCTTTACTCTTATATGCGGTCTCTTGCCAGTTTTACGTTCCTCTAGATCTGCCAACCACCGGCAGAATTGATGAACCATATCTGGTTGCGTTTTCATTACTTTCATTTGTCTTTTGGTCAGCCATTCTTGCTGATTTACAATTGATACTTCTCCAGTTTCAGGATCAGTTCTGTAAATTACCAATCGGGCATCTTTATGATGCAGCATCATACGCCATGAAAAGTAATAGCCTTCCTCGGTCCAGTCAACATTGCCTGGATAAGCAAAATGCCTTAGAGGAAAAAGAAGCTGCCCAATTACGTATAGATGAAAAAAAAGCAGCGATAAAAAAGCAGCCCCAGAGCGCAAGCTTAGCTCTATTTTCACAGAAGAAATGGTTGCTGATGGCAGAGCAATTGATGGTTTGTTTAGCCAGACAGCCAATTTGTTTGACACCGTAACTGGCCAATTGGCCGGCGGAAATAGCGAGATAGTTGCTAGCATCAGCCAGGGGAAAACACCTATTTTAAAGAGTACAGAATTAGTAATATGAAAAAACATTGCCACGGCAACGCCAAAGGGAAAAGTGGGCCGGAAGATAAGTAGGAATGGCAAACTAAAATCGACCAAGATACCGCCAAAAGTCACGACCCAAACAAACCATTCTTGACTAATAATTGGGCCAATCAAGGGATACGCTGCCTTATGTAAAAGCCAAGTTCGTTGCGGCTCACCGCTGAGCCAGTCAGGATTGAGCTTCCAGATGCCACCATACAAATAGACAATAAACAATTGAATGCGCAGGATCAGCAAATTCCATCGGGGTATCAGCCGCTCTTTTTTACGCCAAAGTAAATTGTCCAAGCTATAGACAGAGTCGGCCTCAACAACCGTTAGAAGAAGGCTGAGCAAACAGATCAAGTACGAATGATTAAGATACTGAGAGCGGTCAAGCAAAAACACATAAGTAATAGACAGGCAAAAAAACAAGGCGCTGATACGATAAAACAAGCCTAGACCAACAAACAATGCGGCCACAGCCATTAATATAAAGAGTGCAAACAGAGCTAAATGATCTGGCAAGGCTTGAGAAGGAAAGAAGGGGAAGAGAAATTTTGGTTCGAGATATTTGCCTTGCAAGCGCCCAGTCAGCAAATACACAAGAATATAGGCGGACATTAACAGTCCAAAAAGAATGCGAAATACGGCCAGGCTATAAGCACTCGTCTTAGCTAACAAAAACTGTGACCATCTTTCGAAGCGATTGAGCAAATTCTCAATTATCATGCAGCAATACCCGTCGCCAGAGGAAGGCTGCGAGAAACTCTACAAGTCATCGTGTGATTGGGCGACTCGCATTCTTTTCGCATGATTATGCTGAGTCGAACAAGATGGCAACCCCTTTCTGTTTTCTCGTTCAGCTTTAGACCTTCTAGAATCAGAGTCCTTCGTCCCTTCGCTTTGCATTAACATGTTGGCCCGCCTGCACTTGAAGAAAGCATTGTCATTTTCCAACAACTTCAGCCGTTTGACGTCGGACCTAGCTTTCCCCATTTCTTTCCAACGATGCTGGTCTGTGACTGAAGATGGTGTTTTCGAGAGACTTCCCGACTATGGCTAACATTTTCAGATTATATTAGTATGCCTCTGCCCCACTGTCCGAAGCAGAAAATCGTTAAATTACGAACAAGACAACAAGAAACTAAATCGCCCGCCAAGATGAAATTCCCTTAATAGAAAAAGCCTTTATTAACCCAGGCTAATCAAAAACGGACATAAAAAAACCCAAGAAGGAGCCTGTATCACAATGCAGGCTCCTTCTTTTTTAGCGCGAGAAGCTGAGCAATGCTTATTTAGAGAAGTCCGTAACAATTGACAGGAATGGGTACAACTTATAGGATGGAATTAT
>JAUPUU010000004.1 GCA_030917395.1 Cyanobacteriota bacterium erpe_2018_sw_21hr_WHONDRS-SW48-000092_B_bin.40
GGAATATTACTTTTCTAGTGGATAAGTTAGACGCAGAGCCCTGTGGATGGAAAGGCATGAACGGTCCTCTTCTGGAGTTTGCTATCAAGCTAAACAGAATTGTCCACACCATTAAGGTTGGGGATGTCTTGGTTCTTGATACAACTCTTCAATCAAATCCAGTCCAATTTTCAATGACTGCGGAGAACATACTGATACTTAGGTTTGGTGCAGCTAATACTTGTGAAACAATCTGTGAGCTGGCTGAAATGCAGGCCAGCAGCGAAGCTTTCTGTACTAGCCTGTACGACTTTATCTTGAAACAATTTCCAGGCTATTTTGAGATGATGGATCGCCGCGCATGTGGCGCGCCAAGTCCTGAGGAGAGCGCATCTGCGCGAAAAATTCGATTTCTCTCTATGCGAACAGTTCAAGGTTAAACCTGCCTGAAGGAGAGAGTGTCGATGTTACTGGGCAAAGCTATGCCACCCCGTTCGCACCAGCAAAGCTGTGCGCTCACGGGGCGGTTGTTTTTTTTGACATGTATTAATACTGTCGAACTGACCGTGCTCTTGTAGTCGAGTTAGTCATCTAGAGAAAGTGCCAGCATCAGTTCTGGCCACTCTTCCTGCTAATTTGTCAGTAAGCTATTAGGCACTTGCGCCCGATGATGAGATACAATGATCAATTGTAGACTAAGAGCGCTACTCATCGGTTTGTTACTCTGTGAGAAAAGGTAGGTGACTAGCGAAATTTCAGCTAGTGTTAGACAAGGTCATTCCAGTGAATGGGAAAATCGTCAAATCAATTTGTTTACTGCCACTATTAGTTCTACTTTTGACAGGTAGTGCAGAATCAAGTAATAGTAAGAAAGTGGATTATGTGAATCATGTTCGTAAGATTATTTCTGGCATCGAATTTCCATCTTCGAACATAGTGATTTGGTTACAGCCTAAAGGTAACGAAGGCGGAATTGATGTAAGAGTTTTAGATGCTGTTGCTTGCGATCGGGCGTTAGCAGACTTGCTTCAGCAACTGCTTGTCGAGATTCCTAACCCGAGAGAAACGGTCCAATGGTCAGAAAAGAACGGTATGATTATCGAAATTCCGTCCACCAAAACTGTTAAACTTAGAGCCCCAAACCGGCATGACCAGCTGCTTATTTCGAATTTCAATTCGCCAACAGAGGCAAGATTTATAAGGTCTACTCATGGGCCAAGTTTTTTCATGGATGCATGGCACTGAAAGCAATTGGGCATTTGCTCTAGTTGGTTGAAGTAAAGGGGCATAGTGTCAGCGCCATCTATTAGAATGTCGTTAATAAGCATAATTCGTTCCTCTTACCCCTGCGTCACCAGATGCGGTGAGAGTAAGCTAAATTCAAAACTTCGCGGATCTCAATCTCTCGCTGGCAAGTCACTCCCTAAGTGCCCAAGTTTCAAATTCCACTCAAAGACAACTTTATTCTTGGCCAATTCGGGGCATTGTTCAAAGAAAACTCTTTGTTTTACCATTTCGTAAAAATTAGTAAACGCCTCATAAAACTCCTGCCACGAAACACTTGTTTGGCTGCCGTCATCAGTGAAAACAGTAACGATTTCGTCCTCTCTTTTCATTGTGAAATAAGAGGTCGAGTCAAAGTCAGACCACCTTGCGCAACCGGCCTTGGTTTTAGAGAGTCGATCTACCGTATACTTCATCTCAGTCGCAAAACCTAAAATCGCTCCTTCTCCAGGACCAAATCCAATATCATTGATGTAGCAGACAATGCGCCCGTACAGGATCAATCCATGAGCAGCTTCTTCAGAGCTAGCAATTACGTACTTATCTGGTAATTGTGAATAATCGCCTTCTTCAGTAAATTCGAAGTCAAGTTCAATCATTGTCATTGTGACTCAATCGGGTATAAGGTTAGATACCTAATTTACCAGACTGGGTTTAAAATCATGCACGATCAATCTGAACGCACCGCACCTCTCATACTTTCATATTCCTGCTCTCAGAAGTGGGAATTGATGGCAGGAGATGTGTCTGTTCGGAACTGTGCGCAATGCTCCAGCAATGTACAGAATATAAGCGACTGCACCCCACTGCAAATTGAGCAGTTGCTCGAAAAAGTTGACGCTGGTGAAGAAATTTGTGTTGCTTTTCGTGCTCCCGTTGGAGCATCGATAGATAACCCTATTACTTTGGATGCTAGGTCGTCTACCGAGTTCTACCCATCAACGGCTCCAAGCTTGGATAGAGCCGCGAAAATTCTGGCAATGACCACAACTCTCCCCGTAAAGAAGTTTTCGGTCGCTGTGGCCGCATCTATCAGCCTGAGCTGCCTGCCACCAACCGAAAGTCTTTCAGTGTTCGCGAAAACGGTCGAAGACAGAAGTTGCGAAGCCGGGCCACTGAGTGAGCCCGCCGTGATTAACACGACCTCAATGCCCAAGAACAGCAAGACTGACATCGTTAAAATTAGACCTGAAGACCACGGATTTTGGCTCGGTCGTCCCGCTCCGAGCGCGATTAGAAATCTAGTTAACGAGATCGAACCATGGCCCGGGAAATTGGACACGGCTCAGGTTAAGCCTCAGATGGATATCTTTCAGCGAGATTTGAATAACGGCCAAATCTCACAGCAGGCAGTAGAAGACCTTGCAGCCGCATATTCCAAGCATGGTCCAACTGGTAAGGCCCGAATGTGCTACACCTTGCTCATTAAGTTGGCTGAGAGACAACCTGTTACGCCAGAGCAAATAAAGCTGTGGCAGGAGAAAGTGCGCTTGCTAGGGGTCAGGGAATTCAACGAGGAACTTAGCCAGTCAGAGAAAGAGAGCAAACAGAAGCATTGGTCGGCTGCAATCAAACACTTGTCGAATGCGCACAACGTTCGCAGTTTGGACGCTGCTCTAGCAAAGCAGCTTCGCTGGTCATTAATTGCAAACCGGATGGATAAACTTCAACCCAGAATTCCATATGAACAACAGTTCTATTTTCTTAGTACCGCCGTTACTATGGCAAATACAGAGGAAATATCACCAGAGCAAAGGCAGTGGCTCAAAGGAAAGCGCAGCAGAGTCCTAACGACATTTGCACAAGTCGTGGCCGTGGCCGATAGAGAGATCTCCCGAGGTCGATATCGGCTTGCCCTTAATGAAATGCATCGCGCGCTTCAGATCGGCACAATTGATCCAGTAGTCTCTGAGCAATGCGACTGGCTTTCAGCATCGAAACGTCTTGCGATTATAGAAAGACTTGTAGAACCTTTATATACGGCTGATTGCAAGAACCTGATGGCGCAAATGAAGGAATTGAGCAAGTAAGTTCAGCCGAAATACCCGCAGCGCTTAGGTAATTGAAATCGGCAGATGATTCAAATCTCGGCAACCCGACCAATAGCCAGAGAACTGTTGCTCGATCGCCAATCGGTGTTGATGCTACTGCTGTTTCATTGATGTTTCAGTACTTCTATCTTGCCTTCGCTTGGAAAGATTTTTGATGGTGTGGCCAAGGCAGCTTGGGCATTTATCATTGCTTGCCGAACTGGATCTTGCGTAAGGCGAGCATACATTGCTGTAGCTGCTTGAGACTTATGACCTAAGGCTTTACCAATGATAGTTGGGCTGACGCCTTGAATGGCCATGTAACTGCCAGCGGTGCGCCTGAGATCGTGAATTCGAAGGTCTGTTATTTCCGCTCGTTTGAGTAATCTCTTCCATGCTTCCTTTGGATTTCCCATGTGCGAAAATTCACCTGTCTTGCGAGAGCGGCGATCTGAGTTGAAGACCCAGATATCATGTCTTTTTGCGTCGTGATAACGGCGCTTCAGTATTTCCATTGCACTTGGGGTAAGAGGCACTGAGTGCGAGTCACCATTTTTAGTTTTTGGTATTGTCCAGGTTTCAAGCTCAAAGTTTATTTGGTCCCAGGCCATAGCTAGAACA
>JAUPUU010000181.1 GCA_030917395.1 Cyanobacteriota bacterium erpe_2018_sw_21hr_WHONDRS-SW48-000092_B_bin.40
CCAAAAGAAGCTGAGCCTGTCGCTGTTGCCGAAAACTATAAAATCAGATTTGCTTTCACCAAAACAGGTGACCTGAGATTCATCGGGCACTTAGATATGCAAAATCTGCTCATTAGAGCCGCTCGACGGGCTGCTCTAAAAATGGCCTATACACAAGGGTTCAACCCTCAGCCAAAACTTTCGCTGGCTTGTCCGCTGCCACTGTTCCAGGAAGGACTTCGTGAATTAGCCGATATCGAGCTAACCGAAGAAATGACATGCGAGCAATTTATGCAGCGACTAAACCAGCAACTGCCTCCTGAAGTACAGATTGTCGGCTCTGTTGAGTTGCCTAAGCTACCGCCTATAAACGGCGATGCTCAGTCTACACCCTCAATAGCGTCGCTGGTCACTGCAGCTCGATATCGGGCTGAATTACACGTACTTCAAGACTCTCTTTTGAACTTAGACACTAGTTTAAGTTCAGCCGCCGATAAGAAGGCTTCTACTGCTGCACTTGTAGAGGCACTGAAAATCGGTATTAAAGAGCTGATCGATAGCGAGCACCTTTATGCACCGGTGCAAGAAGCTAGCGCGACAGCAAGTAGATCTAGCAAAGAAAAGATCAAGAACAAGAATAAGAATCCTCAGGGCAAAGACATAAGGCCGGGTCTTCTTAGCTTGAAACTTGTTTCTCCTAGCGATGATCAAATCAAAACTGAACATTTAAAGAATGAGGCACCAACGCTCGAATTTGAGATAGCCACCGGATCCGGAACTGGGCTCAATGGAGTTGGCCATATCAAGCCAACTGATTTGCTAGCACTGCTTTGTCCGACGCTCAATCTCAACTGGCGTATTACTCGGCTTGAGGTTTTGACTCAACCGAGCATCAATTTTTCCAATGTGCGCTCACACAATTTAAATTCCATTTAGAGGGAAATTATGAGAAAGTCAATCGTCATTTCGGAGCAAGATAATATTGCTGCCTTGCTGGAGAACGACCGAGTGGTCGAATTCTTCGTCAATCGCGGCGAACTGCTCCTCGGTGACATTTACACTGCCTCGGTGGAGAACATTCTCCCCGGTATTGACGCCGCTTTCGTCAATCTAGGCAAAGACAAAATGGGCTTCCTGCACGCTAACGATGTGCCAGGACAAGGTCCTCTTAAAGAGAGACTAGTGCCTAAACAAAAGCTATTAGTTCAAATCACTAAAGAGCCTACTGGTCATAAAGGCCCGCGGGTTTCTACAGCCATCAGCTTGCCTGGTCGCTTTTTAGTTCTGGTGCCAGAAGAGCGGGGAGTTTCAATTTCTCGCCGTATCTCTGAAGCTAGAGAAAGAGCCAGACTGAAGTCTGTGGTTAACTTGATGAAGCCTCCAGGCGTCGGTCTAATCATCCGTACTGAAGCCAAAGGCCAGGGCGATCAAGAATTGTTTGAAGACTTCGAACAACTCTGGGATCGTTGGCAAACAATCGTTTCTGAAGCTGAAGCTTCGATTGGTCCAACTCTAATCTATAGAGATCAAGATCTGCTCTTCCGAGTCATTCGCGATGCTTACTCTCATGAAGTGAGTGAGATTATTGCTGATAGCCCTGAAGGTCAAAGACGTGCTCAAGAGTACTTGAGTGGTTGGGCTAGCAAACAGACTAAGGTTTCATTCCATACTGATGAAGTTCCTTTGCTATTGGCAAAGGGAATTGATCGCGAGATCGAAGCTGCTCTTTCTGACCGGGCGGAGTTGCCATCTGGTGGTCACTTAAACGTTCAACCAACAGAAGCATTGACAGTAATCGACGTTAACTCGGGCCGTTTCACCAGCTCGCGCACGCAAGCTGAAACTGTTCGCCGCACTAACCTCGAAGCTGCTCAAGAAATTCCAAGACAGTTGCGCTTGCGCAACATCGGCGGCATGGTAATTGTCGACTTTATCGATATGGATAGTCGCAAAGACCAGCAGCAAGTTTTGGAAGCTTTCCAACGCGCTCTTGAAGAAGACCGTGCTAAGCCACAAATCGGCCAATTGTCAGATTTGGGTCTGGTTGAATTGACTAGACGCAGACAAGGACAAAGCTTGAGAGAGTTGTTCTCAATCAAGTGCCAGAGCTGTGTCGGCCAGGGTGTGATTCCACAATTAGAACTTGGACCTCCAGAAGATCGTCGTATCATCGCCTTTAGAAATCGCGACGAAGAAAATCGTCGTGGCAAATCGCGCGGTGGTAGTGGCAAAGGTGGCAATCAGCCCCTTAAAGCTGCAAGCGCCGTTAGTGGTCGCGTCATGCCTAGTCGTGATAACGGCCATAGCCATGACAGTGATCGTTCACATAGTCATGATTCACATGATGAAAGTGTCGACCAGGGCCATGAATTTGATGATGTGCCAGAAGAAATTCTCGCTCAAATGCCAGAAGATTTGCTTGATGCCAGAGCATCAGGCAAGGTGCCTGGTAAGCGCGTCAATTTTGATGGTGATGACTATGAAGGTCATGAAGGTCAATCTGGTGCTGGCAATGGCGATGATGAGCACGAAACCGGTTCCTTGACTGTCAAGCGTCCCAGTCTTACCGACGAAGACGATGATGAGTTCGGTGACGACGAACAGGATATGGCTGCTGATCTCGCTCGTAGTGTTTCTGCAGTAGAAAGCGTCTACCAAGAAATGGACTCGCACTCAGGTGCTCACATTGAAATCGATAAGGTAGTTGAGGCAACTATCATCACCAATGACTTTCTCGAGCCAGTAGAACTGGATGAGAATGAAAATGCTGAGGTTGGTGAAGCTGCTGAGGTTGCTGTAGAAGTAGAAGCTATTGCTGAATCGTCAGAACCTCTATATGAGAGCTTTGGTGATACGGCACAGCACGCTGCTGAACATCAACATGATTCTGCTTCGAATGGTCATGAACAGTCAGCTCCTAGTGTTGTGGAAGAGATTCCAGAAACACCAATTGCTGCTGAGGTTGACCCGGTAACTGGAATCTATCGCCTGAAGACTAAGGCCGAGCAAGAAGAAGCTGATCGTCAGCAGACTGCCGCCGAGGCTGCTAGTGATTCTGCTAGTGAATCATCTGACTTAGCCACTGATTCAAACAGATCATGGTTGAATTCAAATGAACCAGCCTTGTTCAGTTCTGAGGACGAATCTACTTCTAATGGTGGTGACTTTAGCCAGTTGCGTATTCCAATTGCTAGTACTGCTTCGGTTTCTGATTCTCCCTCCGGCGATGAAGAAGGCGATCGTTCTTCCACCGAATATGGTGGCGACGATTTCAGACACGAGCAAGAATAATCGCTAGCTAGTCGCTAGTGAGAACGAGCAATAGAAAAAGCCCTTACCTGATGGTAAGGGCTTTTTTTTAGAGAATTTGCCAAACCAAATTTGCTACAAGCTAATTTAGAAACTAGGTCTCTTTTGTCTAGCCATGGTCAAGCTATAACCGAAGCGAACTCCAGGAGCAATTGCTTCTGGGCTAAGTAGGCTGACTTCTACCACTGCGCCTTGATCGGCTTCGAAGAGTTGGTAGATGGCATTGCGATCTTTAGTAAATTGTTGCTCTTCAACAAAGAAGGCACCACCAAACTGACCTTTTCCGACAAAGACCAGATAAGTAGATTTGCTTGATGGCAAGGTAATCACAACACAAGCGGTGCTGGCGCTGGTGACAAACCAGTTCATCACATGGTCGAAGTAGGAGCGGCTATCGAGGTTGTCCTCGCGCTCTAAAGCCAGTCCAAGGAATAGGGCCGACATGGCGAGAGCTGCTTCGTCGGGCAGATCGTACATGGTCACAAGAGTATCTGGTGCTTCTAGGTCAGTAAGGGTCAGTGAAAGTGACTCTTCTGTTGCTTTAGCATCAGGATTTGACTTGCATCCATAGATACAACCCACTGCTCTGCCTCTATATAGAAGAATAGCGGCGCGTGACATTTTTGATTCGCAGGTGGCTTTAAGGCAGCCTGTGCGCATGCCGCCTTCGACATCAGTGATCAGCCATTCCAGATCGTAGTCTGAAATTTTGAAGGTTTTCAAGCTTTCGAGGCTTTCTTGGTCTGGAGGCGGCATAAGTAAATCAATGGCGCGACGCAGTCGGAAGCGTTTTTGCGGTGTGTGCTGATTTGGCGCTTCCCACTGTTGCTCTGGGCTGGCATATTGCTCTGGGGCGTATGACTGCCCAGACTGCTGCGGTAAAATTGGCGCGTTGCTTCCCGTTTGGTAAGGATTGCTTCCCGTTTGGGTGATGTTACCTGTCTGATAAGCCTTGGTTGCTTGTTGCTGCGCTTGAGCTTCAGCAGTATCGTCAAGACCGCGGTAGGTGCGTTGTTCGTGAGACTTTTGCTCGTAGGCTTCGTCTAGGTTCTCGAGGCTATGTTCTTGCCAGTTGACACCACCGGCTACAGAAGCACCAGGTACGCCGCGGTTGCCTTGGAAAATGGGAGTTAGTAAGACGCGATCTTTGTGAACGCAGACGAACTGGGCCAAAATTTCGTCGCCGATTTTAAGAGTGGCAGTGGTTTTGATAAAGCCGGGCAAATTGTCTTTTTTGATTACTACTTCGTAGCCACCTTGGTCTGCACCCTTTACTGTGCAAACCACATTTTGTCCTGCTTTGTACCCTGTCACCTTCCAGGGATTTATTTTTGCCATTGTGATTCCCTAGTTCCACAGAAACGAACAGACAGGTTTTTGCATCATGTTTTTGCTAACTCTTGTGTATGTGAGTTGGCCGAAGGGCAATTTAACCTGAATGTCTCTAAGAACGCTTGACCCTTACCTATCAATATTACAGGAAAACCTTCCCGATCAGGTAATCACGCGCCTTTTCCACAAGAAAGCTAAACTTTTTCAGAAAATGTCCATGACTTTTCCTTCCCGCTCCTTGACAAGAAATCTCGTTTTCTTCCTTCAATTTTGCTAATGAAGGCTCAACACATGATGAAGGCTCACTTTGCTTGGTTTTATGGCACTTGAGACAGCTGCCAAAGCAAGCTGGGTCGATATCCATCCATGTATTGCAACGGGGACAGCAAATTTTTGAGGTTGTGCCAGAGTTTGGTGTGAGAGGAAATGAGCAACTGCTACAGACTAGGCGATTGCCGCTATCAGAGCCCGCTTTGCTCTCTTTTGCCTCTAGTACTTCGACCTTAAAAGGAATATCCATGGCGCTCTAGGGCCTCTTAACCGCTGAATTATTTTGCTTCAACTTCAATTTGTTGAGCAAATTGCCGACCTACTGCCAATTCCATTTGGTTGCGGCTGACAATGACCGGTCCGCCCGGAATATTTTTTTCAATGTTGACTACCGCGCCCTGAGCTATACCAAACCTCATGGCTTGAACCGTGACGTCTTCGCCATCGGTATTTTTGATAGTAAATGTTTTACCTTCAGTGGCGTCAGCAAGGGTCATTTCATCTTCTCTTTAGTTTGCAGTTAGGACATAAGCCGAAAATCTTGAACTGGGCATCAATTACTTCGAAGTTGTAGCGAGAACCAATTTTCTGACCGGCTTCTTCAAGAAAATGATCTTCGAACTCTAAAGTCAGGTTACACCCGGTGCAAATAATATGCTGGTGTGGCAATGTGTCTTGCTTCAATTCATAGTGTTTATGGCCTTCAGCAAAATCTAGTTCTCGCAGGAGACCAAGAGATGAAAGCAGTTTTAAGGTGCGATAGGCTGTGGCTAAGGAGACGTTGGAGCCACGCTCTAGCAGCTTGGCGTGCAATTCTTCGGCCGATAAATGTTCGCCGTGAGGTTGTTCTCTGAAGATCTGAAGGATTGTTTCGCGCTGAGCCGTAATGCGATGGCCACGTTTGCGCAAACTGTCGAAAACGGGATCTTGCCCTAGGCTTTCGCCCACTGGCAATTTGTCCTCGTCTTTATCGAGACTATCGGAAGTTTTTTTAGCGCTGTTCATTATGTCGCCGATCATACATCAAGGTAAAGGCCTTGAGGGCTTGCCTCATGACTATTATTTAGCATTACCGCCTATTTAGCTATTGGTTTTTTGCATAGCTTTTGGTTCCAAATAATGTTTCAGGTATGCGCCTGTATAAGATTGCTTAAGACTGGCAATTTTTTCGGGTGTTCCGGTGGCCACAACCGTTCCCCCCCTGTCGCCGCCCTCTGGCCCCAGATCTACCACCCAGTCTGCCTGTTTGATGACATCAAGGTTAGGTTCAATGATCAAGACCGTGTTGCCTGAATCAGCCAAGCGATTGAGTACATGTAAGAGCTTGTCGACATCGTGGAAAGAGAGGCCGGTAGTGGGTTCGTCTAAAATATAAATAGTTTTACCAGTGGAGCGCTTACTCAGTTGCTCGGCTAATTTGACGCGCTGGGCTTCGCCGCCCGAGAGAGTGGTGGCTGGTTGACCAAGCTTGACATAATCAAGACCAACTTCCATCAGTGTGGCTAACTTAGCCTGCGCTTTGGGAATATTCTCGAAAAACTGCAGACCGTCTTCTACTGTCATCTCCAGCACTTCGCCAATTGATTTTCCTTTGAATTTAACTTCAAGGGTTTCTCTGTTGTAGCGCGCACCTTTGCAGACGTCACAGGTGACAAATACAGAAGGGAGGAAATTCATTTCAATCTCGTTCATGCCTTCTCCGTGGCAAGCTTCGCAGCGGCCACCCTTGACGTTGAACGAGAATCTACCAGGAAGATAGCCCCTGGCCTTGGCTTCGGTGGTCATCGAGAAAACTTCGCGCACGATGTCAAATAAACCAGTGTAGGTGGCTGGGTTAGAACGAGGCGTGCGCCCGATAGGAGACTGATCTATATCGATTACTTTGTCTAGGGCTTCAACGCCTTTTACTGCTCTGACGCCTTTGGGGGCCGGCACAGTACGACCAAAGTAATGGCGCAAGTGTTGATAAAGCAGGTCATTCACCAGGGTCGATTTGCCCGAACCGCTTACACCTGTTACCGCAACAAGCTTTCCTAGTGGAATTTCTACGGTGATATCTTGCAGGTTGTTTAGTGTTGCCCCTTCTATGGTCAGGCTTAAGCCATTGCCGGCTCGCCGTTTTTTCGGTACCTGAATTTTCTTTCGGCCGCTGAGATAGGCGCCAGTAGACGATCTTAGTGAATTGACGATTTGCGCCAATTGCCCTTCGGCCACGAGTTCTCCGCCGTGAACACCAGCACCAGGACCGATATCAATCAGCCAATCTGCTTCTCTGATAGTGTCTTCATCATGTTCTACGACTAATAGTGTATTGCCCAGGTCGCGCAGACGTTTCAATGTTTCAATAAGGCGCGAATTGTCGCGCTGGTGCAAACCGATGGATGGTTCGTCTAAGACGTAGAGCACGCCTGATAAGCCTGAGCCTATCTGTGTAGCCAAACGGATACGCTGCGCTTCTCCACCAGAAAGAGTGCCAGCTTGTCTGTCCAGGGTAAGGTAGGAAAGACCGACGTCATTGAGGAAGGTGAGGCGGGCATTGATTTCGATCAAAACCTGATGGGCTATGGTTTTATGTCGTGCCGATAACTTTTCTGGCAGATTGGCAAAGAAAGCCATTGCCTTTTCTACCGAGAGATTGCTGATGGTAGCGATTGATAGAGATCCCACTTTCACAGATAGGCTCTCAGGCTTCAAACGAGCACCATTACAGGCTGCGCAAGTCATCTGCGTCATGTAGTTTTCAATGTCACCACGCACTCTGTCAGAGTTTGACTCTTCATGACGGCGTTTGAGATTGTTGATTACACCTTCAAAAGGTTTTTTGTATTCCCAAAATTCGCGACCATCAAAAGAATCATGGCCCAGTTTGATGCGATCAACTCCAGAGCCGTACAACACAATGCCTTGCTGGGCCTTTGTCAGCTTGTCGAAGGGCGTATCAACTGAAAATTTATAGTGCTTAGCGACCGAAGCTAAAAGCTGGTCGTAATATGGATTGTTGGTTTTTGACCAGGGATATATTGCCCCTTCTTTTAAGCTCTTCTTAGCATCAGGCACAACTAGAGCAGGGTCAACTTCAAAGCTACAACCTAGACCGTGACAGGAATCACAGGCACCGTAGGGACTATTGAAAGAAAAAATACGTGGTGAAATTTCGGCAAAACTAATACCACAGGCGCCGCAGGCAAAATTCTCGGAAAATAACATCTCTTTGGCGCTGCTATTTTCAGAATTAGCTTCGCCTTTGCTGCTCGATTTCGTATCTGCTTTGTTATCTACTTTAGAGTCGGCTTTGGCACCGCTAACAGTATCAACTAAGACGTTTGACTTACCCCATTTGAGAGCTAGGGAAAGGCTATCTGCCAACCTTGATTGAATGCCTTTTTTGATGACCAGGCGGTCTACAACCAAGTCGATGGAGTGTTTTTTGTTTTTATCTAGTTTAATTTCGTCTTCTAGTTCGAGCACTTCGCCGTCTACTCTGACTCTGACAAAACCTTCTTTTCTCAGCTCGGTAAACAGTGATTGATATTCGCCTTTTTTGCCGGAAACAAGAGGCGCTAGAATCTGAATTCTTGTGCCGTCGGCCATCTCTAAGACTTGATCAACAATTTGATCAATCGTCTGCGGATTAATCAGGCGATCACACTGGGGGCAATGAGGTGTACCCGTGCGTGCGAAAAGCAAGCGCAGGTAATCGTAAATTTCGGTAACGGTTCCAACTGTAGATCGCGGATTATGACTGGTTGATTTCTGGTCAATTGAAATTGCCGGAGAGAGGCCATCGATACCATCGACATCAGGCTTGTCTAACTGGCCAAGAAACTGTCTGGCATAGGCTGACAAGGATTCTACATAACGTCTTTGCCCTTCGGCAAAAATAGTATCAAATGCCAGCGAAGACTTCCCTGAGCCGCTCACACCGGTGATTACCACCAGTTTGCCCCGCGGAATCTTCACGTCTATGTTTTTAAGGTTGTGTTGCCTGGCCCCACGTACGACGATATTGTCATGTAGGTGAGAACCGTTGCGGTTGGTCTCGCTTAACATCTCTTTCTTTATATTGACTTCAAACATATCTTAGCTCGATTGGGCTTCGCTTTCCCCCAGTTCTAAGAAACAATTTGGAAATTTGCTCACAGTCGGACTCATTAATTTACAAATTTCTCTTATAACAGCCTGTGTGTTCTGTTTCGGCTCTTTTGAGCGGGGGTAGATGAATGTAGAGCGTTCTTTATGTGGCGCCGTGGAGGCTTGTAGTAAATGTGGCCAAATTCCAAGGGCAAGGGTGGCAAGGGGTCGTCAAAGTCTAACGACGGCGATGATGAAAAACCCCGTACGAAACCCCGCGCCACGAGGACAAAGCTCAAAGCAATGACTGCAGAGGCTGCCAGGGCTCTGCAAGAAACAGGTGATCTGCCTGTTGCTAAACCACGTATGAGCCCAGAAGAGCTTTTGGAGGCTGAAATCTTCCGTGCCGCAGAACAGGCTTCTGCCGAGCAGGTGTCCCGAGAAGAGCAGGCTAGAGCCTCAGCGCCAGAGTTTTTGAAGATCCCAGAGCAGTCGGCCAGCCTAGATGATCAATTGTCTGGTGTTTGGAAGGCTCGCTTGATGGGGGCCAACAAACCAACACCCCAAAACACGGCGATTCCTTCTCCAGCCAATCGCATTGCCATGGAGGCCGCCGAGAGAGCTCGCACCAACGCCCAGCATGAGTCAATGATCGGTATCGTTGACCGCATGTTCGATCAGTTTCAAAATCTTGCTTATGATTTTAATCAGGTTGCCTCAGCGTCTGACCTAGAGCTGACTTGGATTCGCCCCAGTATCAATCGCGAGAATGTTGGCAATTGGCACTCAGGCTCACAGTACATATCTGTTTTTAGTGGTCGCATATCGACTAGATATTGGACTCTGGTGGTGCGGGGAAGTTTTGAGTCAATAACTGCTCACATAATTCCAGCAGATAAGCTTCTTACCTTTAGTTCTGCTCCGGCGAATTTTATGCCCATGCTTGAAATGATGCCATTTTTTGATGGTGCCATTGTCTATTGGAGCGCTGGACAAAAGCAATTGAAGAGCGAGGACATACAGCAGGCAGCAAGAGCAGTGCTGGATAGTTTGGTGCAAGTTGCCCAGGAGGATATTCCACCAACTAGGCCAATTGACCTCTTTAATCCTAGTAGTCCAAGTATTTCAAGTCAGCTTACTACTGGCCCACTACCGGTTGAAACAGCAAAACCGGCAAACAGCTTTCATGAGCCTACGGTGAGCGCCCTTGGTGGCGATATTGATTATTCTGAGCGCTACAGACAACATTTTTCTAGCGATTCTTCTTCTAATGTAGGGGCTAATCCTTCCAATCCCGCCAATCAAGCTAATCAATTTCCTGTTCCTGGAGGCTTTGGTGCTCCAGGGAATGCACCTGCTAGCAACAATTCATTTAACAGCTTCCGCCAGTTTCCGCCGAACCAGGCTACTAATGCCCCGAGCAATAGTGACGATTGGAAGCCAGTAATTCGCTCTGTTCGAGGTGCCGCTGGTCCTCAGCCGCTTCAGCATATGCGTCAGTTTCAGAATGCTCCAACTGATACTCCCTCTCCAAATTCTCCAATTACAAATCCGCCAATTACAAACCCGCCTAACTTAAATGCGCCAATGACACCACCGTTTGCCGCTCCTCCAGGTCGAGGCCCGGGACAAAGTCGTGATGACGGCTGGCGTGGCGTAGATGTAAATAAATCAGGGTTGCCGCCGGCCGGTGCTCCTACCGGAGGCAAACCACCGTTTCCGCCCTTGCCTGGAACTCCCACTTTTAACTCTGATTCTTTTGCCGGAGGAAATTCGCAGTCTTTGTCAGGGCAACGTCCCGTCCCTAGCAATATCAATGCGCCTGCCACAGGTGACGATTGGAATTTCGTACCTGTAGAAAAAGATTCACCAAAACAGTTTCCGCAACCGGGTCAAGGCGACAGTGGTGCGCGTCCGCCGGTGAATTTCCCTAGCAATCTTTTTGCCGATATGCCTGCTAGCTTGGGCTTCCCCTCTAGTGGAGCGCCGGGAGTGAATCCAACAGAGCGCCCGAATTTACCGCCCAATCCTAGTCAACAAGCTCCGGCTCCGCCTTCGGTCACTCCTACTTCTGGTTCGTTTAGGCCTAGTTTCGGCACTACGAAGGCAACCACTTCGTCGTCGACTTCTTCTTCTACTTCATCCACTTCATCTGCATCGAATACATCTCTTCCATCTAGTAATGCGAGTACTTCTAGCAATTTCAGTACCTCTGGTAATTCTGGCAATTCGGGCAGTTCTGGAACTTTTGGTACTTCTGGAACTTCTGGTAGTTCTGGCGCTGCCAATTCTTCTAGCTCTTCTAGTCCGTTTGCTCGCCCGTTCTCCGCAGTATCAGCTTCGAAGTTTGCCACCCCAGCACCGGAGCAACCTAAAGTTCCGCCTGCGCCCCAGCCGCCAATTCATCAAGCACTACCTCAGTCAATACCTCAATCAGTACCTCAAGCATTACCGATCTCGCCGCCACCGGCTCCTTTTGCTCCTTTAGAAGAGGAAGATAGCGAGGCTAATCCGTTTTATACTCCGCTTGCTCCTTCGGCCGGTAGCTCTGGCACTACCAGCAGTGCTTCTCCTTGGGCTACTGCTCCGGCAGCTATGCCTGGTGGTAATAAAGCTGATTTTAATCCCACTGCTAGTAGCATTCAGAGCGGCATGCTTGCTCCTCCGCCTGCGCCATTACCGAGTAAGGAAGACCCGGCTCAAACCACTTTCTTTGAACCGCAGCCGCCAGTTACGGATATAGAAGCTGAGGAGACAAAGACTGTTGAGATAGCCTCAGTTGGGCAATTCAGTGCTGATCGCTTCGCTTCTGAAATAGCTAATCAGGTATTGCCTGCACCGATTTTACAACCAGCATCGAATCCTAGTCAGCACTTAGGGGCACCGCCCGCCGTTGAAATTGCTGCCCTTGTTGAAGAGCCCGAAGCTAAGTCTCAACCAGAGCCGGAACCAGAAGCTGAACTAGAGGCGAAGTCTGAGCCAGAGTCTGAGCCAGAGTCTGAGCCAGAGTCTGAGCCAGAGTCTGAGAAAGAACATGGCGGGGAATCTGAAGCTGAGCTAGAAGTTGGTCCAGAGTCGAAGATTGCGGCTGAGCCAGAGCAAGAAACTGAGCAAGAGCCAGAGCAAGAGCCAGAGCAAGAGTCAGAGCTAGAAGCTGAACTAGAAGCTGAACTAGAGGCGAAGATTGAGCCCGAGCCAGAACAAGAAACTGAGCAAGAGTCAGAGCTAGAAGCTGAGCAAGACGCTGAGCAAGCCGCTGAAGTAGAGGCGAAGATTGAGCCCGAATCTGAGGAAGAACATGGCGGGAAATCTGAAGCTGAGCTAGAAGTTGGACTAGAGGCGAAGATTGCGGCCGAGCCAGAACAAGAAGCTCAGCAAGAAGCAGAACTTGAGGCGAAGGCTGAGGCTGAGCCGGAGCCAGAGCTAGAAGCTGAGCAAGAGCTAGAAGCTGAGCAAGAGCCTGAGGAAGCCCCAGAACTAGAAGAAGAACTAGAGGCAGAACTAGAAGCAAAGATAGAGTCTGAGTCCGACCTTGAACTAGAGACAGAAGCTGAGCAGTCCGAAGACGAGCAAGCGGAAGAGGAGCAGAACGAGGCTTTAGAAGTTAAGAGCCTGGTTGATGAAGAGAGCATTGAAGAGAATATCGATGATCGCAACGAAGATTCCGCTCAAGATAGTTTCGATGATGCTGATGAAGATTTCGAGTCAGAGGCTGATTTGGAGGTTGCTTCCTCAGAATCTAAATTGGAATATGAGTTAGACTCGGCACCCGAGTTTGCTGGGCAAGAAGAAGACGATGCTGAAGCTGTTGAAGAAGAATTGTCCGCGGAAGATCTCGATGAAGAGCTCGATGAAGAGCTCGATGAAGATCTCGATGAAGAAGAGCTAAATGATGATGAGCATAGCGGTGAAGAATCTACTGACTTCAACAGCGAAGTATTGCAAGAGCAGTCTTTATCTGATGAAGACAGCTCTTTTGACGACCCAGAAGAGGAGCTTAGCGAAGATTTTGTTTCCGCTAATGCTGAAGCCGCTGGTGAAAATATGGGTCAGGTTGGCTCTGAGCTTGCTAGTCTTTCCGCCATTGAAGAAGAGACAGTTGAGTCGATTGCTGAGCTAGAACAAGAGTTGACTCAATCTGCTGCCGAACTCAGTCAGTCTGGTGATACTTCCTTATCTGTCTCTTCATCTGCTAGCCCGTGGCGCGGACCTAACACTCTTGAATCGTCGCCGACTGAAGCCTATTCTTCTCATGTCATTGATTCACCGGCGCCTATGCCTGAATTCGCGCCGATCTCAGCCTCGCTTGGTAGCTCTGCACCATCTGTGGTAGCAGCCAATGAGCACTCTTTGAAGAGTGAAATCGACAGGGTCATAACTGCTTTTGACAAAGAACTTGAATTGATCTCGACTAAAGGGTCAGATGCCTTTGCTAGACGCGATCTCAAAGGCGCTGAGCATATGATCAAGTTGGCCGAGATGATAAGCGAGTACAAGTCTGGTCTCGCCAAATTGAAAGACGAATACGATAAGGACCTGACTTAAGAAGCTTAGTTTGTTGCTCCCTGTTGTTCTGGCTGCGAACTGGGCAGCGCATTCTGTTCTCCAGATGGCTGTTCATGGCTTTCATTGGTTGGTTCTGAAAATGGAGACTGATTGTCTTCTGGACCGCCGACCAAGGCTTTGACTGTAAACGCCAAAAATTGACTGATGGCTTCAGCATTACTAATGATGGCAATTAATGCTAGCGAAAATAGCAGCGAAGTCATTGCCACTATGAGTAGTTGCTTACCTCGACTGAGGCTGCGTTTTTCGGGGATTCCATGCAGTGTGGTACTGCGCTTGCGCTTTTGTTTGGTCGCTTCTACCAGGTCTTTTTTTGACGGTATTTTGCGCTCGGCAGTTTTTTTTGTTTCTGCTTTTGCTTCAATTTTTTGCGATTGAGAGCGGAGCTTGTCGGAAGTCGCTACATTCTCACTAGGTCTCTTCATGCCGGTTGCCGAAACTTTTGCTTTGTTGCTTTTGACTGCGGTAGGCAGTGGCAGTTCGGTTGTTGCTTTGGCACTGAGCGCTGCCTCTAGATCTTTGCGCATAAGCCCCAGTGACTGATAGCGATTCTCCGGTTGTTTTGCCATGGCGGACATGACAATTTTTTCGAGACTGGCGGGAATTTTTAGATCTGGCCGAATCTGGCCGAATGGTGCTGGATCATCTGAAATCTGTTTAGTCATTGTGTCAGCATAGTTTCGGCCAAGAAAGGGCACCTTGCCTGTCAGGCTTTCATACATGACTATTCCTAAGGAATAAATATCAGATCTGGCATCGACCGGTGCGCCCATGCATTGCTCTGGACTCATATAAATTGGCGAGCCCCACACTTCACCCATTCGCGTTAGGCGCTGCGCTTCTTCGGCCATTTTAGCGATACCAAAATCCACGACTTTGACATAGTCGTTGGTGGTGCCTTGCCTGGTTAACATGATGTTGCCTGGTTTGATGTCCCGGTGAATTGCACCTTGTCTGTGTGCGTGTTCAATTGCCGCGCAAACTTGCACAAATACGTCTTGAAATCGTTCAGGCTCAAGATGATTTTCGCGAGCAAGCAAATCTGTAAGGTTTTCTCCTACGAGATAATCCATAACAAAATATGGTTGCCCTTTGGCACTTGAGCCATAGGCATGAAGATTGACAATGCGGGGGTGATTTAGCCTACTGAGTAGCTCCGCTTCTCGCTGAAAGCGTTTGACCACCATGTCGTCAGTCATGCCTGCTGTGCGCAAAGTTTTGACTGCCACTATCTTTCCGGTGTCTTTTACTTTGGCCTTATAGACTACACTCATGCCACCGCGGCCGATTACACTTAGAACCCAGTAGCGACCGCCAAGAGTGGCGCCCACGAGCAGATCTCTAAAATCATTTGGAATTTGAATGCGATAGAGCGGTGGCTTACCGGTGTGCGGAAGCGTTCGCAGGCTTGGTGCTGGAGATCTTGCATAGTGAGGCATCTGCTTAAAAGCTTACCTGCGATTTAAGGGGCGATGGCGTTGACAACGATTTGTACGAACCCGAGCATCAAACCAATTAGGCCACCGAACAATTCTAGGACTTTCAATTCTTGGCTGCAAATTCTCTTGACGAGAGCTTCTAGTTGCTGAGCGGTAAATAAATCTATTTTGGTAGCAATCAGGTTATACATACCCAATGCCGGGATGGCCTTCTCTAGCAGTTCGCCAAGCTCTCGTTTGAGATACGAATGGGTGAATTGTGAAAGATCGTTCTTAGCTCTCTCTAGCCAGACTTCAGGAATTGACTCCGGGTTGAAGCGGACGATTGATTGACGCACCGCACTCATGGCCTCGCCTTCGACCTTTCTCACCGAAAGCAAGATGTCGGCTTTATGCTCAACCAAGAAAGATTCAACAAATGAGACCATATTGGCCTTAAATTTGGCGATGCTCTGCAGAGGCATCGAACTAAGATCGAAGTTGGCAATTTGAATAGCCAGTTGATCTCGGATACCAAAGCGCTTGGTTAAATCAGCAATTAGCTTTTCTGACTCTTCTGGCTCTTTCTCTAAATAGTTGCGACACTCATAGCAAACTCTTTTAACACCAATGATTTTTGCCAGAATCTTATAAGGCGTGCTGGCATGAGCATTGATAGATTCGTCTAGCGAACTAATATTCTGTGGGCTAAGTAAGGTAATTAGCGATGAGCGAACTTTTGCTGGTGTGAGAAAAGCTTCCAGAATACGGGCGGCAAATTCATTGGCCTGGTCAAGAGAGATGCGCGCTGTCAGCACTACTTGATCGAAGACTTTTTCAGTTATGGCTGCGACCTTACTGTCTTTACCATGCTCCAACGATTCTATTGTCGAGCGAACAAAGTGCTCCATTAAGGTGGGGCTTAGTTCAGCTATATCTGAGGCTAGTCTGTGCAGTTTGGTGGTGTCTCTGAACTCTTTCAGTACCGAGTCGACAAACAAGCCGATGGCCAAGTGGATGTTGGCTTCTGTCAGTAGAAGCTCAACTTGAACCTTAATATCTTTTGGTGTGAGTAAAGTTTCAGTTATGGTTCCGGCAACAGCTTGAGCTAGTTTGGCTCGTCGCTTAGGAAAAATGCCCGGAGTCAGTGGTAATTGGATTTTTGTGAACGGTATATACCAGGCTTCATAGGGCCGGAAAAGAGCTGCTACAGCCATCCATGTAGCTAAGTAGCCATGGGCAAAATAAAGAAACGGGGGCATGATAACTTTCCAAAAAGTTGCATGCTGTGAGGCAAATAGCGACGCCCAATGAAATTCCATGTTTTGGTTTTTTGCCTTTCCTGATGCCTTTGAGTTGCCTGCGAAATTTCAAGCTTAGATAGGAGTTATTTTAAGCGCTCTGATAACACCTTGACCTCTCCTATAATGACTTGTTGTTTTCTTTCTCGCCAGCGGTTCACCATTGCCTCACCACAAAATCACTACGGCAGTTTCAAAGTCTAGCCTTGCAGCTGCACCAGCGCGCCTTCTTGCTGTCCGTATGGCAACCATTCTTGCTGCCTCGGGGCTGGCGCTGTGTTGTCCAGCGCTTTACTGCCCAGTTGCGGCATCACCCCTGTCTGGTTTGAACAATCTAACCAGTTTCAAATCACCGAAAACTGAGAGCGAACAGGTGATGAAGCAAGTTTATCAGCTAGAAAAGACCGACACCTTGACAGGGTTGACCCAGGCAACGCGGCTCTTGGAAGGCTTGATTGCCAAAAGACGTGACGTTGCTGAGGCCCATCTTGAGTTGGGACGCATCCAGAATAGGCTTGGCAACCAGGATCAAGCAATTATGTCTTTGATGGAAGCCCTGACTTTGCTTAGTGACAATCCAATAAAAGGGCTTGAGGCTCGTGAAACTATTGGCGCTATCTATATGAAGCGTGGCAATTATGACGAGGCCGGTGGTCAGTTCAAGAAAATAGTTGAGGCATCTCCAACTAATGTCACTGCCCGTGGCAATCTTGGCATCTGCTTAGAACAAATTGGATTTGTTGATTTAGCCATAGATGAGTTTAAGAAAGTACTTGCGGTTGAGCCTAATAATTTTGTCTCTCTCTATAATCTTGGTCTAGCGTCATCGCTAAAAGGCGATTACAACCAGGCTTCTGTCTATTTTGAAAAGGCGATGACTAAAAATCAGAGAGATCCGCAGGTGGCAATGGCTGTCTTGGGTTTAGCCTCGTGCTATGAGGCCAAGCAGCAGTATCCAGAAGCAAAGCTGATGATTGATAAGGTGATATCAATTGATGCACGCAATCACTATGCGTATTTGGCCAAGGCTCGTATTTACGAGGCCCTCAAAGAGCCGGGCAAGGCCATTGAATGTATTCGCAAGGCCATGCAAATTGCGCCGAACGATAATAATTGCAAAGCGGCCATGAGTGAGTTGTTGATCAAAAGTGTGCCGAATACTGCTAGTTTAGATCGGCTAGTACATTAGCTAGATTAGAGAGTTAGTTACAGTCCTGAATTTCTGAAGT
The DNA here is from genome assembly GCA_030917395.1 of Cyanobacteriota bacterium erpe_2018_sw_21hr_WHONDRS-SW48-000092_B_bin.40. GTDB lineage: Bacteria > Cyanobacteriota > Vampirovibrionia > Obscuribacterales > Obscuribacteraceae. The sequence goes on from JAUPUU010000181.1 coordinate 17,476, forward strand.
TGTGAATTTTAAGTGAGGTATATGAAAATGCGGGTTCTATCTGATTTGTCGCTTAAGGCTGTAGCTACTGGTTTGGCCTGCGCCAGTCTAGTGGGCATGGCGTTGCCTGGCTTCTGCGATGACAAAGACGCTGAAGATATTAAGAGTGCGATTTTCAGATATCAGGCTGCTGCCGAGCAGAATCCGAGCAATCCTGTTAATCATGTCAAATTAGGCAAGGCCTATTTGATGGGTGGTGAAACCGATAAGGCTATCGAATCTTTCAAAGCCGCAGTCAAGCTTAATAGTGAAGATCCTGAAGTCTATATGGGATTGGCACGTTGTTATGGCCGTAAAAATGATGTGCAGCAAGCCTGCGACAGTATCAAAGAAGCTGTACGCCTGGCCCCGACAAAGGCTCAATATCATTTGAAATATGCTCAGTTGCTATCTCGCAACGAGAAGAAGCTCGACCAAGCTCTGCAAGAATTCAAGCAAGCAATCAAGTTAGACAGCAAGGATGCCGCAGCTCACCGCGATTATGGCGCTGCGCTGGGCTTGAAAGGTGATTTCCCTGGACAGATTGCTGAAGAAAAAATTGCTCTTACTCTCGCTCCTGACAGCGCTGATGCTCATTTCTACATGGGTTCAGCCTATGCCGCTTCCAATAAAGGCAGTGAGGCCCTCCCTTACCTGCAGCGCTGCGTAGAGCTAGACAAGAAGAATGCTGATGCTTACCGCTTATTAGCGGCAATCATGGCTTCGAACCACAAATTCAAAGAAGCCATCGATTATGCTCAATCGGCTGTCAATATCCATCCTGACAACAAAGCATATACAACTACTCTAGAGAAAATAAAACTGGCCTCTAAAGCTAAGTAATGTTGCTTTTGTGCAGCTCTTTCAAAATTTTATTTTGGACATTATTGCCCGGAAAAAGATTATTGGGGTAGTTGTAAAGGCTAAGGCTTCGCCTGCTGACAACCAGCCTAGCGCTAAACTTAGTGCCGTTTAGGTATGTGAAAAGGTTAACTACACGTAGATGTGTAGCAACTTGCAAATACACTAGATAGGCTCTAACATAAGTTAAGCTAAGATAGCAGTAACGTGCTTCGAATATAGGCGCCTTAACCGGCCCTTTATCGCTGTCTCTTACTAACTGTCTCAACTGGCGTATTAGGTTGGTGATGGTCCTCGTTTAGGAGGGCTCTGTCGCTTGATTTAAGTATTGACAGTTTAAAAACTCTGTTCGATTGATGTATTTTCTGTTCTAAGTATTTTCTGATTAGCCAATTTGTCGTATTAGTTTGAAGAGGTCTAAAGGCTGTGCTTGAGCGAGCTAAAATTGATGAGAAAGCTGCCAAAAGCTTCGAAATGAAGGCCAGCATTAAAGTTGTTGGTGTTGGTGGTGCCGGCTCCAATGCTGTTAATCGAATGATTGCAGCAGGCTTGAATGGAGTGGAATTCTGGTCTTGTAACACTGATGCTCAGGCTCTCGATTTGGCCGCGGCCAAAAATCGTTTGCAGATAGGCTCTAAGCTCACCCGCGGCCTAGGTGCCGGTGGCAATCCTAGCATCGGTCAGAAAGCAGCTGAAGAGAGCCGCGAAGAAATTGCTCAGGCCCTTCAAGGTGCCGATATGGTTTTCATAGCAGCTGGCATGGGTGGTGGTACCGGTACTGGTGCTGCTCCGATTGTGGCTGAAGTTGCCAAAGAAATGGGCGCTCTTACAGTTGGTGTTGTTTCTCGACCATTCCTTTTTGAAGGAAAGCGTCGCAGCAACCAAGCTGAAAATGGCATTAATGAAATTCGTTCCCGGGTTGATACTTTGATTGTCATCCCTAACCAACGCTTGCTTGAAGTCGTAGACCATAGAGCATCTATGCAAGAAGCTTTTGTCGAAGCCGATAAAGTCTTGATGCAAGGTGTGCAAGGTATCTCAGACATCATTACCGTACCTGGTTTGATCAACGTTGACTTTGCTGACGTCAAAGCTGTTATGCAGACTGCCGGCTCAGCACTGATGGGTGTTGGTCGTGCGACCGGTGAGGGCAGAGCTGTTGAAGCTGCTCGCAATGCTATTAATAGCCCCTTGCTAGAAACTACAATCGATGGAGCTTCTGGTGTCATATTCAATGTCACCGGTGGTCCTGACTTGACTCTGCATGAAGTTCAAGAAGCAGCGAACGTTATTTATTCAGCTGTTTCCGACGAAGCCAACATCATCTTTGGTGCGGTGCTCGATGATCGCCTCCACGGTGAAGTGTTGATTACAGTTATTGCTACTGGTTTCGATATGCTTGTTCAGTCTCAGCCAAAAGCGAGACCAACTCAAGCAAATGCTAATCAGCAACAGCAGCGTGTTGAGCAACAAGCTCGGCCAGCTCAGCAAGTGCAACAGCAGCAACAACAACAAGCTCAGCAAAGTCAGAGCAATGAGCTTAAGAAAATGGCTAGTGATATTCTCGACATTCCTGAATTTCTCAAGCAACGCAACCCTAGCAAATAGGGCTGTATTAAAGTACAAGCAATCAATAAAGGGCTCTAGCGCAATGCTTGGGCCCTTTGTTCTTATCTTTCAAATTACAGCAATCAGAGAGCTAGATAAAGTTGAGCTGTACTAAAAAGTCGGGTGGCTGCTCTACTGAGGTCGGTCTGGCCCGCCAGAGATAGACACAGGCTTGAGCTGGAAGGGTTTTCAAAGAAAGTTGGTGAAGACCTTCAATGTATGGGCTCATATTATTGCAGCCGCCGTTGTAGCCGCAGGAGCCGCCACAATGGATGTACTGTGCAATTTCAATTGGGCGATCATGGGTTCTAGCGATATTTTGAGAATAGCGCGGTGAGATGGCAAGATAATTAAAGCCAAAGTCGCGAGCGTTATATGCCACCACATCGAATGGCACATTGCCAAGCCGTTCTGGCAAATCTACGATTTTTGCACTGGCTTGCATGAAAGCCGTGACGTTGTAGGTAATCTCTTCTCTCGACTCACGGGGGTAGATGACAGCCTGACTAGGAGTGCATTCGAGGGGTAAGCCACTGAGAGCTAGGTCTTCTTTTGTCGGAAATTTGCCGGCTTCGTATTGGTAGCCCGAGAGAATCATATTGGCGCAAACGAGCATGAAGGGATTATTGATGAAGCGAGACTCTTCAGAAAGGCCGTCGATGCTTCGACTACCAGAGTCATAGAATACTTGCCCGTCTAAGCCCCACCAGGGCTTACCATCTTCTATCTGGCAAAAGATTGCCGGCATTGGTGTGTATTGATAAAGCAGCAGTTCTGTGTGTTGATTGGCAAATGATTTTCGCAAACTTTCTATGTCACTGCGGGAGTGAAAGTCATACTCGCTCGGTGGATTAATAGCTAGGCTGAGTGGGCTTTGAACTTTAGCTTGTGGTCCTAGAGATAGTCTATTAGAGCTGACTTGCTGGGTTCTTGCCGGTCCAACTAGAGCTACGGCCACAACTAGAGCTAGCAAAAGGGCAACAGAAATTCCACACATTGCTTTGTTGTGGATGAGCGCTTCTAAATTTAACTGCTTTCGCAATAGGTCTGCCATGTCTCTATAATTTAGGTATCAGTCAGTTAGGTCTATTATATGTCTGCTTCACTCACTATGTCTTTTCTGCCAGGTGTCTTGCCAATAAAAGTGGAAGGCGAGCGACTGCTCTTAGTCGATCAGCGCAAATTGCCAGCAGAGCTTTGCTACTTTGATGCTACTAGCCGCGATCAAATGGTTTTTGCTATTAAAGATATGGTGGTTCGCGGGGCCCCTTCTATCGGTGTAGCAGCTGCTTTTGGTCTGGCTTTCGAGGCTCGTCGTCTGGCTTCTGCTGCAAAGCACGAAGAGCAAGTTCAGCTGCCTCGTGCACAGGCGTTTTTAAATGAATTCTCTCTGGCTGTAGAAGAACTCAATCAAACCAGGCCAACTGCTGTCAACTTGGTTTGGGCAACAAGGCGCATGGCAAAGGTTGTTGAGGCTGCTTTGGGTAGCGGTCTTTCTTTCGCTGAGACGGCCAGCCAGGCGTATCTTGCTGCAGAAGCTATACTCAGTGAGCATCTTAGTGCCAATCTGGCAATTAGTCAGTATGGTTCTGAACTGGTGCCAAACGGAGCACGCTTAATAACTCACTGCAATGCCGGTGGCCTTGCTGCCTGCGGCTATGGAACTGCACTTGGTGTCATAAGAGCAGCTCATTTTAACGGCAAGAATATTTCAGTGTACGTTGATGAAACCAGACCGCGTAATCAGGGAGCCAAGTTGACCATGTGGGAACTTGCTCAAGACCAGGTTCCATCTACTTTAATTTGCGATTCAATGTCGGGGCATTTGATGAGTAAGGGCCAAATTGATATGGTCATTACTGGCGCCGATAGAATTGCCTTAAATGGAGACAGCGCCAATAAAATCGGTACTTACAATTTAGCGGTTCTGGCCCACTATCACAAAATTCCTTTTTATATCGCTGCTCCGCTCTCTACCTTTGATAGCAGTCTCGCAGATGGAGAAACCATTCCTATAGAGGAGCGCGATCAAGGTGAAGTTCTCACCATCTATGGTGCGCCAACTACTGTGCCAGGGGCCCAAGCCTTTAATCCTGGTTTTGATGTTACCCCGGCCCAGCTAATTAGCGGCATAATTACTGAAGTCGGTGTCTTGCGCCCAGATTATGTTGAGAGCATTGGTCGAGCTCTACTCCAGTCAACGAAAAAGTAGATATTCGATAGCATAGCTGATCGCGAATATTGCGCTGAGAGTGGCTGATCCAGCAAACCGATACTTTATTGGTAGCTTGGTTTGAATGATCAAGTTGCCAATAATCGAAATTGGCAAGTTTGCCAAGAATGACTTGAAGCCTACGAGAAGGCAGTCTGAAATTACCGATAATATACTGTGCATGTCATTACCCACTTGAAACTGATGAGTGGCAAGATAAATGAAAAACACATGGCGGCCAATCCAGAGTGGATTGAAGTAGAGCATGGCGCCTATGGTGCGACCAATCCAGTTAAGCTGTTTGCCATTGATGCTAATACTGTCAAGCATTTTGAACCAGGCTGGTATTTCAAAGCGGTAGAGCAGCCCACCAACGAGGGTCATGGTCAATATTCGGCTTGGTTCAAATTTGCCAAGCAATAATTGTCCGATAAGATCGCCGAAAGGATAGAGCAACCAGCCTATGAGTGAATTGATTGTTTTTTCTGACGGCAAAAGAAACCTTTTGTGACCTGATGGCATGCTGCAGTGATCTGATATAAAGTGTAGTATCTCGCATTTTGACTTAGTCTGAAATTTTTATTTGGGAGGGAGTGACAATGACAATCTTGCGAAAATTTTTCGTCTCGGCACTTCTTGCATCTGCTTTTTTTAATTTGTCGCTGGGCACTAGATTAGAGGCCGCACCGGCATTAGCACCTCGCAATCAAGACAAGGCAACAAGCAAAATTACTAAGTCTGATGTCAAAGCGCAGGTTCATCGCTTCGACTTTCGTTTAGAAGGAGTTAGTTGCGGCCGCTGTATTGTCAACATTCGCAAGGCTTTACGCCTGACTAAAGGCGTTAGTCGTTGTGAGTTGGCACTGCGTAAGCCCTATGGGGGCGTTGTAATTTACGATCCGGCTCAGACTGATGTTAAAAAGCTCACTCAAATTACAGTTACGGCTGATCCCAAAACGACAGTGACTGTCAAGGATCCCGTAGATGAATCAATCCAAAATGTACCGGTAGTTTTGATTCCCAAGTATACGTCTTTACAAAAAACGCCCAGTTAAATTGGTGGAATCACATCAGCTACCACCGGTTCGGTAGCTTCTGATTTCATCGTGATGTAGGAAGTACCGACTAGTGGAATGGGAACTGGGAAGTTGCATTCTACTCTCGTAACCACTAGGACCTGCGCTGAGTTCAACGGACTTTGGACGATATTATCGAGGTATACGCAAATTTTTGAACCACCATTGCTGGCCTTAAACTGATTAATTACATCATCTACCGCTGACTTCTGTAATGCTTGGTCAGCCACTGTCTTGTTGGGGAAATTAGATGCAGCTCTGGCACAGTGTTTTGCCAGAGCATCGTTTTGTGTTTGACAAATTACGATTGCTGCAACGTCAACAAGAAACAACGCAATTATGACAATGAAAATGCTACCAACAACAGTTTCAATCAGGCTGCTGCCGTGTTTGGTTCTTTTAGTTATACTGCTTGCTTTCAAAAACTTTTCTCCGATTGCAGGCTAGATGGCACCTTAATTTTCATTGGTTTCTTCGAGTGGTCGTTTATCTACATATCTAAATATTATTGGCCTGGTTAGACCATCAATATTCATAGCAGCCATGAACGGTACGCCGCCAAGTGACAAGAAAGGAGTTATAGCTACTTGAGTATCGACTTGAACCATTTGCATAGGTTTGCCTGTTTCGCGGTCTATTGAAGTGCCATAGTTTACAGTGCTTGCTTTGTTTTGCACCACTCCGGCACGAGTGAACAGAGCCAATCCACTGCTTTCCCATGCGGTTTTCATGTTCGCCTCTGCGGCAGGGTACTCAGATGTTTTTACTGTAGAGCAGGCTCTGACTGTCATCTGATTGAGATACCAACCGGCACAATAACCAATTCCGAGATACATAATGTCGACCATCGGAAATAGGATAACAATGAAAAGAATTAGCAGCGCTGGGGCTAATTCAGCGATCTGGCCGCCGGTGCTCTTCCTTTTTGCCTTCATAACCGCGATTCCCCCCCGGGAAGATGCAAATAACTCTGGATTCCTCGATTTAGTCGAATTTGGATAATCTGGTTTATTAAAAAGTAGCTGCCGATTACAGCTAAGTGCCACACATTTCCTATTAGACTTATTCCCTTTCCGCTGTCTCTTTAAATCCCTTTACTTAGATGTGTTATTTCCCCTTAGCGAGAATTAATCTGCTCGGTGCGTGAGGTAGAATATGACTGAAAGTTTGCAGCCTGAAGTCTGAAGTGAAAACTTGAAATATCAGCTAAAGATTGAGAGCTTAAACACTAAATTGAAAGGACTACCTTGTGATAAGACATAATCGTTTTGCCGTCGCCAGTGACATCACTCCTCCAGCGCTGTCAGTAGCTATGGTCCTGATTTTGCTATTTTCTGGGGTGGCTCAAACTCAAGCCGCAACTGAAGATACCATTTTGTCTGAGACTAAAGTTGACAGTTCTCCAGTGCGAAGAGATGAACTGCCAGACGATCAATTGCCTGGTGGGGAGGTCGTCGGTAAATCGCTTCGGCGTATTCAAGCTGAATTGGATAGTCGCAAGCTCACTGAGGCATCGCAAAATGAATTAGAGGCCTTAGCAACTAAGTATCCCAACAATTACAAGGTACACCTATACTACGGACTGGTTCTTGATGAGGTTGGCTTGCCTGAGCAGGCCATGGCGGAATTTGAACTAGCCGATAAATTGGGACCTAAAGATCCCCGAGCCACTGCAGGGATCATGAATCATATTCTTTCTAGAGGGGATGCCGCTGCCGCTGCCCAACTACTCGAAAAGGCTCTCAAGCGCTTTCCTGACTCGCCCGAAATATTGTTTTTTATGGGCAAAAACTTCAAAGAACACAGCCACTGGTCTGAGGCTCAGGCAGTGCTTGGTCGCGCCTACAAGGCTGGATACAGAGTAAAGCACTTGCCTGTTGAATTGGCCGATTTATATACAGTCTCTGACCCTGAACTCGCTCTGCGCCTGGTCAATGAGGACCTCGCTCTTTATCCGGACTACTACCTCTCCCTTCAGGTAAAAGGTATAGCGCTGATGAATATGGGGCGATTTACTGAGGCTACTGAACCTTTAGGGAAACTGTTTAAACAGTCGCCAACCTTCGGTCGCTCGGCGGAATACTACTTGCGCTGTCTGTTTTGGGATGGCCGCTATCGTGATGCTCTCCAACCGGGATTATATTTTCTTGGCAAAGAAGCCCAGGCGATCAGCGGTCCGCTAGTCTCATCTGAGGTGCTCAGCGAAATTGTAGGGCAACTAACAACTAGCAATATCGAACAGAATCTGGCTCAATTTTATGAACAGTTGAAAACGAACAAAATTCAGGTCAGCCCTGCATTTCACTACTATCTCGCCACCATGTTTTATAAGCAAGGCAAAGTCAAATTGGCTAAGGCCGAAGTGGATAAGCTCTTAGAGAGAGAGCCCAAGTCGGTCGAGGGTTTATATTTATATGGCCAGTTGCAAGAGAACTATGGAAGAAATTACAAGGAAGCCTTGAGGGCCTACGAAATGGCTCATGCTTTGTCTCCATACAATATGGCGATTGATAAAGCCTATATTCGCATGGAGGAGCGTCAAGCTTTTCGCTCGTCTGATTGGGCAAGGGCCTTGCGTGATTGGCTTGAAAATTTGTTTGGACGAACCCGGCTTAGTTGATTTTTCTAAGGTCATTCTTGTTATTTTGATCCGTTTCTAAAACTTATCTGGCTGGGTTGACTATCCGGTCCCGGGGTCAGCTCTTTTTGCTAAGCTGGTAAAGGGCTGACGGAATTTTGGAATCATGGTGTCTTAGCGCGTGCGATATGTTCCCTATCACAGATTGGCGAACCTACCCAATGTAATCGTTGATGGTAAGGCAACTGATTCAACAGTGCTGACCCTTTCGCATTGGCCCTGCAGTGATACCCCGGTAGAGTTTAAGGCTGATCTCTCAGCCGAGATTGTTTATCGCTACCTAAGTAATCCTGGTTCGGCTTTGCCAGCCAATTGCGATGTGGTATCAAACAACCATTTTGATGAGGATGGTTTGGTCTCGCTTTACTGTTTGCTAAATCCGCAGAAAGCCTTGGAAGAGCAATCTACCTTGGTGGATATTGCTAGAGCTGGTGATTTCGGCACATTCACTGACCGCGAATCAGCGAAAGTTTGCTTCGTTTTGTCTGCCTGGTCTAATCCTGAGCTGTCACCGCTAAATCAAAGTGTTTTTGCTCGACCCTATCCTGAAGTTACAGCCATTTTGTATGAGGAACTGTTGGTTCGTTTACCCAATATCATTCAAAAAATTGACAATCTCAGGCGTTATTGGCAGGAAGAAGATCAATTTCTCGATACCACCGAGAATGCTATTGCTTCCGGACTGCTAACCCTAGAAGAATTCCCCGAGCTTGATTTATTGGTCGTGAGAGTGCATGACGATAGATTTCCATATATAACCAGAGAGCACTGTCCTAGCTGGATTTCATCGGTGCTTCATCCTATGGCTTTGCATAATCGAAGCCAGCGCATGCGCGTGCTTGTTATGCGCGGCAGACACTATGAACTCTACTACCGGTATGAAACGTGGGTTGATTTCGTTTCCAGACCACTAGCTAAACGCTTAGATTTGGCCGATTTAGCTAAGAGCCTGACGACCATGGAAAATGGTCGAGGGCGCTGGCAATTCACTGGCAACGATGAGATAATTGCCCGGCTTAAGTTGGTAGATGGGAAGGAAAGCAGAATCGATGCCGATGACTTCCTCTTTGAGGTCAAACAAGCATTGGCTCAAGGCGAGAACTTAAATGGAAGCGTTTGCTAAGAAGCCGGTATGGAAGCGTGTAATACTGCCTGGCCTGACACGTTTCTTTTCTCCTCGAATCGATTTTTATGCCCTACTCGTGGCTCAAGCAGACACTACCCTCAGGGGAGTGGAAGGGCTTGAAGCTTGGCTCAGCACAGGTGCTGCCGAGCGCTGTCAGGTAGTGCGCGATTTAGAGCATCAAGGTGATGAGATTAAGGCATCATTGCAGCGAAAGTTGGCAGAGTCCTTTGTCACTCCTTTTGATCGCGAAGATATCTACGATCTCTCAGTTCGGCTTGATGAAGTGCTTAACAGCGCCAAGAATAGCGCCCGCGAAGTGGAGGCTCTCAATTACTGTCCGCGTGATGCAAGTTTGTCGGAGATGGCCCGCAATTTAGTTGAGGGCAGTCGCTGTCTCTATAATTCTTTCCGAAATCTCAATACTAATTTGACTGAGGCCGCAGCCCAAGCCAACCTCGCCCGTAAGTCAGAGAATCGCTTCGAAAAAGTCTATCGTCAGGCTATGCGAGAACTGTTCGAATTGAACGATTTCAAAACGATTTTGAGGACTCTTGAAGTTTATAGAACAATGGTGCAAACCGCTTCTCGGATAGATATGGTGGCGGAAAAATTGCATCACGTCATAGTCAAAATCAGCTAATTAAAGCCAAGATACCGAGTCAATGACAATAAATATCTACTTTGTTATGGTGCTACTTCTAGGTTGTTTGTTTGCTTTCACAAACGGCTTTCAGGATGGTAGCTCGGTGGCCGCCAGTCCTATTGCCTCACGCTCTATTGGCCTGTGGCAGGGCGTTTTTTTGACAGCAATTTTTGAGTTTTTGGGAGCTCTATTTGGCGGTTCGCAAGTCGCTTCAGCCATTTCTGGAATTACTAACTATCCTCGCACGGAGCCTTTTCTCTGTGTACTCGCTTGTGCATTGTTGGCTGCCGTCTTGTGGAATTTTCTCACTCGCTTGCTCAAGGTGCCCTCCAGCTCTACTCATGCTCTTGTTGGTGGCTTGATTGGTGCAATTTTCGCTTCGACTGGGAGCTTTGAATACATTGTCTGGGGAAGCTTTAATGCTCTTATTCATCCAACTGGAGTTTGCAAAGTTATTGCTACACTGTTTCTATCGCCGTTGATTGGTTTTGTCGCGGGCTACTTTACGTTGCATTTGCTTCAGTTTTTGCTAGCAAGGGCAACTAACAAAGTGAACAATACTCTCAAGTCTTGTCAGTGGTTTGTTTTGCCCGTGCTCGCTTTTGGTCATGGGGCGAATGATACTCAAAAGGTTATGGGCGTTGTTGTAATGGCCATGAGTGCGGCGGGCTTGTTTGGGCGGCAAAACCCTTTGACTTCAAGCGATTCTATTCCCTTTTGGGTGAGAGTAGCGGTTGGGCTATTCATGGCATTGGGAGTGATATGTATGGCTCCTGGTATTCTCAAGCGTGTTGGCTTTGGTATATTCAAACAGCGACCAGTACACGGCTTCGTCACAGAGTTCGCCTCTGCTGTAGTCGTTTTCGTTGGCTCAGTTACGGGTGGACCCGTCTCGGCCTCGCAGGTGATAGCTTCGACCGTTATGGGGGTCGGCTATGCAAATAGACGTAAAGGTGTTCATTGGCTAGTTGCGCGCGAAATGGCTTGGGCTTGGCTGCTTACAATTCCATGTTCAGCAACCTTTGCTTATCTACTGTTTCGCTCTATCTTTAGCTTGATAAAGATCTGATCAGTTTGTAGAGCCTTAAATTGAATGGGTTTGCGGTCCGGGCTCATGCCCAGGATAGACCCAAGGCGCGCTGTAGGTGGACTGCTTGAGTTGTGGATGAAAGAGCCAGGTATTTGATGTGGCAATCAGTAGACCAGCCACAACAGCGAGCCATACTTTGTTAATAGCTTCGTTGCTTGCTGAATCTTCAGCATTTGTTTGAAGATCAGCGCCAAATAACTCTGGACTAGGACTGCTCTGTAACATAAGACTCACCTCTGCTGCCAGACATGCCCTGATCTGTTGCTTATTAAACAGTTTTGGCAGACTGTCGCCGTGGAATTTAGAACTTGTTGGAATTTAGAACTTGTTGAAATTTAAGACTTGTTGGAGTTTAAATCTTGTTGGAGGCCTAATTGGGTTAGATTCGGTTTTGACAGCACGCAAGAGGCGAATGTGGGAGATTTATGGTTAACGAAACGAGCAATGAGCACGACCGTAGCTGGATGGAGCAGGACGATGACAGTGAGGAAATGCACGACATTGTGGCCATCCGAGACTATGCTTACGAAGCGTTTGATCGGTTAGATAAAGATGGCAATGGCTTCATTGAATCAACCGAGCTTCTTGCTGCAAAGCTTGATCCTTCGACAAGTGCAAAAGAGAAATCATTTATTGCTTTCCTTCTCAATAACCAGGAGGCAATTGCCGACATGGTACAGGAAGATAACGCAGGGCCGCGTTTGGGCCTATCGAGAGACGACTTAGAGTCATACTTTGGCCTGATATCTCGTCTTCTTGGATAGAGGCACTTTTTTTCGTCTAATTGCATGCAATTGCCAAGCTGAGCTTCTGCCATGTCAGTAGAAAGGCTTTATGGAACTTTTTGCGCTATAAAAGGGTCTTCACGCTAAAGCGGTGTCGGCATTTTGTAATTGCAAAGGGGATTTAATGCGTTCTATCGGGTCTTTGGCTAGTTCTTTAGCTCTTGTAACTGTGCTCAGTTCACTAACCGGCGGTGTTGTCAATTTGCCGGCAGCACAAGCTCAGTTTGGTGGTGGCGGTAATCAAATTCCATCTCCGTTAGATGTTGAGAAAAGACGCACCGACTTGGATAAAAAGCTTGCAGACGCGCTCGCTTCAGGGCGTCTAACTGCTAGCGAGGCTGCACCATTTAAGCAGGAACTTATTCGTCTTAAGACCGCAGAAGATAGTTATAGAAACAGTGGAAAATTTACTTTCTTCCAAAAAGCTCGATTGACTCTTGAACTGGATGTTCTCTCTGGCAACATTGAGAAAAGCTTGCACGAACGGTCTAGTGTTGGCCTCACTGACATAAGTGGCAAGAAACTCGATGTTACCATTCGTCTTAACGATGCCTTGCAAGGTGGTCGACTAACCCCGCAGGAGGTGCAAAGTTTTAGGAGTCAGCTAGCTAATATTGCAGCCAAAGAAAGTTCTTACCAGTCGGTTAATCCCCCTGGCCAGCCTTTGAGCAGTACGCAAACTCTTGAACTAGCACTTGATTTAGATCGCTTATCAAGTGCGATTGAATCGCAACTTAAGGCCAGAACCGGCGAAGATTTCAAGTTTGCCGATAGAAATCGTGAGCTTTCTACGCGCATTAGTGACCTGGTATCTGCTGGTCGAATCTCGTCTGCTGATGCCGATGCCTATCGCCAAGAATTGGCTCGCATTGGTAGTCGCCAGGCGCTTATGACAGCCTCAGGACGCCTTCTCACTACTGAAGATCAACTTTCCCTGGCTCTCGATTTAGAGCGTCTCAATAGTAAATTGGAGCGATTCACTGCCACCAGTGATAATGCTGCGATGCCTGGTATCGATGAGATGCAAAGATCGCTATCAGATAAAATTGCAGCTGGTCAGCGCTCTGGGCAGCTTGATGCTCAGGAGTTATCAGTTCTTAAGCAAGAATTTGACCGGATTGCTTCGGTAGAGGCAAACTTTAGAACCGATGGTGCCCTGAGTGATGACGAGACCCTCACCTTAGCTGCTGATCTAGAAAAGTTGAGTAAGCGTATCGACCGCAGTATGGCTCAGGCTCCGACAAATACACTAGCCTCGCGTCAGGCTCGCGTTCAGGCCAAGCTTGATCAAGCTCGAGCAAATCAGCGAATCAGTGAAAGCGTCTATCAAGATTTGCGCACAGAGCTAGAGCGAGTTGCAGCAAGAGAGAGACTCTACCGGGCCGATGGCCAAATTACTGACAGTGAGACACTCTCCATTGCCAATGATTTGGAGCAGATCAGTGGTCGTCTGCAGCATTCTTTAGCAGCGCTGCCAGATTTGAGCGTTAGGAAGGAAAAGTTGGCCAAACAAATTGACGACGGTTTAGCTTCTGGGCGTTTGAATGCTGATCAAGCTGACGACTTCAGACGGGATCTCGCTCGGGCCAGTCGATTAGAATCGGCAATGGGCGGTGGCAGTAATCAGTACACCGATCAACAAGTTATGGCAATTGTCAGAGAGTATGATGATGTGTCGGCAAGGCTTGAGAAGACCCTCGCGCCTTTGCCAAATATTGAAGTGAAACAGCTCGCTATTACCAATAAACTCAACCAGGCAGAGTCATCAGGAACCCTCACATCTAGTCAACTCACTGATATGCGAAAGGAATTTGCGCGCATAAATGCTGTCGCTAGTTCCTTCCGCAATTCAGACGGCGGATTAAATGACTGGGAATCGATGAAAGTTAATCGTGATCTTGATGCCCTCGAATCTGATGTTACGAGATTGATTGCGACTGCACCTGCCTCTCCCCCACTATCATCTTCAAGCGTACCATTCGACACGAAGGGCCATTGGGCCGAGTCGTATGTTGGACAATTGACTCAACGTGGTATCATCGGCGGTTTTCCCGACGGTTCTTTCAAGCCCGATGACGGCATTACTCGCGCTCAATTTGCAGCAATCGCTGTTAAGGCTTTAAATCTAGCCAGTGCCTCTGGTCCTGCTAGTTTTGCCGATGTTCCTTCAACCTATTGGGCAAACAGAGCCATAGCATCGGTTAGCCAAGCTGGTTTGGTAACTGGCTTCCCAGATGGAACCTTTAAGCCTGAGGACAAAATTACAAGGGCTCAAGCCCTTGTAATTTTGGCTAAAGCGCTCCCTGCTCAAGGCGCTGTCGATACTACAATTCTCAATTCGTACGGCGATGGCTCCAGTGTTCCTGCATGGGCCGCCCCATCTGTGGCGAAGGCCGCTAAAGCTCACATTCTAGTAAGCTATCCCGATCCAAGCCAAATCAAGCCAAATGTCAATGCAACGCGTGCTGATGTAGCTGCCTTGACCTATCAAACACTCAATAATTTAGGCAAGAACCTGCCCCAAATTAGAGTTGGTATTGAACCATAGAATATTTCGGTATCGTCTTTCTCCGATTGGCTTTGGTGACGGTTCTGTGATTTCCGTTTTGTTCTGAAATAGAAACTTATCCGATATCGAATGAGTTTCTATTTCAGTTTGAAATCGCCCAAACTTTTACTGATTTAATACTAAAAATTGAACTTTTTTCTTCGCCCCTTCGTATTGCAGTGAAGTAGCGAGGTGAATATGATGTCCCAGAAACGTAGACTAATTGTTGATGCAAACGAGCAGCTAATAGCTAGTTGCTTGCCTGAATTCAATTCTAGGGTTCCTGATGAGGAGGCTGCCATAGATTTGATTCTAGAACTCCAAGTTCGGCAAGGAAAGCTTGCCTGCCGATGTGGTTATGAATTTGTAGCAGCAATTAGAGAAAGGTATGAGCGAACAGTAAAATGCTTAGTTTGTCGGAAGTATACTCATTTTACCGTTGGCACTCTGTACGAAGGTGTTAGATCTGTGAGGGCTCGCTTGGGGGCTGTTTGGCTGATGGATCATGGGGCTGTAGTAACTTCTACAAAGCTTCATCAGCTCTTTGGCATCGCTACATCGACCGGGCTAGCGATTATTAACACGATAGGTTTGTTCATTGAATCACTTCGTGGCCAGTCCTGGGAGGATGTTTCTGAAAAGATAGGTTGCCCTAATTTTGCCGAGATCATGATTAGGCGTAGTCGAATTACTGGTGCTTATGAGCATCCGTCTTCTGTACCCGAGACTGTCTCAGTGGCTGACGTCGATCATAGTGCTGACGAGGCTACGGAGCAGTACAGTCATTCTGAAGATAGCTTCGATGATCTCGGTGATCTGGATAAAAAAATCCTTGCTGAAATTTCGGGAGTGCCCGTTTCAGTTGATGTCATATGCAAAAGAGTTGATCAACCGGCTGGGCCTGTGGGTGCAGCACTAACCATGTTAGAGATTCTTGGTCATATCGCTTCTGCACCCGGAAATTTTTTTGTACGCCTTACTGCAGCAAAGCAAGATGGAGCTAAAGTTGAGTTTTCTCCTCAGCTGCGGAGGTTTATTGAGGAGGCTATTGAAAATATTAAGGCAGTCAGGCAGGGTGTCAGTCGCAAATATCTTCAACTATATCTCGGTGCATTCTGGTGTCACTTTGACAGAGATTCTTGGAGAGTGGGTTCACTTATGCTAGTTACCCTTGACTCATCGTTGTCACCCGATAGAGATTTAATTGTTTATGAGTCACCATTGATGGTGTCAGTAGTTAGTGGCTGAATAGTCCAATGTATTCTTGAGCGGCAATCACGGACAACTTGGCATTAGAATAGTTTCGAAGTCGAGTTGGTAGGCGTGGTTTTTTACTACGCTTAAAAGCTTGTCGATTAAGGCTTGGCGTTCTTCTATCTCTGGGTTTACGTGCAGTCTTTTTATGGTCATGGTGTCGCGTCCAGAGCTTTTTGAGGCGTCTACTTTTGTGCCTGGCTCAATTCGAGCTCCACAGAACCCTTGGATGACACCGTTGTCTTCAGCTACGAGAAAAAGGCCGTCATTGCCGAAGTAGCTACCTTCAACGTTGCGGAGGTCGTTGTCTTTGCCGTCGAGATCAAATTCTAGACCTTGTGACTGGCAGATTGTTTGCATTAAATTGCGGAATTCTTTGTCGTCTTGGCGGCTATAAAGTCGAATTTGCATTGTGTCAGTCTCACTTCAATCTTGCGATGGGCGATATTTGGTTATTTGATCTCTTCTGCTTCTATAAATAGAAAAACGGCCGATTACCTTTGGGGGTGACCGGCCGTTTCAATTTAGCTACCAGTTAATTCTGATTGGCAAATGCAAATCATTATTGAACAAGTAAGGTCACAAGCAGCAGAGCAACGATGTTCAAGATTTTGATCATCGGGTTGATTGCAGGACCAGCAGTGTCTTTGTAAGGGTCACCGACTGTGTCGCCAGTTACAGCAGCTTTGTGAGCGTCTGAACCTTTACCACCGTGGTTGCCTTCTTCAATGTACTTCTTAGCGTTGTCCCAAGCGCCACCACCTGAAGTCATGGACACAGCCACAAACAAGCCAGTAACGATGGAACCAACTAAGATGCCGCCCAGAATTTTGGCGGCTGCGTATTGTCCAGGAAGGGCGTGATTCAAGTAGAAGGCGCCAATCAGAGCAATAACAACTGGAGTTAGCACCGGAAGCAGTGCAGGAACAATCATTTTCTTGATTGCTGCACCAGTGACGATACTGACGCATTTTGCGTAGTCTGGTTTGGCTGTTCCTTCCATGATGCCTGGAATTTCACGGAATTGACGTCTAACTTCTTCAACCACCATCCCGCCGGCAGCTCCAACAGCTTCCATGGCAAGGGCGGCAAATAGGAAAGGAATCAAACCGCCGATGAACAATCCAGCAAGAACATATGGGCTGGACAGGTCAAAGGTGATGGCGGTGCCACCTTTTTCCAGAATCTTCATGTTCAATTCTTGGGTGTAAGAGCTGAACAAGACAATGGCAGCTAAACCGGCTGAGCCGATGGCATAGCCTTTGGTGACGGCTTTAGTGGTGTTGCCCACGGCGTCTAGTGGATCGGTGACTTCGCGTACTTCTTTAGGCATTTCTGCCATTTCAGCGATACCACCAGCGTTATCGGTGATTGGACCATAGGAGTCGATGGCAACGATAATTCCAGCCATCGAAAGCATAGCCATCGCAGCTAGTGCTACGCCGTATACACCGGCAAGAGCAAAGGCAACGAGGATACCGATAACGATAGAAATCACTGGCCAAGCTGTAGCTTTCATCGATACTGCCAAGCCGGCAATGATGTTGGTGGCGTGACCGGTTTCAGAGGCTTTGGCGATATAGCGAACTGGACCGTAAGAAGTTGATGTGTAGTATTCGGTGATGTAGACCAGCAAACCGGTTACCACAAGACCAACCATAGAAGCGAAGAAGAAGTTGATTGCAGGAATTGGAGCTCCAGCAATCGACAGACCTTGCATCATCTTGTCTGTGACAAAGTAGAAGGCTACTCCAGCAAGAGCGCCAGCGACGATCAAGCCTTTATAGAGGGCGCCCATGATATTTGTGCTCTTACCGAGCTTAACGCACATACAACCGACAATCGAAGTAACGATCGAAACGGCACCCAAAACTAGTGGATACTCGATTACATAGGGAGCAGTTCCGGCCGCGATTTGTTCTTTGAAGAGTTCATGGGCTAGCAGCATGGTTGCTACAGCTGTTACTGCATAGGTCTCAAACAAGTCGGCCGCCATACCAGCGCAGTCACCGACGTTGTCGCCAACGTTATCAGCGATTACGGCGGGGTTTCTTGGGTCGTCTTCTGGAATTCCAGCTTCGACTTTACCCACAAGGTCAGCACCAACGTCGGCGGCCTTGGTGTAGATACCACCACCCAGTCGGGCGAATACTGAGATCAGAGAAGCTCCGAATCCTAGACCTACAAGAGCGTTTACGTCGTGAGTTGCGCCATAAAAGAGTGAGACACCGAGTAGACCTAGGCCAACTACGAGCAGGCCGGTAACCGAGCCACCTTTGAAGGCGACGGCTAGCGCTGTTTCTAAGCCATTTCTAGCAGCTTCAGCAGTGCGAACGTTGGCGCGTACCGATACGTACATGCCGACAAATCCTGAGATGGATGACAGCACTGCTCCAACGAGGAAGCCTGCAGCCGATGGCCAACCCAAACCAAATCCAATCACGAAGAAAAGTACCGCACCAACCCCTGCGATGGCGGTGTACTGTTTGTTCATGTAGGCTCCAGCGCCTTCCTGAATGGCGGCTGCAATTGCTTGCATACGCTCATTTCCAGGGCTCATGTCGAGCACGCTTTTACCAGCCCAAGCACCATAAAGAACTGCAAGTAAGCCGCATCCGACGGCAACTTGTAGAGGCAGATCACCCATTTTTTACTCCCTAGTTACGCTGTTTGAATGTCAGTCAGATTTGG
This sequence comes from Cyanobacteriota bacterium erpe_2018_sw_21hr_WHONDRS-SW48-000092_B_bin.40, assembly GCA_030917395.1. Classification (GTDB taxonomy): domain Bacteria; phylum Cyanobacteriota; class Vampirovibrionia; order Obscuribacterales; family Obscuribacteraceae. The sequence goes on from JAUPUU010000181.1 coordinate 36,026, forward strand.
CAAATTCAGCAATGACTTACCAGCAACGACCTTCCATTCCAATCCGAGTTTTGCTACGAAACGAAAGTTCATTCGCAATCGCGCACCCATCTCGATCGATGAAGATGCGATAGATTTGTCGGCAATAATCGCCTGGGGCAGAAATATTCCCGTTCTCCACGACTGCTTAGAGTAGCAGGAAGGGCATAGTCCCTACCCCAAATACTATTTAATTTACTGAACAATTACCTTAGTTGCCAATTGGATATATATGGCTGTAAGTAGGTCATCTCAGTCTCTGTGTTAGAATTTTTGCTGGATCTCTTTATAACTGGTAAATCTCGCGAGATCTTGCGCCAAGGCTTTTACTGCTGCAACTTTTGAAAATTTGTGGCCAGGGTCCGCTAAGGCCCGAGAATTCAAGGAATCAATGAGCCCTAGGCCTTTCCAAAATGCATTTCTTGCTTCAGCCCATGCTTTATTAGCGTCGACTGTTGTACTTTCTGGCTTTGCCTATCCTATAAGTGCATTGGCTCAGGGCTACGCTGACCGTGGACCGGGTGTTGCCGTTAGCCAGGCTTCTGAGAGTTCGCTGACAACTGCCGGTGGCGAAGTCATTCTTAGGATCGCATCCTCCGTAGTGGCAGGAAGGCCACAGTTCAGGTATTTACCTGGTAGCAATGGCGACACTGTTTTGACTGCAGATTTTGAAGGTTTGAGTTGGAATGCACCGGCCAAAGTGATTAGACTGAATTCACCTGAGAAGGGTCTAAGTAATTCTTCCTTCACCGGTATTAAAGAGATTCGTATCGCCCAGTTTCAAGCAAGCCCTAGTGTTTTGAGAGTTTCATTTGTTGCTCGCGACCCAGCAGTACTTAAGAAGGTAGCAATTGGCGCCGCGCCAGGTCTTTTGAAGCTGTCATGGAAAGCCGCAGGGAGCACTGTAGCTAGCGCTGCCGCGGGTTCAACAAGTCGAACTGCCCCAGCCAGTGCTCTTGTTGCCGGCAAAAAGAATTCAACAGCGCCTGGTAAGGCTCCATCATTGCGCCTGGCTTCGGCTTCGCACATGCCACCTCTGGCTTCGACTAAAGCCGAAGAAGCAGCTAGGGAAGTTGCAGCTAGAGAGGTTGCACCTAAAGAACGTGCTGCTAAAGAACTTGCAGCTAAAAAAACTGCTGCTAAAGAAACTGCTGCTAAAGAACTTGTTAACGAACCATCTAAGGAAGGTAAGGGCGGTTGGTTTGCGCGCTTGCGGGCGAAAACTAAAGACTATTTCAGTGCCTCGCCTGAGCAGTTGGCCGAAGAAGAAAGCACTCAGTCTCCTAAGCCCGCCACTGCGCAACTAGCCAAACAGTCTGCCAAGCCGCAGACCAAGCATCGAGAAGACGATCATTCGGTCAGTGCACCGCTAGCACCTGCTATAGCTCAGACTTCGCCTGCTGCGGCTAAAATTGCCCGCATGCCTGCTTTGGCTCCCACTCTAGGTGCTCGAGAACCGATCACAAGCGCCTTCCCCTCGATAAAGGAAAACCCACTTAAAGAATCTGGTTATCGCGAATCTGGATACCGAGATTCTGCCTCTCGAGATTCTGCCTCTCGAGAATCTGGTTACCGAGATTCCGGATATAGACATACAGGCTCTAGGGATAGCGAGAGGGGCACCACTAATGGTGCCGTTACAGCTAGTGCCGTTACAAGTAATGCCGCTACCAGTAATGCCGCTACCAGTATCGGTGTCACTGGCGATCGCGCTACTGAAGAGAGCCCAGTAGAAAAGCCAGAAGTGCCTCTGGGCCC
>JAUPUU010000182.1 GCA_030917395.1 Cyanobacteriota bacterium erpe_2018_sw_21hr_WHONDRS-SW48-000092_B_bin.40
AAAGCGCGATCCTCGCTTATGAGTGGTCAGGGAAGGCGAACAGCCACATATCATCTCATTTGACTCAATAAGATATTGATAGAGCAAATCTGCGGCATCAGCATCTGTCCTCACCAGCAACTGAAAGGCGGTCCAAACTTCGTCCAAAGGCGAATCAACTACTTTGTCTGTCATAGCAACAATCTCCAAGCCCACTTTTATAAACGTCGCGACTGGAGATTTAGTTCAATTGAGAATTTTGCTTGAAGAAGCTAGACCGATATCGCTCTGACTTATTCGGATCCAAGCTAGACCGATATCGCTCTGACTTATTTGGATCCAAGTTAGACCGATATCGCTCTGACTTATTTGGATCCAAGCTAGACCGATATCGCTCTGACTCATTTGGATCCAAGTTAGACCGATATCGCTCTGACTTATTTGGATCCAAGTTAGACCGATATCGTTCTGACTTATTCGGATCCAAGTTAGACCGATATCGCGCTGACTTATTCGGATCCAAGTTAGACCGATATCGCTCTGACTTATTCGGATCCAAGTTAGACCAATATCGTTCTAACTTTTAAAAACCTTACTTAGCGCGCCATCTCTGACGCAGCAACCGATTCAATTCTGCTTGAATCTCACCTTCAGCAAATTGTGACTGCTTCATGGAGGTTTCTTCAATCAAATCTCTATCCTCAGCCTTCTCATAAGAAAGCGGCTTGAGAATACTCATATTCCACTTAGTTGGAAGTGAGGCTAGATTGAACGGGAATGGCAACCAGGGGAAGAAGGGAGTAATCGGGAAAGAAGGGAGACTGAGCATCTTCGCAATTGCATCAAGGTTAGTTAGCACTGGGATTGCTTCATCGCAGCCAAGAGTGGCGATTGGGAAAATTGGTACTCCTTCTTCAACTGCTGGCAAAAGTTTGACCCAGTCAAACTCAATCAACCGTTCACGAGCAGAGAATGGCCGCGCTAGACCGGCAGCTCCTTCGGGGAAGATGGCAACAAGTTCGCCCTTTGCGAAAAGCCGTTTCATATTAGCTGACGAAAAAGGTACAAATCCCAGTTCCAAGAAAGAAGCGAACAACCTCTCGTCCTTGATCCAATCCATATCAGCTACGATGTGCAACCGTCTAGGATTGACCCGGGAGGACATGAGAGCATAAAGCAACATTGTTGCTGGCCAAGGTAAAAAGCTTCCTGAATTGCCAACAATGAGTGCAGCTCCCTCTTTTGGCAGTTTTTCCAAGCCGTTAAACTCTACTCGCCACCAATCATGAAAGAGGAAGCTCAACATGGGCTCCACTCTGACAAGGGCTCTCACGTCAAAACCATGATACTTATCGCTCTTGGTAGCTTGTTTAAGAAAATCGCGGTAGTTTGATAGAAACTGGCTCACAATAAAATCCTCGACTGAAATACAAAACAAAAAGAAGTTGCTAAATCACGGTTTGGGCAATTCACCATCCAGTTCGGCTTCGTCCCACCCCGTTAAGGTTGAGCGACGCTCTCTTAGTAGCTTGTTGAGATCACGTTGAATCTGGTATTGAACTTCGCGCGTAAGCTTCATCACGAGTTTACGATCATTGGCTTTTTCAGCCGGGTAACCCAGATTTATAGGTTTATGAATATTGATCATCCAGCGCACAGGCAGAGGCATAAACATCAGCGGCGCTGGCAACCAGGGGAAACCGAGTGTCACTGGGAAGAATGGCATCTGCAGAAAACGGGCCACTTTATGCAGATTAACAAACTCTGGGAAGATTTCGTCACCACCAACGGTGGCAACCGGAATCAATGGGCTCTGGGTAGCAATCGCTAGTTGGACGAACCCAGGATGGAAATCAAGCACCCGGTAACGCTCGGCAAATGGCTTACCAACGCCTCTTATACCCTCAGGATAAATGCCTACTAACTCCTCAACGGCAAGCAGTTTTTGCGCATTATCTTTGGTAGCCCTAACCTGACCAGTTTCCTTCACCCAGTTTGAAAGCCCTGGTAAATGGAAAAACCAATCGGTGCTGAGATAGCGAATCCGTCGCGGATTTTGATGCAGATTGCACATAGCCATGGAAATCATGGCACCGTCGAGGGGCAGCAATCCAGAATGATTGCCAACTAGAATAGCCCGACCGTCACCAGGAATATTCTCGATACCGCGAATTTCCACTTGGAAATACTCTTCGTAGAGAAAGCGAAAGAGAGGCTCCCACTTGGCAAATGTCTCGAGAGAATAACCAAACTCATCCTCTTTACCGGCGTATCGCTCGTAATAAAGAGGACAACGATTAGAGAAAGCCTTCACAGGGTCTTTCAACTTCTCAAGAGATTTCCAAGTCAGATCTTTCACTTCTCTCACTAGCGTCTAACTATACGTCCAACCAACCAGAGAAATCCCAGAACGCCAGGACCAAACGAAATAACCAAAATAAAACGCTTCAGCAAATCGCGAAAAGCATCTTTCGAGCGCTGAGCACCTTCCTCGCCGCTTGTGGCTTCTGAGTCATCCGCTTGAGTTTCAAAGTCTTGCATCAATCTACTCCCAACTGTTTACTGGATTTAGGTATCCAATACCGAACCGAATCTTTACTTCCTCTTCTATGAGCCTCATTATTTAGATTATTGAGACCGAGACACTAACGCCTTGACAGCCGCCAGCAATTCAATGAACAGGATATTTTCATATAAGGATTCAGTATAGATACTGCAATGCGGATCTAAAGCGGTACACACACAAGCCTTAAGAAACATTTACCGCAAGCTTTACTGGGCCAAGCCAGTGCTTTTCGGTCTACACGGTGAGATAATTCACTTAATTCCTCAATGTATAAACCGGAGAAATACGATGCAACCCGATATCAATCAAATGATGCGTTCCGTGCAAAAAGCCCAGCAAGAGCTTTTGAAGGCTCAAGATGAGCTAGCTAAAGCCACAGTTGAAGGCTCAGCAGGCGGCGGAGCTGTGAAAGTGGTTTGCGCCGGCAACTTCCAGTTCCAGGCTATCAAAATTCAAGCTGAAGCAGTCGATGTAAATGATATGGGAATGCTTGAAGACTTGATTCTCACTGCGATCAACGACGCAACAAAGAAAGCTCAAGAAATGGGCGAAAAGAAAATGGCCAATTCAATGAAAGGTGTGAGCCTTCCACCAGGCCTAGGCTTCTAATCAGGTCTATTCAATGTACTTTACCCCGCCACTGGCGCGGTTGATTGAAGAATTCCAGAAATTTCCAGGCGTTGGGCCCAAGTCGGCCCAGCGCATGGCTTTTTTCGTGCTCAATATGAGCGCTGAAGATGTGGGAAAGTTCGCAGAAGTAGTAGTGGAAGCCAAAGACAAGGTCAAACACTGCAGCAAATGCTTTCACTTATCAGCCAATGACCCTTGCGAAATTTGTACAAATGAAAAACGAGACAGCGGCACAATATGTGTAGTTGCCGATAGCCGCGATGTAATTGCCCTAGAAAAAACCCGCGAGTACCGCGGTTTCTACCATGTTTTAAGTGGACTGATATCACCCCTAGAAGGCCGCGGCCCAGAGCAGCTGCGCATTAGGGAGCTGATCAATCGAGCACATAACGAAGGCGCCAAAGAAGTTATTCTGGCAATCAATCCCACTATTGAAGGTGACGCCACGGTACTTTATATAAGCAGTTTCCTCAAGCCACTTTCAATCAAAGTGACTCGTATAGCCTTTGGTCTACCTATGGGTTCAGACCTCGAATACGCAGACGAAATAACTCTTACAAGAGCCATGGAAGGCAGAAGAGAAATTTAGCTAAAGAACTCAGTCATTGTTTCAGAGATTTTCTCTACCGACAGCCCTACTTGATCCAGCAATATTGGTCGAGCGCCATGTTCAACAAATTGGTCAGGCAGAGCAATGCAGGCAACCTCAGCTAACTTTGCCCCAGGTTTGCTGAATCTCAATTTAGCGCCATACTCAAGAACAGCAGAACCAAATCCACCGGTGAGGACACCTTCTTCTAGCGTGACTATCCGGGCACCAGGCTGACTCAAGAGAGAAGCCAACAACTTTTCATCAAGCGGTTTGATACTACGAGCATTGATCAACGTAGGTTTGATACCGGCTGCCGAAAGCCCAACAAGTGCTTGCTTAGCTGTTTCTACCATTGCACCAGTGGCAAGTACATAGAGTCCGCTGGCCTTATTTCCGTCAACAACGACTTCCCAAGTAGCGGGGTCTATCTCAGAAAATGGCTGCCCATTACCTTCTAGAAGAACTGCATCAATTGCCTTTTCACGAGGGAAGCGGATCGCAACTGGTCCTGAAGCTTGCTTAATGGCTGTGTATACCATGTTGCGCAATTCAACGGCATCTTTGGGTGCCCAGACGCGGAAGTTAGGCACAGTGCGCAGCCAAGCTATATCAAATACGCCTTGGTGAGTTTCGCCATCCTCAACCAAGCCACCGCGATCAATACCAAACAAGACCGGCAAGTTCATAATGGCTACATCATGCACCACTTGATCCATTGCTCGCTGCAGGAAAGTCGAATAGATAGAGACTACAGGCTTAAGACCAACCTTGGCCATGCCACCAGCCATGGTGACAGCATGCTGTTCACAAATGGCGACGTCAAAGAATCGATCCGGATATGCTTTGCCAAATTTGACAAGGCCGCTACCCTCAGCGGTAGCTGGAGTAATTGCCACCAAATTGGGCTCTAGTGCTGCCACATCAATTAATGCTTGAGTGAAAATATCAGAGTATGTCTTGGCTTTTGGTCGGGCCACAGAGGTAACAGGCTCGACTATTTCAGTCAGAGCGGGCTCAAGAGCGAAGGCTGGAACACCGTGATACTTGATAGAATCAGCCTCAGCTGGTGCGTAACCCTTGCCCTTCTGAGTAATGAAGTGGATAATTTGCGGCGTCGATTTCGACTTGGCATTATTGAGAGCAGCAATAACAGCCGAAACATCGTGGCCATCAACTGGTCCTGAATAGTTTATTCCGAGTTTTTCAAAAACAATTCCAGGTGTATCAAAGCGGTCTTTAGCCTGCTTCTTCACCATTTCAATTAGTTCCCAAACAGCGGGATTGAGCTTAGCTTGATCAAGCTTATTCTCAATGAAATCAATCTGCTTTTTAATATCTTTGTAGAAGAACGTCTCTTTGATGCGCTTCATGTACTTAGTCAGACCGCCAACATTCTCCGAAATCGACATTTCGTTGTCGTTGAGAATAATGATCACGTCTTTCTGAATATGGCCAAGATGATTGATTGCTTCTAGCGCCATGCCACCAGTCAAGCCGCCATCACCAATCACAGCGACGACTTTTCCACTCTGTTTAAGGTGAGCTTTAGCCAGGGCCATTCCCACAGCCAACGAAATTGAAGTAGAGCTGTGCCCTGCCACAAAGGCATCGTGCTCACTTTCGAGCGGATTTATAAATCCACTGAGCCCTTTGAACTGACGCAAGGTACTGAATCGATCGCGTCTACCAGTAAGCATCTTGTGCACATAGGCCTGGTGCCCAACGTCCCAAAGAAAAAGATCTTCGGGAGAATTGAAGACTTTATGCATGGCGATAGTGATTTCTACTACGCCTAAATTTGAAGCCAGGTGACCACCGGTCTTGGCTAAGCTAGTGATTATCTCTTGTCTGATTTCGCAAGCGAGACTGTTGAGCTCTTCGCTATTGAGCTTTTTCAGCTCAGCAGGAGTGACAAGTGCGTCAAGGAAAGTAGTAGTCGGCTTTGCTAGCGTATACATTTGTTTAAGACTCGTAGCCTCGAATTCCCCGTGCAATGGGCTGTTCTGGGTAAATCATAGCAACCCATTACAACACTAGCGCATAATATTTTCAGCCAATTTTGCGAAGAACTTTGCCATATAGCTAAGAACAGGCCAGAGTTTAGCTTTCGGCAGACAAATCCTGAACAATAAAGGGTTTTCAGATATTCATAAACGGACATTCAAATCAACTATAACTAATCTAGCCAAGCTCGATTAACCCGCTCTTATCGAAGATCTTACATTTTTAGAGAAAAGAGCGCGGCTTTATTGCCGCGCTCTCTCTTCCTTTGGCTTTGTAGTGGCTTTATAGAACAGCCCTAGGTTGTTTCTGGGGCCACTATCTTGTATGCATGGCCTTTGATCACAACTATCACCCGTTTGCCGAGAGCTAGATAGCGAGACATATTAGGAAGAGTACGAGTGAGAGCGAAATAGCGCTCACTGCCAAATTGCACTTCCTCAACCTTCTCGTTTCTGTAATCACTATCGGTCCAATAGCCGTTTCTCAGATAGAAGGTTTTCTCCTCAACAGCTTTTACTCCGACCTCGCTACCTTTTTGGTCAAACGCTAGTGTCTTCATTGCCGCCATTTTCTTCTCTCGCAAAACAGCTTGTTGTCCTGAAATTGGAGCAGCCGAGATTTTTGCACTGAGTGAATCACGGGTCTCCTCTACACTGTCAAAATTAGCGAGGCGACCTCTGTCTTTATCAAAAGCTAGCTCTGATTGTGCTGGCGCAGCAAAGCTTGCCCCAAACTGTGATGTTCTGCGGTCAGCAAATCGAGGAGCATGGTCAACCATCTGAAGCTGTCTACTGCTTTCTTTTCTTGCCCTGCCAGCTCCAGCAGCACCACCAGCCAAGTTAGCACCGCGACGGCCTTGACCATCTTCGCGCATAGCTACCGGCATAGATGCAGCCATTGGCCGAGCAATGGGGCCATTATTAGCCAAACGATGATTTTCGTTAGGATCAGTGGCCAGAAATGACGTAAAGGCCGAAATAATTCCGTGCTTCTTAGACAGGGCAACAATCTCGTCTACAACTTCTTTAGTATTACCGTTTTCTTGTGCCACTTCAGTCAGATAAGCAATTCTGCGCATAGCCCAGAGCTTAGGCAAGAAGCTATGTCCAGTTTGACTGGCTTCAAAAGAGAGTGGAAAAGTAAAGGCCTTGGCCACACCGTTGATCTTACCGCTAACTACAACGCTAGCCTGACCAGAGCCTTTGTAGCGCCCCAGCAAAAGCACTTGCGAGCCAGCAAATACATCTTTAACTTGACGCGGATAGGTATCTTTTACAGTTATGCCATTGTAGGCAATATTTACGTCAGAAAGCACTGGTGACTTGATTTTGTCGTAGAACGAGGACAGCGCTGTTTCTAGATTCTCGCCTGGTTCAAGGAATTGCGAACTGCCATGATGTGACTCAGAGAGCTTATTTAGCAAACGAGTATTGACGTCATAACCGACACCAAAATCAAACAATCGAATGTCTCTCTTATTGGCTGCCAATTTCAAAATATTGGCTGTAGCAGTCTCACCAACAGTAGGCTCACCATCGGTCATCATCACAAGGTAAGCAGGACGAGAGGTTTCTTCTTTGAGCAAACTAATACCAGTATGCAAGGCGTCACCAATATTGGTGCCACCACGAGCCTCAAGCTCATCGATAAAAGCAGCAGCTGCCTTCTTGTTCTCGGGAGTCGCTGCGGCAAGCGAACTTCTAAATGACTCAGCGTCTGTGCTGAAGTTAACTAGACCAAAGTGATCTGCCGTGGACAGTGAATTGACCACATACTTCAATGCTTTCTTGCACTGCTCCATCTTTTCGCCCTGCATCGAACCCGATGTATCAGCCACCAAAACAATGTCTTTACCAACAATTTGGTTAGATTTGAGAGGAGGAGACAGAGTGAGCAGGAAGTATCCATCTTCGCCTTCCAGTTTGTGGGTTAACACACTGGCGGCCATGTCTTTATCGGAGACACTGTAATAGAGCAAAAAATCTTTGTCAGGCACTGAGTCTTTGGCTGAGTAACTAATCTTAGCCTTGCTATTCTCCAAGCGATCGACCACCACGCTGTGCGACGGTGACCAGATTGTTCTGAGACTCTCTCGGCTGTCACCGGCTTTAACTTTGCCGCTCATGCGCACTGTAATTTTAGTGTCGTCTATAGGGCCAGCCGCCTCGCTATCACTTTTAAGAGGGAAGCGGTACTTTATCAATCCGCTTTCGGCTTTCAAAAGTTGCGTATATTCAAGCTCGACCTTCTTTGTACCGTGAGCAGGTATGGGAAAAATTCGAGCACGAACAGTTTTGTAATCAGCATATTCAAGCAAACCCGGATCGACCATTTGCCTGACAATCGCTTCGTATTGCTGGCGAGCTTCAGCAGCGGCCAAAATCTTGCCTTCCACAGGCTTACCGTCTATATGAAGGGAAAAGCTCGAAAAAGTTGTGTCTTCCGGCAAAGGAAACAGATAGGTTCCAGCTAAATTCTGATCTGTGTCGTTAATGAAAGTCTGAGTGATATAGGTCTTAGCCACCTGGTCCGTAATATCAACCTTGATATCTTGCGACTGCATGCGCAGACCATGAGAGACTCCTCCTTTCAATACAGTCGGAGTTGTTGGGGCCGGCCCGGGGTCAAAAATCGGCACAATCAGGCCGCCACCAGGTCTTGTGCCAGGCCTAGACACCGGTCTTGTCCCCGGTCTTGTGCCAGGCCGACCGATTGGCGTAACCCCACCCGGACTCACCGGTCGCCCCAAAATAGGTACCGAAGTCACCGGATTAAGACCGGGGTTGAAACCGGGATGAAAAGCTGGGTCAGCAATCAAGAAACCTGCCGCTATGGCCTGAGGCGAAAGCAACAGTGATGCCGCCAAGCTGAGAACAGCTGCAAATCTTAAACTCATAAATTTCTCTCGCTAAAAATTAGGAATGCTTCCTGGCCTGACCTAAATGTAGCTTCTGACCAAGCAAATTTCGGCCGGGCAAGCCACCATCGTGATCTGGGGTATAGCCATCAGTAGACCCAGGGTAAATACTGAACGCCCAAGAAAGGCGAATTTGCTTCAACCGACAAGAAAATGGCAAAGTAATTTCAGGCTTTTTCCTAGATATTTGCCAAGCCAGTCAGGCTAGACTACTCTTGAAGCAATTCTAAAAGTAATAGTTTTGTTTCGAGGAAAGCAATGCGGCTTCGCCTAATTAGAGCCCCAGGACCATCAGCACTGAGAAGAGATGGCTTGCTCTTTCAGCGCCTGACTTGGGGCGCTGCCGCTGGCGGCCTTGCAACCATCCTTCTAGCGGAGTCTCCTGTGCTCGACACAATGGAAATGAATCTACTTGAATGGCGCTATAAAACGGGGTACGAGCTCGCTCGTACTCTCAAACTAGTGGCGCCAGCTTTGGGTGGAGTCGCCGACTCTGAAACTAGAGCGCAAGATATAGCCATCCTTACTTATGATGATGATGACCAATTCGATCTTGAGGGAGAAGCAATCGAAGGTGGGCCGCAACCGGTCCAAGCCGTGCTGGCCAAACTGATCCCAATAGTTGAGTCAGGCAATCCATTACTAGTAGTACTCGATATAGATTTAAGCGGTAAAGCCGATCCGTCACTGGTCAAGGCTCTAAAGCAATATCGCAATAACATTGTTCTGGCCCTCTCTGGCAACTTAGACAATCCCAACGACTTTCCTTCAAGTGAACTGCGCAAGAGCGTATTAACTTGTGCTTACGATCACCTCATCAAAGAGTCGAGCGGCTTGGTTTGCCGGATGCCCATTTCAGCCAATATTTTTATGCCTTCTGACCGTTCTACTGAAATGTCTCCAGCCTTGGACATACTGCCTCAAGGCCTGGCTGAATATACCCGCGGACTATCGGCCTCCGGCGAAGCTTTCGAATCGTTACCAGAAGTATTGGCACCATTGATGTCGTCTAGGGTAGGAGTCGGACCTTCAAAAGCTCAGATTTCTTCATTTACGAAGGAAGAGCTACCAATCTATATAAAGTTCTCCGGCACAAAATATCCGACTTATAAGATCTCGCAAATCATTCGCGACGCCATAGATCCAGGCGTTTTTGCTGGAAAAGTGGTCATGATTGGCACGAACTTCAGTCAGAAGGTGGACAACACTCCGCCGGTTCGCACACCGTTGCAAGCCAAAGCACCTAACGTTCTCATCCAAGCCGAAGCAATCAGCACTCTCCATAATAATGAAGCAATTGTCTCCTTTCCCCGCTCTATCTTGCACCATATTTTGCTCTTACTCGGAGCAGCGCTAGGCACGGTTGCCTCGGTTCTACCCATGGGAAGACGCACCGCCGCTTTTCTCTGCACGGCAATGGTGCTAATGCTCCTCACCCAAATAGCCTTTCAATGGTTCAATTTGCAATTTCCCGTACTGCCACTACTGGCGGTGCTAATGCTCACTTACATCTTTGGCACTTTGATTTATCTTGATACCGACTTGCGCCTGCGCAACAAAGAGTTAGCTCTGGCCCGCGAAAACATGCAGGTTCGCGCTGAAGAAGAGCGTCAGCGTATAGCCGAAGACCTTCACGACGAAACCCTCCCAGCTCTTTCTGCCGTAGCAAGAATGGCAGATCGTCTAGCCCATGAGCCAGAAATGTCCGAAAGTTCAGTACCAGTAGAAATGCGAGAGAAACTCGACGGAGCTATTTCAGAAATGCGCCGAGTAATTAATGACTTGCACCCCTCTGTCCTTGAAACTATGGGATTCAAGCCTGCTTTAGAGAACCTACTGGCGATTCTCTCGCGAGAAAAATTGATTCACGTTGATTTTGTTGACAGCGACACAGAAGATGACTATGGCTTTAACAAATTCACTCGCTTACAGCTCTACCGCATTGTCCAAGAATCATTGAACAACGTGCAAAAGCATGCCCACGCCAACCTGGTCAAACTGACCATTGGCGCAGAGGGAGACAATCTACGCATCACAATTACTGACAACGGCAAAGGCATAGACTTCAGTAGCATTCGCAAAGATGCTCATGGTCTAGTCAATATCAGACAACGAGCACAGCTAATCGGCGCCCAAGTAGAATGGAAGAAGCCCGAAAGTTTCGATACAGGCACCCAGGTAAGTTTGTCCATTCCAATTTCTAAAGAGGATAAAAATAATACCTAATATGAGTATATTGATTGTTGACGATGAGGAACGCGACAGAATCTGGCTAAAGAATTTGCTTACGCAAAATCTCGGAGCCCCTTATGCCGGCGCCATCTACGAAGGACATGACGGTCTTGAGGCCGTAGAGCTTAGCCAAAAATACAAGCCCCAGTTAGTCTTTCTCGACATCAAGATGCCGCAACTTTCGGGCATCAAAGCAGCAGAGCAAATTCTCAAACAGCTGCCTGAAACTGGCGTGATAATTCTTTCTAATTTCTCAGATGAAGTCTATGTTCGTCAGCTCTGGAAAGTGGTGCCTCCCAACGGCGCTTTCGGCTATGTCTTAAAGAGTGCCTCCGACGAGCAAGTAGTAGAGGCGGCCAAGGCAGTTCTCTCTGGCGACTGTTGGGTGCACCCTGGTATTGCCAGAGTAATTCAACGCACACAAAACCGGGCGACATCGCTGACTCCAGCCGAATATGAAGCTCTCATCTGCATTGCCCTCGGCATGACAGACCATGCCATTGCTAGAAAACTTTATTTGACGGAGAAGGCCGTACAATCGAGACTTAAGTCGCTTTACGCCAAACTCGGTATTCCCGGCCGCAGCGAAGGTCATGAAACCGAATTCAATCAACGCTGCCGTGCGGTTTACCTCTCTAATCGTCGTGGCTTGATCAATCAATCCGAGCTTGACGATTGGGAAGCCAAATTATCAGAAGGCGCACCAACCTAGTAAATTATGAATAAACGCCAGCAAGAACCAAATAAAATTTGTGTCCCCAGACTAGCTCTGACGGTCTCTCTTGCGTGTGCAGCTATCTATCTGACAGCACTGGTGGCGCCAGGTCAATGCCGAGACAATAATCTTAAATCAATAACACAGCCAGGCACATCGAATACAACCCTGGGAGAATTCTCGCGCGCTGAATCAGGCGTAAAGTTGCTAGTGGGTATCTTTGCTAGACTCGGCAACGAACCTCAATTAGCCTTTAAAAGCGAGAATCGTTTGTTGGCGGCAAGCAAGAACAAGTCTAGCTTTGACCGCGATAGTCAATCACAACTATTGGCAGCAGCGCAAAGCAATGCCAGCAACTACCAAAGCCGCAATAACCAGTTTGCCAATTCAATCAACAATCAGTATACAGATCCAGCCCTGGCAATAAGACCACGAGCGGTTAGTCGTAAAAGTGCCACAGACAAATTTATACCAATTCAAGGCGTTACTATCGCCATGGCTCCGCAGAAAAAGACTTTCTACAAAGGAGAAAGTCACGACGAGAAGCGCGACGAGAGAGGCTCTGCCGCTGGCCAGGGTGGCGCATCACCCCTAGCAGAAAGTAGCAGAAGTGACGCAGAGAAAAAAAGCGATGCCGATTCATCAAGCTCTATGCGCAGTCGTGATGATTCTCCTGTAAAGATATTTGCCGGCCCCTCCAGTACCAGTAACGCTCTACCGGGTAGCTCAAACGAAAAAACCTACATCCGCGAGTTCGGCAAAGCAGCCAATGCACCAGCCGCTCCTGCCATTGCCAGCTATGGCAGAAACTTAGAGAGAGGCATCAACATAATCGATGAACCGCTTGGTAGCAACAGAAGACAAAGCCAAGCAAAAGCCGAAGAAACTGCTAATGGTATCATCCGACCAACAGAGCAACCCGGTCTTTTCAAATACGTGCGCGAACATAAGAAAGAGGCACCAAAAGACAGCCCCAAAGAAAACCTCAGAGACAGCTTTAGAGATATCAGCAAAGAGCTGGCCTTCGGAGGCCAAAGTGCGGCTGGTGCTCTCGATCAACTGAACGAAAGCAAACTTATAAACAAGCAAAAGCTGAAAAGCGCTAAACTGCAAAATAGCGCCCCGGTTTCAATTGTCTCTGAAAATGAAATGACATTAGAAGCCCAGCAGGATGGTTCGCCACTGCAAGTAGCTTTCTTGCCACCGAGTACGGTGCACGGCATCAACGGCTTGCCGTTAGGGGCAAGCGAAGCCGACACAGCCAAGTTCTTCAAAAATCGCGGCAACCTCAGCCGCTCCTTTATTTCGGGCTGGAAAGTCTGGACACTGCTAGACGGCCAACAGACTCCAATTCTTCAAGTCTATCTGCGTAACGGACGCACCGAAGCTTTCCGCATTTTCAACCAAAGCTATGTTCCAGCCGGACTGGGCGTGGCAATCAACGACGAACTGCCCTCTATGAAAGGCAAATTCGGCGAACCAGCCTTTATTCTGGAAGAACCCGGAATTAAGCCGCAAGTGGCAGCTCAATCAGCAACGATAGTGGCAAAAAACTATGTTTATCCTGTTTCACAAGTGAGCTTCCAGCTTGTGCGAAACGGCCCAAGCTCACCCCATATTCACAGCCTGCTGCTGTTCCGTTATCTCTAGAATAAGTCTTGTAGTTGCAAGACTTATTCTAAATACTTGCTCTAAAATACTGGCTATCAATGTCAAGAGTATTGAGGTTTCACATACCTTTATGGGATGGTTCTCGAATAAACTAATGACTCTTTATCAAATGCAGTGATAAAGTCTAATTCCCCAAGAGCCTAAAACTAAAAATGCTGCCAAAAGCCGAATTACATGTGCACATTGAGGGCACTTTCGAACCCGAGTTAATATTTGCCATTGCTGAGCGCAATAGAGTCGAAGTTCCCTATCCGAGCGTAGAAGCCCTGAGAAGCGCCTATCAATTCTCAGACTTACAGTCTTTTCTCAATCTTTATTACGCTGGCATGAATGTTCTCAAAACTGAACAAGATTTCTTTGACCTGGCCATGGCCTATTTCGCAAAAGCCAGTGCCCAAGGCGTAGTTCATAGCGAATTGTTCTTCGACCCACAGGCTCACATAGCTCGCGGGGTACCGTTTGAAGTGGTGATTAACGGCCTAGACCAAGCCGTGCGCCAGTCGAAGCAAACTCATGGGCTCTCAAGCTCACTAATTATGTGCTTCCTCCGCGATCTGACAGCCGAATCAGCCATGGAGGTTTTCAACCAATCCCTGGCCCACGGAGACAAGTTCGTGGCCGTTGGCCTGGATTCAGCCGAAGTTGGCAATCCGCCTTCCAAATTCAAAAATGTTTTCGACAAAGCCAGGGCTGAAGGCTTTGTCACAGTGGCTCACGCCGGAGAGGAGGGGCCACCGGAATACGTTTGGCAAGCTATCGATTTACTCAAAGTATCGCGCATAGATCACGGCGTGCGCAGTCTTGAAGACAGCAAGCTCGTGGAAGCTCTGAAAGAGCAGGCTATCCCGCTCACAGTTTGCCCGCTTTCAAATGTCAAACTGAAGGTTTTCTCTAGTATGGCCGAGCATAACATCAAAAAGATGCTCGACCTTGGCCTCAACGCTACAGTCAACTCCGATGATCCGGCTTACTTTGGCGGTTATGTTGAAGACAATTTTACCGCTGTGAGGCAGGCACTCAATTTAAGCAAAGCAGAAGAAATTCAGCTCTGTCGCAACTCTATAAATGCGGCATTTATAGACGCCAGTGAAAAGGCTCAGTATTTAAGCCAACTTGAAAAAAGCGCAGTCTAAAAATAGTTTGAGAAGCTAACAAGGTTATGAAGCGGAGAATTAAGCGCTAGAATGAAGACTCTAACGGTAACGCCATGAAGTCTTATCTCCCCCTTTATCTAAAACACCGCCCCCAGTCGCTGGGCGACCTTGTCGGCCAGAAGTCAGTGGTCAAGACCCTCACCAATGCCATCGACAACGATCGCATTGCCCATGCTTATCTGTTTACCGGTCCAAGGGGTTGCGGCAAAACTTCTAGCGCCCGCATTTTGGCCAAATCGCTTAATTGCGAGAAAGGTCCCACTGCTGAGCCCTGTATGACCTGCACCATGTGCATCGAGATTAAGGCCGGCAATTCACCCGCAGTACTAGAGATCGACGCCGCCTCAAACAACTCAGTAGACGACGCCCGTGTACTAATAGAGAGAGCACCGCTGGTAGCTCAAGGCGGTCGCTTCAAGCTGTACATCATAGACGAATGTCACATGCTCACCAAAGAAGCATTCAACGCCTTACTGAAAACAATCGAAGAGCCGCCACCCAACGTCATCTTTATTTTAGCTACCACCGAAGAGCATAAAGTTCCCCCTACAATCATCAGCCGCTGCCAGCGCCTGATGTTCCGCCTTGCCAACCACAAAGAACTTTCGCAGCATTTGCGCAAGATTGCCGATATTGAGAATATTTCTATTCTTGATGAAGCCATTGACCTGATTGCCAGACGGTCTGGAGGGGGTTTGCGCGATGCCCTCGGCCTGCTTGATCAAGCAAGCCTGCTCTCATCGCCAGATAAGCCTGTTTCGATTAGCGACTTGCTCACATTATTGGGTGCCATCGACGAAGATGTCTTAATACAGATTAGCGAAGGTATTCGCGATCGAGACGGCTCGAATGTTTTAAGCGCACTACACAGCTTACTGAGCCAAGGAAGAGAACCATCCTTGGTGGCACTAGAACTATCTAAGCACTTCCTCAACATGGCTAAAGCCCTTCACCTGGGCGGGAAGAAGAGCGCATCAGAGAGCGAAACAGATGGCGTACCGCTAATCAACCAGCTTATTACTGGTACGCAAAATTATATTGACCAAGTAATAAAGTTAGCCCCTGCCTTTGAGGGGGCAGAGCTAACGCAAATGGTAGAGCAGCTTGATCGCTTAGAGCAAAATTTACGTCGCTCTACCCAACCGGCTCTCACCCTTGAAGTTGGCTTGCTAGCACTGTGTCACCGCCACGACATTCTCATGGTGAGAGAACTTTCTGCACGCGTACAGCAGCTAGAAAGTGCTCTATCGGGCGGCAACTATTCACCACCTGCACAACCGGCTCATCAAAGTGCAGTGCCGCAACAAGCTCTACACAACTCCAGCACCACCCACGGTGCAGCGCCGAGACCAACCCCAATACCGGCTCAGCCAGCGCCGCAACCAGTCCAAAACCACCCTCCCGCAGCGGCTGCTCCACCTAGAGAGCCAGAATCATTGCCTGCACCAATGCCCTCACCGGTACATCAAGAAATTCCTGCTGCTGCTGGCCCTGGTGCAGCAGCGTACGACAGTGATGATGACGACTATGAAGGCGAAAGCCAGCCAAGCCCAGCACCAATTTCAACTGGCGAATTGGCTGTGCCAGTTCGCTCTGAAGCCATAGACGAATTCTGGTCGAACCTGATGGACTACTTGCAACAAAAGAGCATTCCCACCTTCAGTATCTTCAATCAGCATGGTTTTGCCCTCTCGCTCAAAGAAGATGAGTTCGTCATTGGCGTGCGCAAAGAACACTTCGTTAGCATGTTAGAGCGCAAAGTCGACCAAATCAAAATAGCTATCAAGACTTTGACCGGCAAAGAAATGTTTGTCAAAGTCAAAGTCATGGGCGAAGAGGTGGGCACGCGCGCACCTCAACCGGCCCGAGCGGCCAGTGGACGAGAGAGCGAAACAGCCGGACGCAGCAGCGGAAGCCTGCGACCAGCCGACGAGCCAAGTGACCCGGCGCCCTTTAGACCTTATACAGCCGAAGCGCCCCAACCAGCCCACCAAACTTCTCCAATCAAAGAAGAAGCCCCCAGACCAGAATCTAGGCCAGAACCCAAACCTGAACCTAGGCCAGAGCCTAAACCTGAACCCAAGCCAGAGAGCAAAAGCGACTCTAAATCGTCTAATAAGTCTTCCTCCAAGCCTGAAGCCAAAGGCGAGAAAAAACCCTGGGTGCCCAGAGACAAGGGCAAAGAAGGCGCCTGGCAGTCAGGTGGACCAGCCAAGCCAACCCCCGATTTTGCCGGAACTGGAGCAAACGCCAGGGGAAGCGATGAGGTCCTGATGGTTAAAGAAGCCTACAAATTGTTTGAAGGTCCTGGCTCTAGATTTATCGGCTAAAAAGTTATTGGGTGTAAGTCAACCAAAGGCTTGTCAATACAGTTAACGAATCTCAAACTTCTCACTGAATTTAACTTCATCTTCACTAAATTTTTCATCACTCAACTGACCGGGCTCAAACCACTTGACCTCGACACTGTCAACGATTGCTGACGGTGGTCCTTCTTGACACCAGGCAATCAAGCGATTGAGAGCGGGCTCAGGGCCAGCTGCCACTGCCTCAACAGTACCATCAGCTTGATTTCTCACCCAACCCAAAAGGCCCAATTCTTGAGCCTGCAGCCGTGTACTATGCCGATAAAAGACGCCTTGGACTCGGCCGGTTATTTTGAGCCAAACATAGCGCTGCATATAAAAACCATATTCTCCCTTTTAGTGGACTGTTTAACAGGCTAAAATGTAGGGACTAGTCTAACAAAGGGCAGGGCCGCCTGAGAAAGACAGGATATTTTGACCGGCACTTTTAGAGCGACATTAGCAAGAGACAACAGAACGACCAGATGGCCAAGGAAACTGAGAAAAATCGAGAAGAGTCTCTGCAGGCCATTGATGCTGCTATAGCCTCATTGCGCAGCCAAGATTGGGATCTCAACCCTTACTCGGTAGCAGCAGCTGCTGAATTGGAACCAGAAGAGGTCTTTGGCAACAAAGCAGCCATGGACAAGATTATGGCCGCTCGGGGCGATGGTAGTACTTACTCCCATGACGCCGTTCTAGCTGGCCGCTGCAAAGAACTTGAAGCCGAACTCGATAACGCCGCCACCATCAACCAAGATTTGTATGACCGTGGTTCTGAACTAGCTGAAAGGGTCTTAGAACTCGAAGCCAGTGTGGCTGAACTAGAACAAGAAGCTGAAACACTGGCCTTACAATTGCAAAATTCCTGGTCTCTCGGCTACCAAAAAGGCCTAGCCGAAGGGCGAGAACAAGCCTTACTGCCACCTGACCAACGGGTTGATAGCCAGCAAAAGCCTGCCTCCAAAACTGGAGAGCATCCAGTGGTCGAGCTTGTGACAGCTGAGCCTGTCAAAGAAAAGGCGGGAGCGAAGCCTGCTTCAGGCGGAACCATTACCGACGAAGACTTACCGACCGAAAGCCAGCTGAAAAATTCACAGACACAGCCAGCAGTCGAAGTAGCTCTCCCTGTCAGCCAGCCAATAACATCAGTGCAAGCGGTGAAAGCAGAGCAAGTTGAAGCTCCTTTGACTGAAAAAACCGCTCAAGTGGAAACAGTAAAAGCCCCTGCCGCTCAAGCAGTAGCAAACGAACCAGCCCTAGCCAAAGTCGAGACAAGCTCTGGCTATAACGACAACGTCTACAACGCAGTGAGCGACCACCGCTCTCCTATTTCAGTTTCAGAAATCTACGGCGCTTTGAGTTGGAAACAAATCGAAACCGTTTACCAATACAGTACGGTTGCCGGTAAACCCAATACCAATCTGTACTTCGAGCCACTGAGCAGTACTCCAGAAGAAGAAGAGCAAGTAGCAGACGAAGCAACTCCTCCCGCCGAAACGAAAACCTCTGGAGAAGAAAGACCAGTGGTCGAAGCTAAAGCTCCAGCGTCAACAGGACAACGGGCAGCAGCAAGAGAAACACAAGCAGCTCAAAAAGAACAGTCAATAACAATAGATCCCAGCCCGCCCGAGCGAACAGTCCGCAGTAAGGGCAGCGGCCGACTACCTGACATTTCTTTCGATCCCCCAGACGAACCGATAGTGGGAGCGCCGCCAACTAAACCGATTGTCAGAGCTACAGACATGGGCGAACCAGACTTTATCAACCAATACGATGGCGGCTTAACTGGCGAAAACTTCCCCAGCCTAGATTCGCTACAAGCAGCAGCTGCAGCCAAAGCAGACAGTGCTACATTTGACAAACTTGATGCCTTGCCAGCTCAAGCCACTGAAGTTCCAGACATTCTTGATCTGGACCAGCTCGACATTTTTGAAGGCATGGAAGATATGGATGAACTGAGCAAAATTGAAGTGATAGAAGATGTTGTTCTGGCCGCACCAAACGCCAATATGATCAGCCAAAGCGAAACGGCTGCCATGCCTAAAGTTTCCGGCGAAGACTTGCGTGACCTAATTAAAACCAGAATCAAGCAAGCGCAAGATCATGATCCTCATCAACAACACTCATTCGACCAGCTCCTAGACGCAGCCAATGCCTCGGGAACAACCGAAGCCGCAAGCGAAGCTCCTGCTGGCGCGCCAGATACCAGCAAAAGCACTACCACTGGTGCAGAAGAACTACCGAGCACTGCCGCCATTGACCTAGAAGCACTCAGGCATGGCGCGCGCAACAAATTTGTGGGAGGGAAAACCCCTTCTACTCCACCAGGAGCAGCTGGAACCACAGGCTCAGCCACTGGTGAAACAGCGGTGCCAAATGCCAGCGGAGCTGGAGCTAATCCAGGACAGGGAGGAGCACCGACGGCCCGAGTTGCTCCTATACCAGCTGACATTCGCAAGCACTGTATGATGCTGGGAGTTCGCCCTGATGAACTGACAATCAAAATCGTTATTGAAGCCTGGAAAGCGCAGATTACTGCGCCAGGCGTTCACCCCGACCAGGGAGGCGACACGGAAACTGCGGTTTATCTCAATCTCGCCAAAGATTCTCTGGTCAAATACATAGAAGCCCAGGCGCCTAAGCTGGGTAAAAAGTTCGGCCAACCAAGCCAAGCTAGGGATTCACAAAGCAAACCGTTCACCATGCGCCAGGGTCCGGATAAAGATACGGACAAAAAATAGAACAGCATGTCTAAACCAGTTGTAGCAATCGTCGGACGTCCAAACGTTGGCAAATCAAC
>JAUPUU010000183.1 GCA_030917395.1 Cyanobacteriota bacterium erpe_2018_sw_21hr_WHONDRS-SW48-000092_B_bin.40
AGGTTGCCCACAGCCTTAGTGTAACCTGAGCCGGGTTGCCATTTCATCACGCCAGAGTTTTTGGCCGTAGGCTGGGGAGTACCTGGTGGGCTTTGCCAGGCATTGGCATACTCGTCTGTAGTGGTGGGTTCGGTAATCAGGTCTTTTTCTATGCCATCAAAATCTTCCTGCCAGCTTTGCACATTGATCCATTCAGGCAGGCTGCCATTGTCAGCTTGAATCTGAATTTGAGGGTTGGTATGGTCGGCACTGTCGTCTTTGGCAAAAATGTAATAGCGGTTGGCGTTCTTATCGTAGTTTTGATTTTCCAGCAAATTTGTCAGTCGTGCCATGGTATAGCTTGGGTCCATGCCTTGAACACGCTGTAGCAGCTTTTTCATGGCTGGTTGGTAGTCAGCCTTCAGGGCCTTAATTATGGCCATAATGCTGTGGCCACTGGCGTATTCGCCTCCGAGCTTGCCGAAGCAGTTAATCACCCTAGTGGGAGTCTGGTAATCAACTAAACCGTGAATGGTTTGATCAGCTTTGGTTTCGTAGGGAATGGACCTGATTTTCTTGCCGTCCACCAACCAATTTGACATGTTTACGACATAGAGGGTGATGTAAGACTGAGGGATAGTCATGCTATAGCTGCGAATGGGATTAGCTACAGCGCTTGCGGTGGCGGTGGAGTCTATTTGACCATTGCCAGCTAAAGCTGATTGGCGAAAAGCGTTAGGAATAACTGTGGCACTACCCTCAATCGGGGCAATGTCGGCACGGTTAGGGTCGAAGACCGAATCTGAGATCAGGTGCGGCTGCTCGCCTTCATGGAAAGCGGTAAAAGTAAATTTCTTATTGTTGGCAGTCATGGGCACATAGCCCTGCATAAAGCTCTTTGAGCCCTTATCTACTTTGCCTGCAGTGATGCCAGCGGGGATTTGTCCTGGCGTCATGATCAAGTTGCTCTCGTCTCCCCTGTCGACCATGGCTATAGGGCAGGTGTATTGCGGATTTTTGTCGATACCCATGCCCGGATTGATCATATTGGCAGTGCGCCGTCCAGCCATTTGATGGAAAAACAAATCTTGGGTTTTGCTGCTGGCGATCATACTGTAGAGGTTGTCGTTTACCGTCTGGGCTAATTGATAAGCAGCGTCGCCATTGCCGGTTGCTTTGGGTCCAGCTTGTCCGCTCTTTTGCATTTCTTCCAGGTTGGCGTTAATCAGATAGGCTTTGCCCCAGAGTCGATTGACATTGCTCATACCGACTTTGCCATTGGTGTCAGCGACATCAGCATATTTGGGGTCTGTGGGCACACGGATGTCCATCATTTTTCTTGAGACATTGAGGGCTCCAGCATCGGCAGCGTTACGTACTTGTCTTGAACCACCTAAGAACATGGCCAGAGTAAACAGTCCATAAATTAGGGCCATCAAGCCAAAGCCGCAGGCAATTACTAAAATCAGCGATGCCGCTCTCTGGCTGCGCCTTTTCTTTAGATTTTTCAGCGGCCTAATTGCTTGTGACATTTTTACTCTCATTGGCTATTGTGCAGCCGGTGTACCAAGTAGCGGCTGAATAGCACTGGCTCTAAGCTCAAAGTGATTCATCCACGGTAGGGGAATTGGCACATTGATTTGCATCACCGTAGCCACGGTAACCTGACCATTGACCTGGTCGAAGGTAATTTTGTCTAAATCTACCGAGCTGATTATGCTGGAAGGAACAAAGCGCTTCAGTGAGTTCTTTACCGCAGTTTGTGCCATGGTCTCGCAGCTGCAGCTGCCGGCAGCCCGCGCTGCAGTTTCAGCCCATTGCTCGTTGGTCTGGGCTGTACTCATCAGAGCGACGACATCTACGGCAAACAGGGCAATCGGAATCAAGACAATGAAGCCGACCATCGCCTCAATTAAGGTTTGAGCGCTGGGCTTTCTTCTCTTGCAATTAGTCTTTTTTTTGCTATTTCTCGATGGCATAGTACTTATTGAGCCGCGAATATGGGATTTTCAATTAGTCGACTGCTGGAGACTGTGAAGGTTGCCGGAGCACCCAGGCCAGGTACTTTGAAGAAGAAGGGGATGTTGAGAAAGGGCCGCACAGTTACCGTCGTAGATACCTGTACATACATATTCCCTGAACTGGGGTCATAATCGACGTTAGTTAACGGACGTTCAACCAATCCAGCCGCTCCGCCCAGAACGGTGGCCATCCATTTGTCTGGAATTGTCCCTAGAACTGGCCCTTTTGGATTTGTGGCAATACTTTTGGGCAGTTTCACCGCCTCACGCAGCTGGATATCATTCAGTGAAGCGCAGGCTGTGTAATTAAAGCTCAGGGCAATTATGTCGATCACGGGAAAGACAGCAAAGATAAAGATGAAGAAGAGAGCTGGTCCGAATTCGGCAATAGACGAGCCTCGTTGCCGTGGATTTCGACGGCGCTCAGCTGAGGGCTTGGCTCTATTTGCCGGACGTTTTGTTTTATGGACCACAGCAGTTACTTCTGACTTTAAGTAATACATTCTTATAATATATTATTCGAATGCTGCCGCGGCATTAATAATTGCAAGATCCATTCCAGAATTGGCTAGCAGAGACAGTCCTGTCTTTACAATTGGCTTACGATCGCTTACAAAAATTGGTATTGAAATTTGGGGAAAACCACTTAGCGAGGCCAGGGTACAGATACCCATGTTAGCCACTTTATTCTTTTGAAGAGCCGCAGCTGATGATTGTTTTAGTGGTGGTAGTGCCGTGGTGGTAGGGAAGCACAAAGCTATATCATCAGTAACTAAATCGGCTAGCTTTTGCCGTAGATTTTCTTGCTTTTGGCGGCCTGCACTGGCTTCACCTTCGGTGGCGTCTTTACACTTTAAGAATAACTCCTTGATGGCGGGAGCTAAATTAGGTTGATTGTTTTCTAGCCACTGGCCGTGACACTGCCAGGCCTCAAAGGCGCGGATGGCATGAAATATTTCCACTAGCCTGCTGCAGTCTATGCTGTCACTTAGTTTGATATGCTCGACCGAGTCAAAATGGGGCCGCGCTCTTTCTATAGCCGCCACTAGATTCGGTGCCAGGCTGGGCTCTAGCAAAGTGAAGAAGTCGTCGACTATAAGAAGCCTACGCACCTGCTTGAGCGGCTGTTCGCTTTGATTTCTGCCAGTTTCGTCTTCAGATTGTTTCGTCTGCTCTAGAAGCTGTTTGGTCACTTTTTCTAAAATATTTCGGCTTCTGGCGAGCACACCGACAGTATCAAAAGATGGTCCGAGGGGCAAGACGCCCTGGCTAGAAATAGCACCATAGGTTGGCCTTAGGCCCCAAACGCCGCAGTAACTAGCGGGCACGCGAATAGAGCCAGCCGTATCTGTGCCCAGGGCAAAGTCGACTAATCCAGCAGCTACAGCCGATGCGGAGCCGCTAGAGGAGCCACCGGGAATACGATCTGGTAATTGGCTATTGATAGGAGTGCCGTAGTGAATATTGATTCCATCTAGGCTGAAGGCCATTTCATCGCTACAGGTGATGGCAACCAGTCTGGCCTTAGCCTGGAGAAGCTGGCTGATCACCTCGGCATGATTGTCTTCGGGCAGGTGGGTCTTTAGCCAGTCAGGGTTGCCGAATCCTGTGGTGCGTCCAGCTA
Organism: Cyanobacteriota bacterium erpe_2018_sw_21hr_WHONDRS-SW48-000092_B_bin.40; assembly: GCA_030917395.1. Classification (GTDB taxonomy): domain Bacteria; phylum Cyanobacteriota; class Vampirovibrionia; order Obscuribacterales; family Obscuribacteraceae. The sequence continues at coordinate 3,625 of JAUPUU010000183.1, forward strand.
TAGCAAAAATGTCTTTAACAGCAAAGCGCAGACCCTCTAAGGTATCGGCATTGGCTAATTGTGTTTGAGAAATATCTAGTTCAGCAATTATGCCGTTGTAAGTCATGGTGGGCTCAAAGGGGTAGCTAAGAAAAAGGCGTAAGAATTTCTGTTTGAATTTCTTACGCCTTTTATTAGTCAGTAAAAGATTTTAGTAGACGCGGCTTGGTCTGCCAGTAACTTTGACTGTCTCTACTTTAGCTTTTACAGGTAAGCGGCCAAAGGAAGTGCCAAGGCTCTCGTAGAGTGCCACGTCTTCGGGGCTGACGAAACGCTGTTTGATGGCATCGGCCACATCCATGTATTCGATTTTGCCGTCTTGGAATGACACCACTGTGACGCCAAAGGTACCTTGTGAAATTAGTTCTACTGCTGCTGCGCCAACTTCTAGGCCGAAATTAGCATCAACTGGGGTGGCGAAACCACATCTAACTAAGTGGCCCGGTCTCAGGTCGCGAACTTCGGGAGTTTCATAGACACCCTCGACAAATTGTCCGGTGCGCTTCATGAACTCTTTGATTTCAGGATCGGCCTTAATGCGATCTTGCAATTGTTTGACCACATAAGTACCAGCACCGATAAGTTTGCGGTGACCAAATGAATCTGGTTGTGAGTTCATGTCGACCAGTTCGTTGCCTGATGAATCGCGCAGTCCTTCTGCCACCACAATCATCACCGTGCCAGCAAAGACGTCACTTTCTTCGATGCGTTTGATGAATAGAGCTTTGACGTGTTTGTAGAGTACGTCGAAATCAACGGGGATTTCAGGAATAAGAATGGCATCGGCGTCGGCTGCCACGCCACCGCGGAAGGCTGTGTGACCAGCATAGCGCCCAAATACTTCCATCACCAAAATGCGGTTGTGGGTGCGGCCAGTGGTGTGCAAATCGCGCACTTGCTCGGCAATGCGATTAATAGTTGAGTCGCCGCCAACGCTGTAGGGCATGAGGTCGAGGTCCATGGTCTTGGGGGCATGAACGCAGGCAATACCCTGGGCCGAGAGGTCAACTACAACGCTGCCGGTGTCGTCGCCGCCAGCTATGACGAGGGCATCAAGGTTGAATTTTTTCAAGCCGTCTTTGATGCGGTCATATTTTTTGTCATCTTTGATTTTTGAAACTTTCACTCTTGAATTGCCAGCTTCGCTTCCGGCCATGAAGACGTCGATGGCGGCAATTCTTTCGCGGGTCAGTTCGGTTATTGACTTGAGATCAACCAGGTTGTAGAGGCCAGCGTATCCGTTGGGAATAATCCAGGCAGTCATACCCTTGTTAAGAGCGCTCAGGGCTGCCCCTTTAATTACGCCGTTAAGTCCGCCGCAGTCTCCGCCCGATGTGATAATGCCGATGTTCTTCACGCGGCCTCCATTTATGTTTTACATAGTCAATTTAGATAGAATTTCTTCTATGTAGGTTGAAGTTAGCATGCTTCACTCGCCAATAAGTCTTGACTGCTTGAAGGTTCAAGCTGAGTAACAAAATTAAGGTTGTCATTTGAACTTTTTAGAGAGTATGAACGTTATACAGAGAAGCGTCTGATTTAGGACATAGCGAAGGGGCAAATGTGATGAAGCAAGAGTCTGCCGTTTTCCTTACCGTGCAACTGCTATTTGGGCCTGCTCTGCTTTCAACCTGGCTGATGGGGCCCCCAGCTAACCCGGCTCTGGCGGCTTCGCGGAGCAAGCATGTCTCGACCGCTAGCGTCAAGACGGCCAAGCCCAGCAGCAATATGGCGAGCTTGGGGCCAGTCTCAGCGCCAAAGCCCATGACCTCTGACCAGAAAGTAGTTCAGGTATTGAACCGCCTTACTTTTGGGGCCAAACCGGGTGATTTTGAAAGGGTTAAGGCTATGGGGGTGAAAGCCTACATTGCCAGTCAGCTCAATCCTAGCTCTATTGCTGAGAACCCTGCGGTTGAAGCGCAAGTGGCCTCCGCCGAGATTATCCATAGAAAGTCTGCTGATTTAATCAAAGAGTTTCGCTTATCCATCGCTCAAAACAATGCCGCGCGCAAAGCGGTCAATGGTAAAGATGGTAAAGAAGATGCCAATCAGGTTGAGAAAAATACCCTTGCCTCTAAAGAAGAGCAGGCGATGAAGCAGAAGCACATCAAGGTAGTGGCTGATCAAATATTTAAAACTCGTCTTGTTAGAGCGTTAGATAGCGAGCGTCAGCTGCAAGAAGTAATGGTCGATTTCTGGTACAACCATTTCAATATCAGTATCAATAAAGGCCTTGATCATGTCTTGATTGGGGTCTATGAAGAGCAAGCAATTCGGCCCAATGCTCTAGGGCGCTTTCGCGATATCCTTGGCGCTACTTGCTATCACCCGGCCATGTTGTTCTATCTCGATAACTGGCAGAATGCTGCACCCGGTACTCTAATGGTTGTTCCTGGTGGCAATACTAAGGACAAAGCTAAGAAGAAAGGCGGACTCAACGAAAATTATGCTCGCGAGCTGATGGAGCTTCATACCCTCGGCGTTGATGGTGGCTACACGCAAAAAGATGTAATAGAGCTGGCTCGCGTTTTAACTGGGCTCTCTTTGCCCTATCGTGGATATTGGGGACAGTTCTATGCCGTGCGCCATGATCAGGGCGAGAAAGTAATTCTTGGCCATAAAATAGCGGCAAAGGGTGCTGGCGAAATTGAAGAGGCCCTCGATTTTCTCGCTCGCCATCCCTCAACAGCTCATCATATTAGCTATGCCCTGGCTCAGTATTTCGTCGCCGACGAGCCACCAAAGGCTCTAGTTGATCGCATGGCTAAGCGCTTTAGCGAAAGTGATGGGGATATCAAGGCTGTGCTGACAACAATGTTGGAGAGTCGCGAGTTCTTTGATGGGCAATATCAAAATAATAAATATAAAAGTCCGTTTCGTTATGCCATGTCTGCCTTGCGGGCCAGTGGTTCTCGGCCCGAGCACTATGAGCCTATCTACTCATTTTTGAAACTACAAGGTCAGCCCCTCTATGCTTGCCTCACCCCTGATGGCTACAAGAACACTAAGGAGGCCTGGCTGAACTCTGATGCTCTTTTGAAGCGCATAAACTTTGCCACTGCTCTTGGTAGCGCTGGAAATACTGGCGGCAATAGGGCTTTTTCTCAGGCCTCTGGGCAGTCCTATGACCAGGTGCTCAGTACTGTTAATGGTGGTCAACTCTCCTCCCGTACAAGTGCCGTAATTGCCAAATCACCCGAGCCTTTCAAATTGGCACTCTTGCTTGGCAGTCCTGAATTTATGAGTTATTAGGTGCAATATGAATCGTAGAGAATTCTTACAACTGGCGGCACTGGCTTCATTTTCTTCGCTATCTTTAACTCTCCCTGGCTCTAGAGGCTGGGCTTATAGCAACGGTAAAGATGACGACAGCACTAAAAAGTTGATAGTGATATTGCTGCGTGGTGGCATGGATGGACTTAATGTCATTGCTCCATATGGCGACTCACAGTATCAAATAATTCGGCCGACAATTGCTTTGCATAAGTCAGCCAGTGGCGGCCTAATTGATCTAGACAGTTATTTCGGCATGCATCCAGCCCTCATGCCACTTTATCCACTCTTTCAAGAAAAGAGTTTGGCCTTTGTTCATGCTTGTGGTTCGCCCGATCCAACCAGGTCACACTTTGATGCTCAAGACTACATGGAGTCTGGTGTACCTGGTAAAAAGTCAGCCAGTACTGGCTGGCTCAATCGTCTGGTGGCGCAGCTGCCTTCTAAGCATTCGCCGGTGCAAGCAATTGCTATTGGTTCGGTTTTGCCGCGCATTTGCTCCGGGTCTGCTGCAGTTGCCACAGTGGCGGCTAATTCTAAGATTTCAAAAGGTGCTTTAGACCGACCTCGGGTCGAAAGTGCTTTTAGTGAGATGTATTCAGGTTTAAACAATGACATTGGCGCGTCCTTTGCCGAGGGCATGGCGGCCCATAAGACTGTCAATCAAATTATGGCCAGCCCACAAGACATTTATTCTGACGGTGATGCAAAAGAGCAGATGATTGCTAATC
>JAUPUU010000184.1 GCA_030917395.1 Cyanobacteriota bacterium erpe_2018_sw_21hr_WHONDRS-SW48-000092_B_bin.40
AGAGTTTCTACGCCACCGAGCAAGAAATGAAATTGCTGCAACTGCAACCTATTGGTTTTTACGTTAATTGGCTGCCAGCCGACGATCTCGGCCGCCACTTCGAGTGGGGCGTAGTGCTGCCGCAAGCAGTGCACTAGCAATTAGAGCTTAGCCAAATAGAACTTAGTCAAATAGAGCTTAGCCAAATAGAGCTTAGAGATTTCGCACGGCCTTAGGGGCTTCTTAAAAAGAAAACGACCCACTCTGTGGGGAAAATTTCAGTTGGGCTGGATACAATTTCAAAAGCAGTACAATCCGAACTCATGTTTTGCCTCTTTCAAAAATGTCCGATTTTCGGCTGAAAATCGGACATTTTTTGAAACCGCTTTTAGTTCGAAGTCTTCATTGAAAGCCTTTCTAGACGATTACTCAGCAAGCAGACTGGAAGCAGCGATAGAAAATGCCGAGCCTATTCAAACAACAACTAAGCACGGTCAATCCGCTCAAAGAGAGCAAGAATAGTGCCAGCAGTGTAAGTAAAGACAAAAGACGTTGGCTCTATCTGCCTTACGACCAGGTCAGTGACAAGCTTGGGCCGCTCAGTAGAGAACAGCCCGAAACCCTTGGCATTATCTTAATTGAAAACCCAGGAAAGGCCGACAGAAGGCCATATCACAAACAAAAACTGGCACTGATACTAGCCAACCTGAGACACTTTGCCATCGAACAAGCCGAGCGCGGCGTGGCCGTGCGTCATGAAGTAGTGACCAATGCCAATGGTCTATATAGCTCGGTCTTAGAAGAATTGGCCCGGGAGCTGGGGCCCATTGAAGTTATGGAACCAGCCGAGCGTGAGCTTAGAGTTGACTTACAGCCTTTGCTAGCTAGCGGCGCTCTGATACAGACAGCGCATGAAGGCTGGCTCACTAGCCTATCTGATTTAGAAGCAATCGTTGATAAAAACGGCAGCTATCGCATGGATGCCTTTTACCGACGGGTTAGGCAAAACACTGGCATTCTCATGGAAGGAGGCAAGCCACGGGGCGGAAAGTATAGCTTCGATAGCGAAAACAGGCTGCCATGGAAAGGCGATCCACTACCACCACAACTACCAAGTTTTGCAGTCAGCGACATTACTGAAGAAGTCGGTCAGTTGATTAACAAACATATGGCTAAGCATCCCGGCAAGCTCGACCTAGAAAATTTACCAGCCACAAAATCAGATAGCGAGCGGCTCTGGGCCTGGGCCAGAGAGAACTGCCTGCCCCTTTTTGGCCCATTTGAAGATGCTATGTCGAGTGAAAATCGCGGCATGTTTCACTCACGCATTTCAGCAATCTTGAACATACACAGGCTCACACCAAAGCAAATTGTCCAGGACGTGCTCTCTCTTGAATTACCGCTACCAAGCCAAGAAGGCTTCATCAGGCAGGTTTTAGGATGGCGCGAGTTTGTGCACAAAATCCATTTGGTCACCGATGGCTTTCGCGAAATCACACCGGCACCCCCCATAGCATCACATCCCGGCGATGGAGGTTACCAGCTTTGGTCAGGCAAAAGCTTCGCCGAGCCCAAGTCTCTAACTGCCAGTGAGCCAGATGGCGGAGCCTGTCCATCCTATTTCGATGCGAACAACTCGCTACCACCGGCCTTCTGGGGAGCGCCATCTGGCCTGAACTGCCTCGACACTGTTGTTCAAGCGGTTTGGGAGGATGCCTATAGCCACCACATCACTCGCCTGATGGTGCTCTCAAATCTCGCTACTCTGCTAGATATTTCGCCACGAGAGCTAACCGATTGGTTCTGGGTGGCTTACTTCGATGCCTTTGATTGGGTAGTAGAGCCAAATGTACTGGCCATGGGCACCTATAGTGTTGGCGGCTTGATGACGACCAAGCCCTACATTTCAGGAGCGGCCTACATCAATAAGATGAGTGACTACTGCAAAGGTTGTCAGTTTGATCCAGCCAAGAACTGTCCTGTAACCAGGCTCTACTGGGCCTTCTTAGAGAGACATAAAGCAAAGCTTGAAGGCAATCTGCGTATGGCCATGCCCGTCAATTCAGTAAAGAAAAGAGCTGACAGCCTCAAAGAAGAAGATCGCGCCATCTACGAAAATACAATCAATACTTTGCTTGCTGGCAAGAAACTAAGTCTAAAGACAAAGTCTACAAGCTAGATCTATAAAGAAAAAAGTCAAATTTTACTCTGTTATAGAAGCAGCAAATTCGACCAATTCAGCCGTCAGACCACGGGTGAAAGCATTCTGATTTATTTGCTTTGGCTTCAAATAAGCAGACAAAACCTGATTAAATTTTGACTGATCAACAGCCGATCCGCAGGTGAAGAGATCAACAAAGCAAGCCGCATTCTCAGGATAGGTATGAATGCTCGCGTGGCTCTCAGAAAGCAGCAGTACAGCAGTCATGCCACCATTAGGAAAGACATGGTGGCGGGCTTCAATTACAGTAGCGCCAGCAACAATAGCCGCAGCCGAGAAATTCTCTAACAGCAATTCGACATCAAGCAAAGCCGCTGTCGAACAGCCAATCAAGCTGGCCATCATATGGCGACCTTGAAACTTGTGTCCATCATGATCAACTAAAACTGAGATAGCGGAATTTTCCATTAGAAATCTTCTTTTACTTCGTCTCTATTGAGTAGCTCTTCTACTTGCTTGCAGAGGTCAACAACTTTCTCTGGCATGTCTGAAGCTCTGATGAACTGCCGACAAAGATCGAGTGTTCTTCTGATTGCTCTGACCACATCGCCTTCATCACGTGGCGAAGACATGCGGATTTGATCCCACGGTGCTCCCTGTGCCCACATTTCAGTAAGACCAGCCAGCTGAGCGCCAAATTCAATTGGCATATCAACGTCAAAGTCTTTCTGTAAGCGTGTAATTTTCTTAGCCATTTTGCCGATCTCGATAATGGCATGGTCGACATTGTGCGTGACGTGCACACGCATTTGCTCATTACCACGCGGCTCATCGCCAATAAGAACAGTTAGAAGAGCGGCCAATTCAGTAGGTTTCAACAAATCGAACATACCGCTGATGGCAATTTCACTCAAGAATAATTCGTTCGAGCCGCGAATAGAAGCGGCCATACGACCAAGCTTGGTTGGCTTATTGCCGTCGAGATAACCAAGAGTGCGCAAAATATTTGCCAGGGCTTCAAAAGTCGTCCAATACTTAGTGGTTTCGCGCTGCACACGTTTGTCGAGATCTTTGATACGTTTCTGCAAATGCTCGATGCGCTCGGTTTGGGTGCTGCAGGGCTTCTGCACAGGGCAACCGTGACAGGGCATGGCATAAGCTTCCTTCAAGAGAACTTGAATCTCAGCCCGGGTTTCAGCCAGGGCGATAATAGCCGGAGAGCCCGGTTTAATAGCCGATGGTTTAAGACCTTTTTCGGTTGCTTTCAGCTGTTTGTGCTTCGAACGAATAGTCTCGAGACGTTTGGCATAAAGCGGCAAGTCGCCAAGCTCAGCAGGGCAAAGTGGTGCAGTCAACTTCTGCAGTTCAGTTTCCCAAGCCATTTTCTGAGTATAGGCTGGTTCTAATTGCTGATTGACCAAGAACTGCCCAAAGCTTCGTTCGATCAATTCACGTGCGTCATCAATGGTGTGGCGTTCGAGCAGATTAAGGACCATGCCATAAGACGGAGTGAATCGACTAGAAAGTGGGTCAGCACCAGATGTTGCCAGCTTAGCCGCTTCATCCACACTCTCAAAGGGATTGTGCAAAACGACAACGTGACCGACTTCATCCATACCGCGGCGACCGGCCCGACCAGACATCTGCAAGAACTCAGATGCTGTCAGCTGTCTGTGCCCTTCATCTGAACGCTTGTGAATAGAAGCAATAACTGTTGATCGCGCTGGCATGTTAATACCGGCAGCCAGTGTCTCTGTAGCAAAGACTACTTTGAGCAAGCCTTTTTGGAAGAGCTTTTCAATCATGCCTTTCCAGCTCGGCAACATGCCAGCATGGTGCACCGACATGCCTTCTAGCAAATATGGAATATGCGGATGGTTAGCCAAGTTCGGATTGTCTTTAGTGAATTCTTCGACTTGACGCTTTAATTCTTTCTGTTCATCAGCATGGAGCAAAGGAATGCCCCGAGCCATTTTCATTGCTTCTTCGCAGCCGCGGCGAGAGAACAAGAAATAAATAGCCGGCAGCATATTGCGCGCAGAAAGCGAGCCCAGCACATCACCAGGATGGGTGTACAAGCCTCCCATAGGACGTCTACGTTTATCGGAGCCACTATGCTGTGGTTTCTTTCTGCCAAAACGTGATTTGAGGAAAGAATTTACCGCTCCACCGGGGGCCAATAGCGGATAGATCTTGCGTTCACCAAAGTAGTGGAAGCGCAGTGGCACTGGTCTGAAGTCCGAAACAACCAGTTCGGTCGGTCCATGGGTCTCGTCGATCCAGGTAGTAAGCTCTTGAGCGTTGGCTACTGTTGCCGAAAGACCAACAAGCTGAATATCTTTCGGAGCATAAATAATCGATTCTTCCCAAACCGTGCCCCGATCAGCATCATTCATGTAATGACATTCATCTAAGACAACAAAGGCAACATCGCGCAAGTTGCGACTGACGTCACCAAGAATGGTGCCATACAACATGTTGCGAAAAACTTCAGTAGTCATTACAACTACAGGAGCATCACGGTTGACCGAAAGATCACCAGTGAGCAAACCAACTTTTTCATCACCATACTTTTGCTTCAAGTCATAAAGCTTCTGGTTCGATAGAGCTTTAAGCGGCGTTGTGTAATAGCAACGCTTGTTTGACATCAGCGCCATCTCGACAGCATATTCAGCTACGACTGTTTTTCCGGAGCCGGTCGGCGCGCAAACAACTACGCTCTTGCCTTCCTCTAGGTGTTTCATTGCTAGAAGCTGAAACTCATCCAGCTCGAAAGGAAATAGGTGGGCTACGTCAATTTGCACTGGGTAGGGATGGGCTCCATGGGTCGTAGGTTCGAAATCTTGGCAATAACTTGAGACTTGAGCTATCGGTCCACCTATTGGTTGAAATAGCAACAAATGAAAGTCATAAGTTATTAAGGGATTTTAGCAGTGATTGCCTCTGCAAATGGTCAAAAGCGGCCCTGACAATTACAGGAAATATAGTCTGCGGTATAATTGCCCCCATCTCTTTCAAAAGATACCGGGACGTAGCGCAGGGGTAGCGCGCACCTTTGGGGTGGGTGAGGCCGGAGGTTCGATTCCTCTCGTCCCGACCAGTTAAAACTAAAAATTAGACTTCGAGCTAATATCTACTTGGCTAATGACTGCGTATTGGTTGATATTGACGGAACGCTGGCTGACTGCGAGCATCGCCGGCACTTCTTAGACGGGGAAGTAAAAGACTGGAAGTCGTTTCTATCGCCAGAAATGGCCGCTCTAGACACCCTCCACGAACCAGTAGCCAAAGTGATAACCGCCTTAGCCCAGGCGTCTTATCCCATTATTTATGTCTCAGCTCGCAACAGCAGCTTGCGAAAAGTTACCGAGAACTGGCTAAAAGAGCATGATCTCTGGTTTGAGCCCCGCTTGCTCTACTTGCGCAAAGAAGGCGATATGCGTGCAGACACAATCGTCAAACGTGAGTTGCTAGAGCGGATTCGCGCCAAAGGTTACCATCCAATTTTGTCTTTCGATGATCGCAATTCGGTTGTGGCCATGTGGCGAGACGAAGGCATAACCTGTCTGCAAGTGGCCGACGGCGACTTTTAGCCCCCCAAAAGGGCCAGAGACAATACTAAATATGGTGCAAAAAGTGTCAGAAATTTTGAAGAATTTCTGACACTTTGAGAACTTAGAATGAGAGGTTTAGACTATCGAGCGGCGGCTGTAACGGCGCCGGGTTGGCAGTTGACGGCTTTGATTGGGACACTCAATATCGAAGCCAGCAAAGAACGATTTGCTCGCGAGCGGCACTGAGGGCGTAACTTCAGCAGGCGGACGAGAAGAGACCTGGCCATTGCCCAGAATATTCTGGCGGAACTGACTGCGGCTAATAGGCTCAAGCGAAGTCTGTGACTTGCCTTCAGGCAGAGCAATGATGGGCTGAGCGGCCTGGCCGTCGTTCTTAAGTTGCACGGCAGGGTGAACTGGAATAACAGGCTGCAAAGCTTGTTCTTGAGCTGCATTGGCGGCAGTATCGGTCAAAGCGCGGTTGTAAACATCTACATCAATAGACGGGATGCAATTGAAAATCGGGTTCAGATGAACGAACTCACGAATCTTGATTTTCAAGATCGCCCGGAGGTGATCTTCTAGCTTGTCTAGAGCGACTGGTAGTTCGTCTGGTAAGAAGGACATGAGGTAAGCCCTCATCAATAAAAAGCAGTAATACTCGCAGCATAGGCCACAAGTGGAGAATGTTAGCAGAGATTAACCGATTGTCAACAACCCTTGGCGAAGAAATCAAGAATTTAATCAAATCGGCTCAATAAGCCAATTAAACCCTAGCGAATTTCACTGCCAATGATCTCTTTCAAGCGCTTCAAACCACTGTGAACAGCTCTAGATACACCCATTTCAGACAAACCAAGAACATAGGCTGTCTCTTTTTGCGAAAGGTCATAGAAGAAAACAAACTCAACAATCTGTCTTGTTCTGTCACCAAGCCGCTTTAGAGCCTGAACAATTACTTCTCGCTCTTCTGAAGCACTAAACATATCTTGGCAACGCTTGTCTGGAACAACGTCACAGAGCGAGCGACGATCATCACGCTCTTCTTCATCAGCGCCCGAATCAAGTGAATCGTAGTGCAGGCGAGCTTCCCATGATTGCTGCGCTTCAAGAATATCTTCAACTGAAAAACCGGAATGCTGTGCCAACTCAGCCACAGTGGGCGCACGATCTAGGGTCTTAGTAAGGCGCTCTTCAAGCTGGCTCAACTGGGCATTCATCTCAGTGAGGCGACGGGGCACCTGCACTAGTGAACAGTGATCGCGCAAATAGTGGCGAATCTCGCCACGCACATAGCAAGTGGCCAAAGTGCGAAAACTAGCCGAGCGCGTGCGCATGGGGTCGTAATACTTAATGGCCTTGAGCAAGCCAATAGAGCCGACCTGTACTAAATCTTCAAAGCTGTCAGGTTGATACTGACTGTATTTCCGGGCAATCTGCTTGACCAGACTCATATGGGAACGCACTAGCTGATCGGCCCCGGGCAGACCATTCGGTCCGACACCATCGGCTAACGAGATCACCGGCCGCATGCCAGAACGGGATATGCGGGGGCTAGAGCTAGCGTTGATTTCGCTCTTCTCGCTGCCGCCAGCCACTTCTCTTTCGCAAACAGCAGAACCAGCGAATGCATTGCATCCGCTCAACAAAACTTCATCGCCAGTAGTCACTTTTCTAGTCAAGGTCAAATCTCCCGCAATTTTCATCTAATTACGATTGACCCTGCACCCTCTCTCCAAGCCCCAGTATCTAATCAGCCCCAAAATCACTATTCCCTTGACAACCACACTTTAAACCAAACCTTTTGCCCAGAAACTCAGTCTCTCTAGCTAAATTGCCGGTTTTGGCTACAATTGCACTAGTTCTAATACTTACAAGTAAGCGGTTCTAATGAATAAGGCCACCAAGACAATTACAAAGATGAGAGTGCTCTGGGCCAAAGTACCGGCACAAAAGCAGCTACTCTTCATGGGCCTGGCTTGCATTGCCGCTCTGGTAACCTTCACCGCCCGATTCTGGCTACAGCGAGCACAAGAATCAATTAACGACTCTGTTGAGCAGTTTGGCATGGGCTTTGCTCAAGCACTTGCTCGGGGCGGTGCTGAAGCCCTTACAAACTCTGGCGATTTGAAGAGTTTGAAATATTACATTCTCACTCAGCGCGGCAAAATTAGAGCAATCGCCTACGTTATATATGAGGATATGGCTGGCAATATTTTGCTAAATCCCAATTCGCCTCAAGATTTAAAAAACATCTATCCCTATTACAAAGACTACAAAACCAATCCCGAAAACTTCATCGTTCCGGGGCAAAAGCTCAGCCCCAAAGGCTATCGCGCCATTACTCACTTTGTCGTGCCGATGCGCAAAAACAACAAAGACCTTGGTCTTTGCTGGGTTGGCCTCGACAGCGAAGCCTTTACGATTCTTGGCACACAACAAGAAACCACCAATTTCTTGATCAATATTTTCTGTTTAGTCGGTGCTCTCGGTGCCCTTGGTGTCTGGGCCAACTATGCCTTGATTAATGGCCCACTGCGTACTCTATCCCAGGGCGCTAGCCAGATTGCCGCAGGGCACTTCGGCCACGTTATTAAGGTGCAACGCGCCGGCAAAGAAATCGACCAGCTCGTCAACGCCTTTAACTACATGTCTAATCGACTGCAGCTCTACGATAAACAGAACGTTGATAGCTTGATGGCCGAGCGTAACAAATTTATTTCTGAACGCAACAAGTTAGAACTAGTTCTGATGTCGATTGCCGACGGAGTTGTGGTGTGCGATCGCGATAACAAAGTACAAATTGTAAACCGCGCTGCCACTGAAATTTTCGACAAAGATGCCAAAGACCTTGTGGGCAAGCCACTTGTAGTTTGCACTGAAGGGCCAGACCAACCACAAATTTGTCAGGTGGTGCAAGCCTTCACTGATACCACTATTGCCCCTGGTGCCTTAGAGCCCATCGTCGAGCAAATTCAGCTAGGCGAGCAAACAGTGCGTCTGCACATTGCCCCAATTATTCTCAACAAAGAATTGCTTGGCTCAGTAATGATCATGCAAGACAACACCAAGCAAGCTGAACTAGAGCGCATGAAAGCAGAGTTCATGAGCAATGTCAGCCACGAACTGCGCACACCAATTACCTCAATTAAGAGCTATGTAGACACACTCTGCAACCACGGCGAAAAACTGGACCCAGAAATTCACCGCGAGTTTTTAGAAATCATCGACAACGAAGCAGACCGCTTGATGCACCTGGTCAATGACGTGCTCGAACTCTCTAAATTTGAAGAAGCCGAGCGCGATATGGAAATGGTGCCGATGGACATTCACCGCGCCTGTGAATCGGCCGTGCGCTCACTCAACCTCATGGCCCGCGACCGCGGCATCGAGCTTGAACTGGTACCTTATGCCAATATTCCACTAGCAATTCTGAACCAAGAATCAATCGAAAGAGTAATCATCAACTTGATCTCCAACGGTATCAAATACACTCCTGAAGGCGGAAAAGTCTCGGTGATTCTAGGCGTAACCGACAAAGAAATTGCCGTACATATTAAAGACACCGGCATCGGCATTCCCGAAGACTCTCTAGAGCACATCTTTGACCGCTTCTTCAGAGTGGAGAAGAAAGTCCACACTATTAAGGGCACCGGCTTAGGCTTAACCATCGTCACCAAAATTCTAGAAAAACACGAAGGCCGCATTACAGTCAGTTCATCTTTGGGTGAAGGATCAACCTTCAGCTTCTTTATTCCTTTCTATATAGATCCAGCCGTCAAACTTGCCCGGGTCGGTTCAGATAGCGAAAACGGCAACGGGGCCAATAGTGTAGGGAATAATGCCAGTACTGCCAGCACTAGCGGCAAAACAGAAAGCAAAGCCGATAGCGAAAATGTAAAGGATAGTCAGGCCACTTCAAGCGAAGTATTGGGCTAAACAAAAACTGGCCCAAGACACTGAAACCGCCAACGCATATCCCTCGCAAGGCCCGCTGTATATGCGCCTGCTACCACCGGTAAATCCCCTGAACATTAGCAACTTATCCATTTACATAGTGGGTTTTCAAGGATGGTCGTGTTATTATCGTTCCGTTGACAAGGTCTCTTTGGACTGGCGTCCTCGGGGCATCCACACTTGGAACTACTGAATGACCGCAAATAGCGGAAAGAAAGGAGGAGCAATCGGGTTGGTTAGAGCAATCTATCCAGGTTCGTTTGATCCGATGACCTTGGGCCACTTAGATATCGTTCAGCGAGCGAGCAAGCTCTTCGATGAAGTGATTATGGCGGTGGTTGGTAATCCGGGAAAATCTCCCTTATTGCCAGTGGATGTACGAAAGAGCCTTATTACGGAAGTAGTAAAAGACCTCAAAGGAGTCACAGTAGGAGAGTTTCAAGGACTGACAGTTAATTATGCGAAGGATAATGGGGTAACTATTCTCATTCGCGGCCTACGAGCCATTTCCGACTTCGAAGCAGAACTAGGTATGGCCCAAGCAAATAAGCAACTTCTACCTGAACTAGAAACTATTTTTCTGATGACAAAAGCCGAGTATTCTTTTATTAGCTCCTCAACTGTGAAAGAAATCGCCCGCATGGGCGGAGACGTATCGCAATTCGTTCCACGTACTGTGAATGATCACCTTAAAGAGCATTTCAGCAGGGGTATCTACCAACAATGACCATGATCACTGCACCGACAGCCCAGGCAGCCAACACCTTCAAGCAAACTACAATCTATAAGCACCTAGATTTGCTTGAGCATCTAATTGACGATGCGGCCGGTGTCTACAAGTTTAAATTCATCAATGCTGATGATTTCCTTGACGTGCTAGACAAAGCACGGGCACGCCTACCCGAAGAACTGCGTGAAGCAGCCGACGTTCTCCAACAAAGAGACGAAATAATTGCAGAGTCGCAGCGTCGCTCTGAACAAATCATCACCACCGCTCGCCGCCAAGCAGAAACCATGCTGCACGAGTCGGAACTGCTAAAAGCTGTGCAAGCTGAAGTTGAGCGCATTCGCAAGCAAGTTGTTCAAGAAGTTGAGCAAATGCGCCGCGAAGCTCTTGCTGAAGCCGAGCGCATCAGACTTGAAGCTGACGAAGACGCAGCCAAGATTCGCGAAGGGGCCGACCACTATGCCGAGCAAGTATTGACTCGCATGGAAGGCGATCTTCAAGGTCTAGCTGTACGGGTTACCGAATCACAACAAATTGTCAGAAACGGTCAACGCCTGCTTGGTCAAGTAAAAAGACATGGCAGCCTCAGCCAACCCCTTGGTCAAAATCCTTTGATCAATGTTGCGCCAAGCGCTATGCCAGTGCAGAATATGGCACCACAAGGCGCTATGCCTAGCGGTCTATCGAGCCCACTTCTGTCTGGTGGACGCTTCGAGTAAGCAACCAAGCAAGTAAGTAGTTCGATACCGCCACCCCGATTTTGCCAAGACGAAAGCCTGGCAAGATGTGGTAACAACTAAATCGACACGATTAAGTCAATAAAAAAGAGGCATCACTGCCTCTTTTTTTTCGTCTCATTCCCAGGGGCAGCACTCAGTGCGAGGCTGAAGAACCAGTATTCGGCTGTAGGGCGCCAGAGCCAGACGCTCCAGAAGAGCCAGCCGGAGCAGAAGCAGACCCACTACCAGGGGCCGGAGTTCATACTAGGGGCTTGGTCAAATCTAACTTGGCCGGATTGGGTTTCACGGCTTTAGCCTGAGCCTCAAGAGTTGGTCTAGTCTTTTCAAAGCCGGTATATACAATTCCGGTAACCTTGCGAATCAATTCATTGGCGCGGCGATCGTTATGGGGCCGCTGCACTTGCATTGCCATAATCAATTTATGGCCATCTGGCGTGGTAATAACGCCAGTATCACCAACCATCGAACCGATATCGCCGGTTTTATGGGCCAGCTTAGCGCCAGGAGGGATGCCCTGGTTTATTAGTGTTCGAGTTTTAGTTCTCGCCATAATGGCGCGCATACGATTGCGCCAGAGATCGGACATCAACTCACCGCGTTCGACACGAGCCAACAAGTAAACAAGATCGTAGGGGCTGGTCTTATTGGTACCCTCTAGATCGGCCAACGGTGCATTAATAACAGTATTTTTCAAACCCCACTTAGCAAACTTTTTGTTGACGACCGCCTTGCCACCGAGCAAGTCAATAATCATGTTTGTAGCGGTGTTATCAGAAATGATAATCATCAGCTCAGCCACATCAAGCAAGGGCAGCTTGGTGCCAAGCGGACGCCACTGCAAGTGACCTGAGCCACCAGCCACATGGTGCGGCTTGATGCTCATAATTTGATTGGGATCAATGTCACCACTATCGATGGCATTCAAAAGCGCCACAAGAACAGGCACCTTGATCATGCTGGCGGCAGAAAAGGAATTATTGCCATTGTAATCGAGGTAAGCGCCAGTCGCCGGATCTATTGCAAACACACCAGGGGTAAGCTTCTTAATCTGGCAAACCGTTTGCACATTGTCGCGCAGGTTTACTAGAGGAGTAGTCATAGCAAAGGGAGCCGCCAAAGGCACCAGCGGTTGAGCACCGCCAGTAGTACTCTCACAAGGGCTGGTGAGGGGATGGATAAGCCCTTGACCAACGGCCAAAAGCATAGCTACGGCTACGGCACGCAAAAGCCTCTGACCTGGGGGTAACTTGCGCTTACGTCTGCGCACCGAAATTTTCTTGGTCGGTTTATGCTTGAGCACCGAAACAAAGCGCTTAACCGTGGCCAAACGCGCCAAGCTAGCAATACTAAAGCCACGCGTAGTCTTTTGTAGCGCAGCAGCGTCTTTAGTTTTCTCGGGGGCCTCTAAAGCCATTCGTTACCCCTTCGCCAGGAATATGCAGAAGATATACAGGCATCATATCTGGTGTTGATTTAGATTGCCAAACAATTTTCAGCTTCGGCAACTCGACAAACTTCGACAAATTCTTGTGGCACCAGATGAGCCACCGCTATTCTAACTTAGCATTGCCATATGTCGAGCACCAACAAGGTGCTGCCGAAAACTTTTAATGAAAGCCACCACTAGTAGCTAATACTGACTAAGCAGGCTCTTCTTCGCAATATTTTTCCCAGAGACGGGGATACTGAGCACGAAAATAATTCTTGTCTTCGACATCAAAAGGTTCACCATCGGGGGTGACTAAGCTCTCTTCACGGAAGCGATCGTAAATGGCACCATCGTTGTTACGCTCTTCATAAACTTCGCAAGCGAGGAAGAGAAACTCTTCGCAATCATCAATATCGTCGACATAAGCTAACGAATCTGGTTCGGCCAAAGCCGCTTCATAAGTCTCTTTGCCTGCCATGATTAGCCCGGCTCTAAAATACTCGAAGCCATCATCGGCGAGGCCACCATTAATTACGTGAGCAGCTCCCCAGAGCTCCCAGCGATAAGCACGGTCCATCATATGATCGACCATTTCTTGAAAGGCAATAATGTCTTCATCTGGCGCTTGGTGCAATATCTCTTTCAGCTTGGCAAGCTGAACATCTCTATCGCCGTCAGCCTCTTCTATTGAAGTGGCGATGATATACCAAAAGCCTTGCTCGTCCATAATCTACCTATGAGGAATTGTAAGAAGTGTACTACATAAGTCTCAAGCTACTCGGGCGCTGCTCTGGCCGACTTAGAAATAGTTCGCGGCGCAAAAAGATAAACTAACAACAAAACGGCAGTGGCCAGGCTCACAAGATATTTAGTCTGAGCACTAATATCGGTGCGAGGAGAAACAAAACCCTCAATAGCTCCAGCAATGAGAAGCAAGAGCACGCAACCAGCAAAGAGCTGCATGGCAGGCTTAGCAGTGCGTCGAAGCGAGTCTGAGCGGCTGAACTGACCCGGAAACATCAAAGACTTACCAAGCAGCAGCCCCGCGCCACCGCTGATAAAAATTGCGCTTAGCTCAAGCACACCATGACCAGCGACAAAGGCCAATAAACGCATAGCCATGCCATAGTCTTGACACACACCAAATATGGTGCCGATACTCATACCATTACTAATGAGAACAACAACTGTTCCTAAACCAAAACTGATACCAAGCACGAAAGCAGAAATGGCCACGCGAATATTATTGGTGGCAATCAGACTGGAGATGGCCGGTCCGTTATCTTGAATCGAATCGGTCCACAGCCTTTTATTCTCAATCATATGCCAGAGGTCGTCAGAAACCAGGGCCCGGCCAGGGCTGACTTCCATCTGTCCAAAATGAACATCTTTGACGGCCTCGAAATAGCAGCCGGCGCAGGGAATAATGAAAAGCATGAAGGCCACTGTCACATAAACAATATTCTGCTGAACCAGCAGGGGGAAGCCACGGTAGAGAAAGCGCCATAAGCTGCCCAATCGGTCATCATGAGTTTGATAGACTTGATTGTGAGCTTTTACCACGAGGTTATTTAAATAGACCTGCACTTCATTGCTCAACTTCAAGGCCCGCGCCCTTGACAAATCAGCCGAAGTAGCGCGATATAAGCGGCCCAGTTCTCTCAGCTGCTGCCGGTCAAGTGCTTTCAAGCCTCGTTTATCAACGACCTTGAGCAAATCTTCAAGCTGTTGCCATGACAACCTTTTGCTCTTGAGCCAGCGCTCTACATTCATTCGTTAGACAGACCCTTTATATGGTAATTGCCAGCTAATGCAACAGCCCGACTACTCTATCTCTACCCCTGAAAATGTCGATCTACACCTGGAAATCGCAGGCCTTGGCAATCGCCTCTTGGCCCAGCTGGTAGATAGCTTAATCAACCTGCTGACCGCCTTCATTGTCATCATAATCGCCCTAATCACCGGTTATCTAATCTCAGTATCGCCCCTCGATGCCCAGAGCAAGAACATCTGGTACGGCGTCCTGGCGATGATCTCGATATTCATCATCTTCATCCAGCTCAATTGCTACTTTATAGTGTTTGAAGCAATCTGGCAGGGCCAAACTCCAGGCAAAAAAGTAGCCGAAATCAGAGTAATCGAAGCCAACGGTCAACCAATCGGCTGGGCCGGAGCTATCATCCGCAACCTCATTCGCATGGT
>JAUPUU010000020.1 GCA_030917395.1 Cyanobacteriota bacterium erpe_2018_sw_21hr_WHONDRS-SW48-000092_B_bin.40
CTAGCCTGTTGCGAAAAAGCGGCATCAAAGAGCACATAGGTGATACCTTCCAAATCCACCCAATGCTTAAAGTTTCAGCGCTTTTCGACGAAGAAATAAACGCCCAGCACAGCGTCATGCCCCTGCTACAAGTAAAAGAATTTTGGCCCGATATCTCACTCGGGGGTTCGTTCTTCTCAGTTGGCCACCTTGCTCTCAACCTCGGAGATAACTGGCTAGACAATCAGAATGTCATCCAAGACTACAAACGCATGGCCACATACTACGTAGCGGTGCGCGGCACAGGACGCGGAACAGTGCGCACATCGCCCCTGGGTGATGGAGAACCAGTATTGAAGTACGAGCTGTCAGATGTCGACATTCGTCATCTCAGCCAGGGCCTAGCTAGACTTTCATCACTGCTGCTTTCGGCAGGAGCTAAACAAGTTTATCCCTGTGTCCAGGGCCTGCCCCAGATTAGCTCAGAACTAGACGCCGTGCGCTGGCTTGACGAAAACCTACCGCGGTCACTGCTGAGCCTCACCACCGTTCACGCCTTCTCCACCTGCCCTATTGGTGAGAAAGTGGAACATTGCGCCGCCGATTCTTTTGGCAAAATTCACGGTTTCGAAAATCTCTATATTAACGATGCCAGCATGTTGCCAGACTCGCCAGGAATAAACCCCCAAGGCACAATCATGGCCATGGCAAGACGCAACGCCCTGCACTTTGCCGACCTTCACAGAGGACATTAAATGACAGACCATGCCATAGACCTCTCAATAGTGACAGGAGTGCCAGGCTGGCTCGGCTCCAACCTCGTCCAGGCCTTGCTAAAGGGGCTACCAGAAGAGACCACCACCCAGAGCCCCACTTTGCTCAAGCCCCAAGCCCGGGCAGTGCGTGCCCTCTGCCTCAAAGGAAGCAATACAGACGAATTAACCGAACTTGGTAGTGGTCTCAGCTTTACAAACGGCGACCTGGCAACAGGCGAGGGTTTAGAGGCCCTGACAGAGGGAGCGCGGGGGGCCACCGTCTTCCATGTTGCCGGTGTGATCCACCCCAGCCATGGCCGCAAAGAATTCTACGACGTCAATTTCGAAGGCACCAAGCGCCTGCTTACTGCGGCAATTAACGCTGGCTGCAAGCGCTTCATTTACGTCTCCTCCAACTCACCGATCGGCTGCAACACCAGCTCGCAAGAA
The DNA here is from genome assembly GCA_030917395.1 of Cyanobacteriota bacterium erpe_2018_sw_21hr_WHONDRS-SW48-000092_B_bin.40. Classification (GTDB taxonomy): domain Bacteria; phylum Cyanobacteriota; class Vampirovibrionia; order Obscuribacterales; family Obscuribacteraceae. Next base: position 1,185 of record JAUPUU010000020.1, read on the forward strand.
GCAGACATGTTTGATGAAAAGTCGCCATACAACCCTTATATGCACTACGGGCGCTCAAAAAAGATGGCCGAAGAGCTTGTTAATGCTGCTGGCCGCAAAAGCAGCTTAGAAACAGTGATTATCAGACCGCCATGGTTCTATGGCCCCCGCCAGCCTTTGCGCCAAACCATGTTTTTCTCAATGATTAAAAACGGCAAAATGCCCATTGTTGGTAGCGGCGAAAACCTCCGCTCAATGGCCTATGTGGACAATATCTGCCAGGGCCTGTTGCTCTGCCAACAAGTAGAGCAAGCCAAGGGAAAAACCTATTGGATCGCCGACCAGCGGCCTTACACAATGAATGAAATCGTCGACACCGTAGAACGAGTGCTAGAAAACGACTTTAATATCAAATGCAGCCACAAACGCATGCATCTGCCAAACTTGGCCAGCGACGTGGCATATATTGTTGACAGCACACTACAGGGCTTCGGTCTCTACCATCAAAAATTCCACGTACTTTCAGAGATGAATAAAAATATCGCCTGTAAAATTGATTTAGCCCAAACTGAACTAGGTTACAATCCACAAATAGCCTTAGAAGAAGGAATGAGAAGAAGTATCAAATGGATTCTCGATCATGGTCAAACCATTTAAACTGCTAAAAAATTGAACGCGCAAAGTCAAAGAGAGTAGAACTGATGACCGGATCTAGCCCAAAGAAAGAAAGCAAAGCGGCAGAAAAAGCAGCACCCGCGACAACAGCGGATGGAAGCAAAGGCGCAACTAAAAAGGCAACTAAAAATGCTCCAGCGAAAGCAGCAAGCAAGGGCGCGGCCAAAGCAGCCGACAGCAAGCCTGCAGAGAAAAAGTCCAGCAGCAAAACGCAAATAAACCCTACAGTCGCACCCGAAGCTATCAGCGCGGCCGCGCGACTGCTTGAGCTTTCCGACAATGGCAAATGGAAAGAATTATACCCGCCCCTGGCGGACGAAAGCCGCTCACTCTCAGCCTTGCGCGCAGATCTCGCTGACGTTCCCGTTCTCTGCGCCGACGGCAAAGTTACCAATGTCTATCACAAGATAGAATCTGAAGCACTCTTAAAACGCCAAGACAAAGACATAATTTGGCGCTGCCTCACTCTGGTGCGCGAAGCCTACCTCAAACTAGAAACAGCAGAAACCGATGGCGCCCACCGCGGCTATCAGTGGAACATGAACTGGAAGCACACCCGGGCAGAACTAGACCAGGTCTACGAAGCATCTAAGATTCTCAACTTAAGCTCTGATGAAATGCGCGATGCCATCATCGCCTCGATCTTCTCAGATGCAGTAAAAACTCGCGGCAATTTTATCATTCACAACATTCACGGATCGCAAGCCGCAGCCCAAGCCCTTTCATATCTTTGGGATGATGGCCAGGAATGCATGAAATCAGTGGAGCGAATCGTCTTAGCGATTAAACAGCACCAAATAGCACCACCAAGCTTTATGGCTAACACCGTAGCAATAATGCTAAGCAAAAAACTCAACCTCGATCCCTTTGAGCGCTACAAGTTCAGCCCCGGCAATCCCGATCCACTGCGCAATCGCCACCAGCACCTGGTCTGCTCAATTCACAACAAAATCAAAAATCCATTCGACAAACGACACTTAACCAAAGATCTTGGTCTAATAAAGTTCACCCCAGATGAGCATGAAATTCTCAAGCTCATCGCCATTGATGAATGGTACGTGCCTCACCCCGATGTCGAGGGTTCAAAAATTGCCCACGCCCTGATTGCCGGCGACCATTCAATCAATTACAACAACCCTGATGGCTTTGCCAAAATTGCCTTAATCAGAGGTCCAGCCACAGAATCTATGTTTGAAGATGCCACCATATATGATTCACTAGAGTCAGCCATGGCAAGCTTTGCCGATTCATTCAACATACTTTTGCCCGAAGTAAAAAACCTTGCTCTGGTGGGCATTCGCCGCACCCAAATGGCGGTTATTCGCGTACTGCGCATCATGACCGAATTACTTAGTGGTGTCACTGTCGGCCCCAGAGACAGCCTGCACTTAATCACTGGTAGCGAAAGAGTTGAACTGGCCATGGAGCGAGCGAGACAGAAGCAACCAGATGTCTTTCATACCGATGCAGCTTTCAGCTCTGAAACTGGCCACAAGTATCGCAATCGCTCGATGGAGCGCGTTGGCTCTATATTGCAAGAATGGCAAAACGAGTATGGCGACATTCCCTTCAGCCCACGGCCAACAGGCCTGGTTGAGCCTGGCCCCGGCCGCCTACCATTCTGGAATGTACCGCTAAAGTATCCCAAACGCGGCAGCAATGGTGAGCAGCTAATCGACACATTGACTCATCACGAGCAAACACAATTCGCCTTCGCCATGAGAATCAGAGAAATTGCCGTGGAACTTCTGAGGGCTGAGCAGTGGTTTTACAGCTAA
>JAUPUU010000185.1 GCA_030917395.1 Cyanobacteriota bacterium erpe_2018_sw_21hr_WHONDRS-SW48-000092_B_bin.40
GATTGACGATAATAGAAGTCTTGCCTGAATCATCGGCAATATTTACTGCTACTTCAGCGTCTTTCAATGTGCCGCTGATGGTAACGAGATTGCCCATGGCTTCGTTCTTTTCGATATTCCAGCCCTCGGCCTTGAGTGCGGTTTCATACCAGGCGGCTACTTTTTCAATTGAGTCGCTACTGGATAGATTTAAGTAGCGTGAATGATCGTTAGAATCTTTATCGTTTTCGCTAGCTGACTGCGAACCACTGGCGATGGCACCAGGATAGACAAGTTTTTTTAAGTCATCTGGCACGGAACCTTTGCCAGCTCTCGATGTCTGACGCATGCCGCCTGAGTTGAAGCTTACTTCTTTGCCGTCACCGCAACCGCTTAGTAGTGCAATACTGCCAAGGGCGCACAGGCTAATTGCTAGACTGCTAACAGTCAGCTTTGCTGATGCTTTTGCAAATAGTTTAGAAGGCAAAGATTTCATAGACTCCATTTTTGAACAATGGCAATTACGAGTAAATTTTAGAACCAGATAATTACATCAATATTCTAGCCGATTCTCTAAGCACTAATTTTGCCTCTCGCCCGCTTTGAGGCGAAAAAGCCTTCACCCAGCATATGTACGCTTAAAACTGTGAAGCAAATCAGTAAGCCAGGTATGACTGCAGCCCACCAATTGCCAGCAGTGAGGCAAGACTGGGCGTCTTTGAGCATGCTGCCCCAGCTCGGGGTGCTTGGGCCCAAGCCTAGACCAAGAAAGCTTAAGCCTGACTCCATAATGATTGCGTCGCTTACTAAAAGCGTGCCCTCAACCACTGCAGTGGTGGCGAGAGCCGGCAGCAGGTGCTTGCTCAAAAGTTGGGCAAATGAGCTACCGAGGGCCTGAGCGGCCATGAAAAAATCTTCCTCTTTGATTGCTAAGACCCTTGCCCTGGCCACTCTTGCCGATTCAAGCCAGGTGGTGGCGGTGATTGCCAGAATGACAATGAAATAGGGCAGAAGCCCGTCGGTGTAACTAGTTACCCCGAGGGCTGTAAGCAGAAATGGCGGAAAATGTTCGACTAACTCTGGGGCTGACAAAATTGAACTAAGAGCCAGCAAGAGAATAATTGATGGCACGGCTAAGAGGGCATCGACGAGCCGCATCATCAGGCTATCGATTGCTCCCCCTGCTAGAGCGGCCAGTGCACCCCAGAGGTTGCCCAGGATGACGGCTACTAGGGCCGAGCAAAGGCCCACCGACAGTGAGCCAAGGGCGCCGTAGGCGATCATTTTCAGGAGGTCACGCCCCAGGGCGTCGGTGCCAAGAATGTGGGGGAAAGTGAGTGATGGGGCCAGGTTGACTGCATTTAAATTTGATGTGGGCGGCTCCATGGTGAGTCCAAATACTGGCTGCAATAGGTTTAGAAGCAGCGGCAGCAGGGCGATTGCGAGTAAGAGGCCAAGACCGATGGCGCCGCTTATGAGTTTAGAGTTGAGTCTAGAATTAGGTTTCGAGTTGGCTTTCATAGGTTTTTCAATGTTCTGCTTTTTGCTAGCGCAGCTATTGCTGTAACCTCGGGTCAATGACATTGTTGAGCACGTCGGCTAGCAAATTGGCCAAAATCACAATTGTGCCGTAGAGCATCACCAGCCCCATTAATACTGGATAGTTGCGACCAAAGGTCGATTCCACCATCAGTCGGCCCATGCCGGGTACGCAGAAAATTGTCTCAATTAAGACTGAGCCGCCAATCAATGCCGGTAGCGAAAGACCGGCCAAGTTGACCACAGGAATGAGGCAGTTCTTGAGAACGTGGTCGGTGATGACATTTTTCAGTGATAGGCCCTTGGCTAGAGCGGTTACCACATACTCTTTAGCTAGTTCATCGATGGCGAGAGCGCGCACGTAGAGCGCTACTTTGGCCATGCGGCGGGAAGAGAGACTGATGGCTGGAAGCACTAGATATTCAGCGGCATAAGCCAGTGATGGCTTGGCCCCAGGTGGATGCAAGCCGAGTATGGGTAGATTGACTAGGGCGCTGCTGTAGGGGCTGGCCAGAAAAGCGAGAGCGATGAAGGCCAGCCAGAAATTAGGGGCTGAGTATAGAGCCAGTAAAACAGCGGTTAAGGCTGAGTCGGCATTTTTGTTCTTCAAATTGAGCACGATTGCCAACACGCCAAGTAGAAGGCCCATGGAGAATGACAATAGCAGCGCTATTCCCACCAGAGTTAGAGTGGCGGGGATGCGCTCAATTATTACTTCTTTGACCGGCCGACCGTCGCGGTAAGAGCGCCCCAGTGCATTGGTTGAGGCAACACTATCGCTTTTGAGCCAGCCTGAGAGCCAGAGCAGATATTGCTTTGCCGGGCTTTGGTTAAGGCCAAATTCTTGCCGTAATAGTTTGAGGTCTTCAGCTGGCAGCTCTTTTTGCGCCGAGCCAAGCATCACGTCTACAGGGTCACCAGGAAGGGCGCGCATTAAAGCAAAGCTGACAAGTGAAACGAGGAAGAGCATGGGAATGGCTGCCAGTACTCTCCTTATAATCATTTTTCGGCTTACCCGGTGCTGAGACAAAACGTTAAGCTAATAATAACCGCAATGGCTGTCACTTCTTGCTTTTCATTGAGGCGAAAAGGCTCTTGCCGCCTTGTTCGAATTGACAAATAAGGCCGTGCCAAATAGCATGTACTCCTACCTTCAAAATTGCGGCGGCATAGCCAAGTGGTAAGGCAGAGGTCTGCAAAACCTCTATCCCCCAGTTCGAATCTGGGTGCCGCCTATCTTTTTCTGATTACTGACGACTTAATAGACTGTTTTTCTGCCGTTTATTAATGTTGCGAATTTACAACTTCGTTTCAGTAACTTATCATCTAAGACTCATTCAAGTTACAATAAGTACTTGTCTTGTGGGCAGTTGGCGCAGTTGGTAGCGCGTTTCCTTGACATGGAAGAGGTCACAGGTTCGAATCCTGTACTGCCCAAATTTTTATTTTTCATTAAAGGGGCCAACTTTTGAGTTGGTCCCTTTTTTACTTTCTCCATGCTCTGTTCATTAGATTGAACTAAATCTTTCCAACCAGCGTCTTAGATAAGAGCGGTTTCTGGGCAGGATGTTTCTATGAGCAAGCTAGTTGCATTATTGCTTTTGATAATTTGTCTATCGGCCTATGGTCAGGGCGAAGCTCTGGCTAAATCTATTTCTGTCCATTCACGCAGTCCTTTTGCCGTTGGCAATTTCTTTAGCGCCAGTGCTGCTGCTGCAGTGAAGCCTAGTGTCGAGAAAAGGCCAGGGCCAAAAGATGTAATCGGCCAGCAACTTGTCGATGCTAATCCGACTTTAGAGCAAGTGCGCTTGATTCCCTCTCTCGATGGCCCTCAGCGCAAACAGGTCAACGAACTATTCAATGTTTATCGCAGTGATTTGAAGCTTCTCAACGAGCAACTGCGCCCCTTGCGTGAAGAATTCAAAGCGCGCTTAAAATCTGAGAAAGAGAAGTTAGACAAAGAGAAGCAAGACCGAGACAAGCTAGCCAAAGAGAAATTGTCCCAGGAAAAATTAGCCAAAGAAAAGCAAGAGCCAACTAAAGCGGAGCTGGCTAAGTTTGTGCCAGCAAAAGAAGAAGAAGATGCCGCCATCATCGCCGTTGTCGCCAAAATCAAAGAGCGACAAAATCAGTTCACTCAAGCCTTGAGCAAAGTTGTTAGTCCAACGCAAATGCTAGAGCTAGAGCAGCTTAGACGTGGCAAGGTGCCTGCTTATGCCCAATAAAAATAAGAATAAGAATGACCAGCAAATCAGGCACTTGCTTAACCGTGCTGGCTTTGGCTTTACCCCTGAAGAACTAGCGCCCTATCTTGAAATGGGCTACAGCAGTGCTCTTGAGCAGCTAACCAGTCCATCATCAACTGATAATAGTGCCCTCGATCATATGCTCGCTGAGCAGTCTTTTGATTTCACCAATCCTGATGATATTAAGCGCTGGTGGCTCTTTCGCATGATGTTTACGCGGCGGCCTTTAGAAGAGAAAATGACTCTTTTCTGGCATGGACATTTTGCTACTTCCGATAACAAAGTGCGCAATCCCTATGCCATGTATGTGCAAAATTGCACCATACGCAAACACGCTTTCGGCAAATTTGATGATCTTTTGCTGGCCATGTCTAAAGACCCAGCTATGATTGAATGGCTTGATAATCAGCAGAACCGCAAGAATAAGCCTAATGAAAATTATGCTCGCGAAGTAATGGAATTATTCACCATGGGCATCGGCAACTATACCGAGCAAGACGTCAAAGAAGGTGCCCGTGCCTTTACTGGCTGGCAGGCTAAGCCTGATGGTTTCTTTTTCAATAGCGGTCAACATGACAAGGGCAGCAAGACTTTTCTTGGTCAAACTGGCAACTTCAACGGTGAAGATATCGTCAATATTCTGGCCAATCAAAAGGCAACTGGTCACTACTTAGCGGGCAAACTGATTCGCTTTTTTGCTCTCTATAATCCCTCCAATTCTTTCGTTGATGAGATTGCCGGCGTCTATAAAAAGAGCGATCACAATATTGGTGCCATGGTCAGTGCCATTTTTGCCTCGCGCAATTTCACATCGACTGCCTGTTTTCATTCACTAATTAAAAGCCCCTGTGAGTATGTGGTTGGCATGCTCAAGACTTTTCAGGTCAGTCAAGTTGATGCTGAAGTGCCGCGTCTGATGGCGGCCATGGGGCAAAATCTCTTCAATCCTCCTTCTGTAAAAGGTTGGGATGGTGGTGAAAATTGGATTGCTTCAGATGTGATGATGGAGCGCTTCAACTTTGCCACAAGAATGATTTCGCAAAAGTTTGACTATCTTGAAAAATATTCTTCTCCAGCCAAAATCGCCGCTGAGCAGGGGCTTACCAGTGCTTCTGAAACGGTAGATTATTTTCTCAGCCTGCTTGTGGAGAATGACGCCCCTCCACCTGTGCGTGAGCGGCTCATCAAGTATGTTTCGAGCGATATGAGTGGCAAACCTATGACCATGCCTATGACCAATCCTATGACCATGCCTATGGCTAAGCCCCTTGCCTCAGGCAAGCTCCCTGAAGATAAAGTCCTTGATGCTAGGCTGCGTGGCCTGGTACATTTGATTATGACTCTGCCAACTTATCAACTGAATTAATAGACGACCTAATAGACGATCCAATAAAGGTGCGAACGAAATGACCAATCCCAGTTCTATCTATAATTCGATTAATAAGTCAATTAGTCGTCGTGATTTCTTGGCCGGGTTGGCGGCTTTAGGAATACTCGGGCAGCAGCAACTGGAAGCCTTTGCCTCTCAGGTAGATCCCCTGGCCGGGGCGGAGCGGTCGATTTTAGTTATTCAGCTCAATGGTGGCAACGACGGTATCAATACAATCATTCCATACGGTAATGGTGCCTATTATGATGCTCGTCCGAAAATTGCAATCAAGCAAGCCGATGTGCTGCATATCGATGATAAAGTTGGCTTCCATCCTAGCTTGACGGCCTTTCAAGAATTCTACACCCAGGGCAAATTAGCGGTTATTCAAGGGGTAGGTTATCCTGAGCCTAACCGTTCACATTTTCGCTCAATTGAAATTTGGCAAACAGCACAGCCTGAAATTATTGGTGATACCGGTTGGTTGGGGCGCTACCTTGATCACTTGAGCATCTCTCAATCTCCGGGAAAAGTTGTGAAAGCGAGCCTTGAACCAGACAAAGAGAAAATTGCCATGTTGGCAGTCAATGTCGATCCTCTTTTGCCTAAGTCATTGTTGGCACGCAAAGTGGCTGTGCCGTCGGTCTCTGATGTGCAGGCCTTCCGCTTTAAAGTCGATCCCCTCTATCAAGCTGATCGTGCTTTGCAGCTTGAGGCTTTCAATGATATCTATCAAAACTTTGACGATAATCGCCCGGTGGTAAAGAAATTGCGCACTAGCGGCCTGGCGGCTAATCGTGCTTCTGAGCGCTTACTTGATTTGGTTAAAGGTCACAAGACCACAGTTAAGTATCCTGACGGCAAGCTTGGATCAAGCTTGAAGTTCATTGCACAGATGGTTAGTGGCGGTATTGGTGCCAAGGTTTATACTCTTGGTTATGACGGCTTTGATACTCACGCTGGTGAGCTGCGCACGCAAACCAATCTGCTTGCTGGTTTAGGCAAGTCACTGAGCGCGTTTCAGGAAGATTTAAAACAGCACGGTTGCGACGATAAAGTGATGGTGCTTGTCTTCTCTGAATTTGGCAGACGGGTAGCCGAGAATGGTGGCGGTGGAACTGATCACGGCACTGCTGGACCTTGCCTTGTGCTTGGTGGTGGTGTCAAAGGCGGTCTCTACGGGCAATACCCATCGCTGACTGAATTAGATCATGGCGACCTGAAATTCAATGTCGATTTCCGCACCGTATATGCCACTATTCTTGACCGCTGGCTGGGTGCTGATAGTCGCGAAGTTCTAGGCAAGAATTTCGATAATCTCGACTTCTGCTAAATTTCTCGTTTCAATGTTTAGAGGACGCCGCTAACTTATTATGGGTCTGGCGGAGCGTCGCCTTCTAGCATGACAAAGAATTTGCGCTCGCAGTCCCACATATTGTCATCTTTCCAATTTAGCAGAGAGACCTTGGCTGACCAGGCTCCCTCTTTTGTCAGGCTGACATCGGGCTGGAAGATGTAATGACCTTTGAAGATATCACCAGGGTCATTGGCATTGAAGTCTTTGGTAAGGACCACGGTGCCATCTGGATCTTCAATGGTGACGATGCCTTTGTATTGGCGGCGCTCGTAAGGTGTACCAAAGCCAATGACGCAGGTGCAGTTCATTTTTGTCGGTAGGTCTTTGAGAACAAACAGATCAAAAAGACCACGGGCATCCACGCGACCATCTTCTTCGTGGTCGGCCCCTTGGCAGAAAAGAATGTACCCGCTGTGCAGATACTTCATGGTATCGCTCTCCTTACGCCTGCTTTAGAATTTTACCGCTTTTATTGAGCGCGGCCCTATTGTCAGCCTAAGAAATCGCTGTTCACTCCAAGAAAAGACACCAAGAAAAGGCATCGAGAAAAGGCATCGAGAAAAGAAATTAGGCCCCAACGAAAAAAAGAAAAGCCCTCGCCAAACACATGGTTTAGCGAGGGCTCTTTATCTCTTGATTATCTAGAGCTTAGTGGCGAGTATCTTTCTTGGTAGAAATAACTGCTTCAGCAATAGCGTTTGGCACTTCTTCGTAGTGAGCGAATTCCATGGTGAA